>NZ_JBHTDH010000041.1:0-26539 GCF_042666555.1 Herbaspirillum sp. GCM10030257
TGAATTCGGCACGTTACGGTATTGCCTGGGGTGCATTGGGTGCGGCGGAGTCATGCTGGCACACGGCACGCCAGTATGTGCTGGACCGCAAGCAGTTTGGCAAGCCGCTGGCGGCCAATCAGCTGATTCAGAAGAAGCTGGCCGACATGCAAACCGAAATCACCATGGGTCTGCAGGGATGCCTGCGCCTGGGACGCATGAAGGATGAAGGCACGGCGGCGGTAGCCATCACGTCGATGATGAAGCGTAATTCCTGTGGCAAGGCACTGGATGTGGCGCGTATGGCGCGCGACATGCTGGGCGGGAATGGCATTTCGGATGAATTCGGCGTGATCCGTCACATGGTGAACCTGGAAGTGGTGAACACCTATGAAGGCACCCATGATATCCATGCGCTGATTTTGGGTCGTGAACAGACGGGTATTGCGGCGTTTTAATTGAGCTTGAATGCTTGCATGCACAGTGCGTCGGCGTCGAACGTAACAAGAGGAACAAATGGATCTTAATTTCACTCCTGAAGAACTTGCCTTCCGCCAGGAAGTGCGCGAGTTCGTCGCCGGCTCATTGCCGCCGGATATTCAACACAAGGTACTCAACGGCCTGATCCTGCAAAGCGACGACTACGTCCGCTGGCAGAAAATTCTCCACGCCAAGGGATGGGGCGGCGCATCATGGCGCAAGGAATTTGGCGGGCCTGGATGGAGCGCGACGCAGCAATACATATTTGAAGAAGAATGCGCAGCAGCCGGTGCGCCGCGTACGATTCCATTCGGCCTCAAGATGGTTGCGCCGGTCATCATGCAATACGGCTCGCCGGCACAACAGGAACGCTTCCTGCCGAAGATCCTCTCGGCCGACGAGTGGTGGTGCCAGGGTTACTCGGAACCGGGTTCCGGCTCGGACCTCGCGTCCGTCAAGACACGCGCGGTGCGCGAGGGTGATCACTATGTCGTCAACGGCCAGAAGACATGGACCACGCAAGGCCAGTATGCCGACTGGATCTTCTGCCTGGTGCGCACCGATCCCGAGGTCAAACCGCAGCGCGGCATTTCCTTCATCCTGATCGACATGAAGACGCCCGGCATTACCGTGCGTCCAATCATCACAATGGATGGCTCGCATGAAGTCAACGAAGTCTGGTTCGAGAACGTACGCGTACCAGTTGAAAACCTCGTCGGTGAAGAAAACGCCGGCTGGACTTATGCCAAGTTCCTGCTGGGCCACGAGCGCACCAATATTGCCGGTATCGGCATTGCCAAGCGTGAAATTTCACGGCTGAAGCGTATCGCCTCGCTGGAATCCAAGAACGGCAAGCCGCTGATCAAGGACCCGATGTTCGCTTCTCGTATTGCCCAGGTCGAGATCGACCTGACAGCGCTGGAAATCACCAACCTGCGCGTCCTGTCCGCCGAAGCCGAGCGCCGCGCCCCAGGTCCGGAAGCATCGATCCTGAAGATCAAGGGCACCGAAATCCAGCAAGCCATCACCGAACTGCTGGTGCAGGCAGTCGGGACCTATGCCCTGCCATTGCGCCGTGAAGCGATGGCGGCCGGTTACCAGGGCGATGCGGTCGGCCCCTTCTATGCAACGCCGCTTGCCGCGAACTATCTGAACATGCGCAAGCTGTCGATCTATGGCGGCTCGAATGAAATTCAAAAGAACATCATCTCGCAGATGATCCTTGGCTTGTAGGAGCACGCAATGGACTTTACCTTTACCGAAGAACAGCAGATGCTGCTCGACACCACGCGTCGTTTCGTGTCCAAGGATTATGGCTTCGAAGCGCGCCGCCAAATCAAGGAAAAATCGCCGGATGGCTTTAGTCGCCAGATCTGGCAGGGGCTTGCCGATATCGGCTTGCTGTCGCTGAACGTACCGGAAGCCGATGGCGGCCTGGGCGGCAGTGCGATTGACAATATGCTGGTCATGAATGCAGTAGGCGAAGGCTTGCTGCTGGAGCCCTATCTCGCCAGCGCCGTGCTGGCGACCCGGACATTGGGGGCGCTGGGCAACGATGTGCAACGCGCTGAGTGGCTGCCTGCTCTTGCCGCTGGCGAAAAAATCGCAGTCCTTGCGCATGACGAGCAGCAAACCCGTTTTGACCGCATGGCCATTGCGACACGTGCCTGGCCGGTCGGCAATGGCTACCTGCTGACAGGCCACAAGAGCGTCGTCGCCCACGCCGGGTCAGCCGACATACTGCTGGTGACAGCGCGTCTTGGCAAGCCGGACACTGATGGTCCACTTGCCGTGTTCTGCGTACCTGCCAATGCCCCCGGTGTTCACAAAGTTGATTATGCGACGGTCGATGGCGTACGCGCCGGTGACGTTTGGCTCAATCAGGTATTCGTTCCCGCCACCGCGCTGCTGAATGGCGCGGAAAGTGCAAACGAAGCCGAACGGAAGCTTTCCGACGTGCTTGATTTCGGCCTGGCTGCGGTGTGTGCCGAAGCGGTTGGCGCACTCGACAAACTGCTCGCGGCAACGGTCGAATACGCTCGCAATCGCAAGCAGTTTGGTCAGCCGATCGGCAAGTTTCAGGCATTGCAGCACCGTATGGCCGACATGGTTCTGCATATCGAACAGGCGCGCTCGATGAGCTATCTTGCCGCGGTGCGTTGTACCGATGCAGATCCGGTAGCACGCAACCGTGCCATGTCGGCGGCCAAGGTCGTTGTGGGCCAGGCATGCCGCTTCGTCGGGCAACAGGCAGTGCAACTGCATGGCGGTATGGGCGTGACCGACGAACTCGACGTCAGCCATTACTTCAAGCGTCTGATGGCCATCGAACTGCAATTCGGCGGCACCGATCAGCATCTTGAGCAATATGCGGCGCAACTGTCTTGACCGATAAGTTTTAACCGCTCAGAAAAAGGGGAGACACATCGCTTCCCCTTTTTTTATACGGAGTAGCAGCCGACTTGGCAAACAGGGTGCAACGCTTCCAACAGCGCTGCACTGACCGCTCCCCATTGCTTCCATACCGTGTATCTGCGACGCTGCAGGGAATTTTTTGCGGACCGGTACTGTCAAGACATGCATTACACGCCTTGCATTTCCGGGTTATGTCCCGCAAACCATGATGAATGCATCTCCCGACTTTTCCCTGTTTCCACCGATCGAACCGCGCCGCACCGGAACCCTCCCGGTCGATGATATTCATACGCTTTACTGGGAAGAATGCGGCAATCCGGATGGCATACCGGTCGTCTACGTTCACGGCGGACCCGGTTCCGGAGCATCACCTGAAAAACGCCAGTGGGTCGATCCTGATGCATATCGCATCATCCTGTTCGACCAGCGCGGCGCATTCCGCTCGACACCTCTGGGAGAAACGCGACGCAATACCACGCAACTGCTTGTCGATGACATGGAGAAGTTGCGCAAATTCCTCGGTATCAGCAAGTGGCTGCTTGCAGGCGGTTCATGGGGCACGGCACTTTCACTGGCATATGGGCAGTCGCACCCGGATGCCTGCCTTGGATTTGTTTTGCGGGGAATATTTCTCGGCACGCCAGATGAAATCAACTGGTTCCTGTACGGCGCCCGGCGGTTTTACCCCAAGGCATATGAAGATTTCATTGCATGGATACCGGAGGAGCACAGAAGCGACGTCCTCACCGCATATCAGAATCGGCTTTGCTCCGCTAATCCGGAAGAACGGATGGCTGCTGCACGAACATGGTACAGATATACCGAAGCCTGTTCGCTTCTACAGCAAAACCCTGAACTGATAGCGGAGTCCGCAAAGAATGAGTCTGTTGTTTACGGCACTGGAAGACTGGATGCATTTTACTTTGCAAACAATATGTTCTTAGAGCACGACGAGTTGATATCGCGCGTCGACCGCATTGCTCATCTGCCACTGATGATTGTGCAGGGTGGCCATGATGTGATCGCGTCAGTGGAGTCCGCCTATCGCCTGTACCGGGCATGGCCGGGTGCCGTTCTGCACATTGCCGCAGATGCGGGTCATTCGGCTTCCGAGCCGGGCATTCGTAAAAAACTTATTCAGGTCCTGGAATACTTCAAACACCACCAGCGTTTCGACGCAGACGCGCTGCAAGCCTCAGGGCCGGTATAAATCCACTGCTTCTCCGCGCGCCTCAAATTCCGGATGGGGATGACCGAACAGAAAATCGCATAACAAGTGGCGCAAAGCCGCGTCCACCAAGCTCCCGTCGAGCCCTGCCAGCCGGCATGTCATCCAGTTTTCATCCAGGGCAATGGCTTCCTCACGTCCCTGGTCGATGAGCCACTGATCATATGCGACAGCGGTTTCCGGGTCCCCGGCAAGGATCCATGGCGGTTGCGGAATGCAACGCCCGCTTGCCGTCATGACGCAACCATCGACCGGCCTGCGCACCAGGTTGGTCGCCGCTTCCTTCACATCCATCATCGAACCCATCTTCTGCTGTCTTTGGTGTGTTTAACAATTTAATCAATGGCTGTGCCAATGAAGGCACATGATTAAAAGACATTGGGTTCACAGTGATGGTTCCGCAATCGATGAAGACGTCAGCTGCAGGATGTCGTTTCTGTGGTCGTTTGAGCAGTTCCCAAAACTCTATCGGTCTCAGCCTTCCTTTAGCAAGCGACGAAGAACCTTTCCGGTACCGGTTGCGGGCAACTCTGACCGGAACTCCACGACTTTGGGTACCTTGTATGGCGACATCTGGTCGCGGCTCCAGGCGATGATCTCATCTGCGATGATTGTGCCCGCGTCCGGTTTGAGTACGATGACCGCCTTGATCACTTCGCCTTTTGACGGATCCGGTATGCCGATAACCGCTGCCTGCCGGACCGCCGGATGTTTGATCAGGATAGTTTCCACTTCTTCCGGGAATACGCTATAGCCCGACACCTTGATCATTTCCTTGAAGCGTCCGCTAAAGGTCAGGTAGCCATCGCTGTCCAGCATGCCCATATCGCCGGTGTACACCCAGCCGTCCCGCAGTGTTGCTGCAGTAGCCTCCGGCTTGTTCCAGTATCCTTTGAAATTGCCTGGACTGCGCAGCGTGATTTCGCCCATCTCCCCCGCGTCAAGCACCCGCCCGCTCTGCTGATCGACGATGCGGCATTCGACGCCGGGCATCAGTCTTCCCTGCGTTCCCCATTTGATCGCATCGCGCGGCGTGTAGGTGTCGCAAGTATGGGTCTCGGACAATCCGTATGCCGCTTCGAATGTCTGGCAACCTCCTGCGAAATCGCGCCACTTGTCAGCAAGTTGTTGCGTCAACGTGATGCCGAAGCTGGTACAGGGATTGACCCGTAATGATTTCAAATTGAATTTCTGTGCGTCCGGCACCTGCATGACGGCCACGTTCATCGGCGCGATGCTGTACCAGTGGCTGACCTGATAACGGTCGATGGCCTGAAGTACCGCCACTGGGTCGAAGCGGTACAACAGGACCGCGGTCGCGCCGGTGTAGATCGTCACATTCAGTCCCATCAGCATGCCGGCAATGTGATACAGCGGCGCGATGGCGAGCGTGACAGTCTCATTGTTGACGCTGGCGGCAAATGTGGCGCCGGCTGTCTTAAATAATGCATTACGGTACGTCAGCATCGCGCCTTTGGGCATGCCGGTGGTTCCGGATGTGTACGTCATCAGCACCACGTCATCCATGTCGAGCAAAGGTTGCGGCGGCTGTCTTTGCTGCACGCGCAAGGCGTCGAGAAAATCGATGGCGCCTTCGATACGCTGCTTGGGGATGCGGATCTCTGCAGGTATATCGATGGTTGGCTCGTCCGGCAGAAAATCGCCGTAGTTCGTAAGAAAAACATGGCGCAACTTTGTCGTGCCCATTACCTGCTCAATGACCGGATACAGGTTGTCGGCTGCAACAATGACTTCAGCGCCGAGGTCGCTGACCTGGTATTCCAGCTCGTGCTTTTTGAACAGAGGGCTACAGGGGCTAACGATGGCACCCAGTTTTTGAATACCGAAATGCGCAATCGGATACTGAGGACAATTCTGCAGGAAGAGCACAACGCGATCACCCTTCTTTACACCCAATTCGCTAAGCCTGGCTGCAAAGCGGTCGCTCAAACGGTCCAGTTCACCGTAAGTCAGCGTGTTGCCGTACCAGACATAGGCAGGTTTGTCCGGCTGGGTGCGCGCATGGTGCCGCAGGTAGTCGTGTAACGGCTTTTCTTCTTGCAGATACGCAATTGCATTCACTCGTTGTCTCCTCGTGCTTATCGTTTATAGCCTATCAGCATGAAAGCGAGATTTGTTGAACGTCTTGATACGGCGCAAATTCAGGTGCCAGACGGAAAATAATATAACAGCGAGTATAAACTTTATATGGTCTGAACTGATTTTGCCGAACCAGTTACCCGCCAATGAAATTTAATATACCAGGCGGTATAATTTCTATACTGTCTGGTATATTCTTTTAAAAGCGCGGTCAATCAGACTTCACTTAAATCCAACGCGGCACAGCGGACCATATGAAGACCGACGTCAAGGGCAGGCAAACCAAGGGGAGCAAAAAGGCGATCGCCGAGGGAGTGCACGATCAGAAGCGTGAGCATATCCTCGCCGTGGCGGAGGATATGTTTTTCCGAAACGGTTACGCGGGAACCACCATTGCCGACATTGTCAATGAACTTGGCGTCACCAAACCTTTCCTCTATTACTACTTTCCCGGCAAGAGCGATATCTTCAAAACGCTCTGCTGGCGCGCATCACATGCGTGCCTGACCGCCATGCACTTCGAAGCGGAAGACGAGCGGCGCGCGATTGATAAATTGCGCGAAGGCCTGCACCGCTTTGCCACGGCCAATGTAGCCTTCTTCAAATCTGGCGCCTTGGCCTATCGGGAAGGCGGTGCACTTGATGCGACTTTCCTGAAGAAGCTGAGGACTATGGCGCGCCGTTTCTACAAAGAGTTATGCGTCTTGCTGGAGCAGGCACGCAGCGACGGAGACCTGCAATTTGACGATACTAAACTGACCGCACTGTCCATCGGCAGCATCGCCGGCTTTATGTACACCTGGTACAAACCGAATGGCCGCATCGGCCCCGAAGAAATGGTCATGGAACTCACTCGCATTCTCCTGAAAATCGCCGGCGCACAAACTGTGCCGTCAAGCCACTTAACAAACAGGACAAACAGAAAACGCAGGAGCTAGTTAGTCACGATCCACTTACCCGAGACCATGAAGGAGACAGTCATGAAAAAAACATTGATAGGAATCTCACTCGCCGCAGCAAGCATGATGGGTAGTGCCGTGGCGTCGGCACAGGAAACGCTGAAGGTGGCTTTCATCGATCCTTTGAGCGGACCGTTTGCCGATGTCGGCGAACTGATGCTTTCGCATATCCGCTTTGCCATTGAAGACATCAATGCCAAGGGCGGAGTGCTGAATGGTATGAAGCTCGATCTCATGACACTGGACAATAAATTGTCGGCGCAGGAAAGTTTGACGGCATTACAGGCTGCCATCGACGCCGGCGCACGCGTGGTCTTTACCGGCGGCTCGGGTTCCTCAGCCGTCAGCGCGATGGTGGAAGCGGCCAACAAGCACAACGACCGTAATCCTGACAAGGCGATCCTGATCGTCAATCACTCGTCCATCGATCCCGATCTCACCGGCAAGCATTGCAGCTTCTGGCATTTCACCACTGAAGCCAACACCGCGATGAAAATGAAGGCGCTGACCAGCTTCATGACGGAGAAGCAGGACATCAAGAAGGTCTATCTGCTCAACCAGGATTACGCGCATGGCCGCGTCTGGGCCAAACTGGGTAAGGAAATGCTGGCCGGTGCCCGGTCTGATGTGCAGTTTGTCGGAGAAGATTTTCATCCCATTGGCAAGGTGAAGGATTTTTCTCCGTACGTATCGAAGATCAAGGCTAGTGGCGCGGATACAGTCATCACTGGTAACTGGGGCGGCGACCTGAACCTGTTCATCAAAGCGGCAGCGGATGCCGGCATGAATCTGCGTTTCATCAACCACAGCGCGGGCGCATTGCCCGGTGCAGTCTTTGCGGTGTCGCAGGCCAAACTCGGCCAGCTGACATGGGTTGGTGAATGGCACCAGAATGTCGAGAGTCCGAAGGTCGCTCCAGTGGCCGCCGCCTACAAGCAGCGATTCAACAAACCATTTCTTGCCCCGCGTATGGACATGACGCCACGGATGGTGGCGGCTGCCATCAACAAGGCCAATTCGACATCACCCATCAAGATCGCACTTGCACTCGAAGGCATGACCTACCCGTCCATCGTCGGCGATGTCACGATGCGCAAGGAGGACCATCAACTGCTGTTGCCACAAACCGTCTCGACCGTCGCGCCTGTGGATGGCAAGACGGTTAAATTCGGCGTGGAAGGCACCAACTACGGCTTCCGCACCGAAACTGTGGTGGAAGGCAAGAATCTCGCCCTGCCTACCGAATGCAAAATGCGCCGCCCTGCCGGGGCCTGACTTTCGATAAAACCAGAATGACTATCAAGACTCTGCTTATCGCCAATCGTGGCGAAATTGCAATCCGCATCGCGCGGGCTGCGGCCGAACTCGGCATCCGTACCGTTGCTGTCTATTCGGAAGATGACATCGCGTCCCTTCATCTACGCAAGGCCGATCGGGCACATGGGCTGCGCGGCAAGGGTGCGTCCGCCTATCTCGATATCGATCAGATCATTGTGGCGGCCAAGGAGACCGGCTGCGACGCGGTGCATCCCGGCTATGGTTTCCTGAGTGAGAACGCGCGCTTTGCACGGCAGTGCGCTGAACACGGCCTTGTCTTTGTCGGTCCGCAACCTGAGGTACTGGACTTGTTTGGCGACAAGGCCAGAGCGCGGGGGCAGGCGCAACAGCATCACGTGCCGGTGGTCGCGGGTACCGACGGCAGTGCCACGCTGGAACAAATCCAGGCTTTCATGGCATCGCTCGGTGATCAACGTCCCATCATGATCAAGGCGCTGGCCGGTGGTGGCGGACGCGGCATGCGCGTCGTGCAGCGTGCCGACGATGTCGCCGCCGTCTACGCACGCTGTCAGTCCGAAGCACTTGCAGCCTTTGGCAACGGTGATGTGTATGCGGAAGAACTGGTACGCCGGGCCAGGCACATCGAGGTGCAGGTCATTGGCGACGGCAGCGGCCAGGTCAGCCATCTGTGGGAGCGGGAATGCACATTGCAGCGGCGTCATCAGAAGCTCGTGGAAATTGCGCCCAGTCCGTCGCTGTCGCCGGCGCTGCGGCAGCGCATTCTTGATGCGGCAATACGGCTGGCGCGTTCGGTCAACTATCGCGGCCTCGGGACGTTTGAGTTCCTGGTTGATGCAGAAGACGCGGGAGGCACAGGAAACGATACTCGCTTCACCTTCATGGAAGCCAACCCGCGCTTGCAGGTTGAACACACCGTCACAGAGGAAGTGACGGGAATCGACCTGGTCAAGGCGCAATTGCGGATTGCCGGCGGCGAGACCCTTGCGCAGCTTGGCTTAGCGCAAGACATGATCCCGGCACCGCGTGGTATCGCGATTCAGTTGCGGATCAACATGGAGACCATGGATGCCGAGGGCAACGCCCTGCCATCAGGCGGATTACTGTCAGTCTTTGAACCGCCATCGGGGCCGGGCGTGCGCGTCGATAGTTTCGGTTACTCCGGATACAAGACGAGCCCGAATTTCGACTCGTTGCTGGCCAAGCTGATTACGGTGAACGGGTCGTCGCGTTTTGATGAGGCGATCGGCAAGGCATACCGCGCCCTGTCCGAATTCCGCATCGAGGGCGTCGAAACGAATATCGGCTTTCTGCAAAATCTGCTGACACATGCGGACGTCGTTGCCAACCAGGTGTACACGCGATTCGTCGAAGATCACATGGCGGCTCTCCTCCCGCAGGACGAGACGCATCCCAAACTGTATGTGGGCCGCGAAGGCATCGGCGCAACCGATATCGCGACGTCCCTGGCAGGGCCGTCGGCGCCGCCGAATACCATTCCGGTTCCCGCGCCGATGCAGGGCTCTGTCGTCGCGGTTGATGTCGCCGTTGGCGACGCTGTGCATGCCGGCCAGCAGATCGCGGTGCTGGAAGCGATGAAGATGGAGCACATTGCCACCGCCCACACGAGCGGCATCGTGCGTCTGATCACCGTGCAAAAGGGCGATGTCTTATTCAATGGGCAAGCACTGTTGTACATCGAGCCTGCCGAAGTCGACATCGCGGCAGATGTGGACGACAGCGACATGAATCCCGATCACATCCGCGCCGATCTTGCCGAAGTACGTGAACGGCATGCGATCGGACTTGATGCGCGGCGTCCCGATGCGGTAGCGCGCCGCCGCAAGACCGGCCAACGCACAGCGCGGGAAAACATCGTCGACCTGTGCGATGACGACAGTTTTATCGAATATGGTGCGCTGGCCATTGCCGCCCAGCGTCGACGGCGCTCGCTGGAAGAACTGATCGCCATCAGCCCCGCCGATGGTCTGGTGGCCGGCATCGGCAGCGTCAATGGCAGCTTGTTCGATGAGCAGAAATCGCGCTGCATGGTGATGTCCTACGACTACACGGTATTCGCCGGCACCCAGGGCATGATGAACCACAAGAAGACAGACCGCATGTTCCAGCTGGCGCAGGAATGGAAGCTGCCTGTCGTGCTGTTTGCCGAGGGCGGTGGCGGCCGCCCTGGCGATACCGATGCCATGCTGGTGGCAGGCCTCGATGTCATGTCATTTATTAACTTTGCACGGCTGAGCGGACTGGTGCCGCGCGTCGGTATCGTGTCCGGTCGCTGCTTCGCGGGTAATGCAGCGTTCCTGGGCTGCTGCGATGTCATCATCGCAACCGAGAATGCCACCATCGGCATGGGCGGCCCGGCAATGATCGAAGGCGGCGGTCTTGGCGTGTACCAGCCCGAGGAAGTGGGACCGGTCAGCATGCAGGGTCCCAATGGCGTGATTGACGTGATCGTCAAGGACGAACAGGAAGCAGTGCATGTAGCGAAGCAATACCTGTCTTACTTTCAGGGGCCGGTCAGCAAATGGGAATGCGCCGATCAGCGCAGGCTGCGCCAGTTGATTCCCGAGAATCGCTTGCGTGTGTATGACATTCGCGCAGTGATTGACACAATTGCCGACACCGGCTCGGTGCTGGAACTGCGGCATCAGTTTGGTACAGGCATCATTACGGCGCTGATACGCATCGAAGGTCGACCGTTCGGGCTGCTTGCCAATAACCCGGTCCATCTCGGTGGCGCAATCGATGCGGATGCGGCGGACAAGGCTGCGCGTTTCATGCAACTGTGCGACGCCTTCGATCTGCCAATTGTTTCGCTCTGCGATACGCCGGGTTTCATGGTCGGACCGGATGCGGAGAAGACTGCGATGGTCCGGCATGTCTCGCGCATGTTCGTGACCGCGGGCAGCATCGACGTTCCTTTCTTCACGCTTGTTCTGCGCAAGGGATATGGCCTTGGTGCGCAAGCCATGGCGGGCGGTAGCTTCCATGCGCCCTTCTTTACGGTTGCCTGGCCGAGTGGAGAATTCGGTGCGATGGGCCTGGAAGGCGCGGTACGTCTCGGCTATCGCAAGGAGCTGGAAGCAATTACCGATCCTGCGGAGCGTAAAGCGATGTTCGACAAGATGGTGGCGGCGTCCTATGAAAGCGGCAAGGCAATCAATATGGCATCCTTTCTTGAAATCGACGAGGTCATCGACCCTGCGGACAGTCGGCGCTGGCTGATGCGGGGCTTGCGTTCCGCTCCGGCGCCACAGGTTCGCAACGGCAAGAAACGTCCGTTCATCGATACCTGGTAATGCGAGCGCTTCAACCATGAAACCGCAGCGCATTTTGCCCCGCAGTTTTTACGCCCGTGACACGATAGCGGTTGCGCGCGACCTGCTGGGCAAGCATCTGGTGCATGTTCATAATGGCGTGGAAAAACGTGGCCGCATCGTCGAGACGGAAGCCTATATCGGTGCGCACGACCTGGCATCGCATTCCTCAAGAGGCATCACGCCACGCACTGCCATCATGTATGGTCCACCGGGTTATGCCTATGTATATCTGATCTATGGTATGCATCATTGCATGAATGTAGTGACTGACAAGGAGGGGCATGGCGCTGCGGTGCTGTTGCGTGCGCTCGAGCCGGTACATCATGTCGAGGGCAACACCAAGGGGCCCGGCCTGCTGTGCCGTGCGCTTGGCATCGACAGGACGCTCAACGGTCATGATTTGCTGAGTAACAGCTTTTACATCGCCGACGCGCCTGTGGCAGATACGGTCAAAATCGTTGCCCGACCACGCATCGGCGTTGCCTATGCCAAGGAGTGGGCCGAGGCGGAATTGCGTTTTTACATTGAAGGCAATCCCTACGTGTCACGGAAGTAGATATCGGCCGCGACACAAGCAAAAACAGTGATGGACCGGGACGACGTTACTTGTGCAGGCTTCTTGTAACCTTGTCGCTCCACTCAAACGTCGCCAGCTGGAGAAGGTACAGATCCTTGCAGCTGAGATTTAACTGGGCCAATGACTGCAAGAGCAGGTCGTTATTGCGCTGTCGCCATTCTGTTTGCTCAGCCATTGCCAGCAACTTGCCGAAGTATCCTTCACGATGCAGCAGTGCTGCCGCCACTTCGTCCACAACAGGAATTTGTTTGAGGATATCTGTCATTTGCATCGAAAACAGCGTATCCATGAGAGACATGATACCTACGGTAAAAACCGTATCGGCGATACTTCGATTGCCTGGCCTTAGCTTCTGCGCCACCAGCTCCATCAGGCGGCCGCGTGTCGTTGCTTGCGCCATCAACGGAACAACCGTGCTGCCATCGATCCCGCCTTCCGCATACAGCAGCACTTGCATCCAGCGTTGCAACTGGTTACGGCCAACGGCAATCAGAGCTTGACGCAGTGATTCAATGCGGTGCGCGCTGATGGCCGGCGTGTTGGCGAAACGCAGCAGGTTCAAGCCAAGTGCCACATCGCCTTTGATACTTTGCTCAATCAGTGCGTCATCGACGTCCGATGCGAGCAAAGCCATCAATTCAATGACAGACAACTGGGATGCCGACAACTTCTTTCCAGCGAGGATCTGCGGCTCCGAAAAAAAATAACCCTGAAAGAAATCGAATCCAAAATCTGCGCATCGACGGAAGGCCTGCATTGACTCAACATGTTCTGCCAGAAGCATCTTGTCATGCGCCTTGAACATGCTGCAGATCTGTGCAAGCTCCGCATCGGTGCGGTGGCCGACGTCCACGCGTACACCCTCGATCAGGGGCAGCAGCGGCGCAATATCGCGCATCTCCGCATTGAGCGTGAGCGCAAGGCGAAATCCCTGACCGCGAAGCGCGGATAACTTTTCGAGTATCGCCGACGTGCATTCCGGCATGTTGGCGAGTTCAAGGATGATCTGCTGCGGCGGCAGAAAACCGAAAATGTCACTCATCAAGGCTTCGGCATCGATATACAGAATGCCAACCTGATCGCCAATGACCCGCGCCAGGCCGTACTCGCACACATCGGCAATGACAGATGCACTGGCCGGCTGCTCTTCCCCACTGACAACGGATCCCTCATTACCCCGCAACGCATCGCTGAACATCAGCTCGTGTGCTACCAGACGCTGGGATCGATCGACCACGGGACGTCGGGCCATAAAGAAGTCCGATCCCAACAGCACCTTGTGCGAGCTGTTGAACGTGACGCTGATACTCATCATTTCACCTCGTGTGTGTCGCGTCTGGCAGTTTGCCGGCGAAGCCGATCCACGCATGCAACCATGAACGGGCGCTCCTGACAGGTATAACGGCCGCCACAATGGTCAACTTGAATGGTGCGCCGCAACAAGGCACCAAAACACGAACGTGCCAACGTCGGAATGTTCTTTCGCCATTCATTCTGCACTACCAGCTATCGAGCCGATCGCTCCAGCAAATCATGTCACGTGCATAAAAACGATACGAGTCTTCGCTGGCTGGCAGCCTGGCCAGATCGAAGACGAACAGCGCGCGACCGATACCGCGCCGTCGGAAGCCCCGGCTACGCTTGCGTAGAATTGCGTCGCGCCATGCGCCAAGATTGACGTAGGTGTAGTTGTTGCGTCCGTCCGGCAGCGACTGAAATTGCACATCCGCCTCCAATGCCACATGCGTATGTCCTTCCACGTGCAGGCGCAATCCGAGTTCACGGTAATCATCGCCAAAAGCCGGCAATCCCAGTAAATCCTTGTCGCTTATGTTTGATTCCGGCTCTTGCACCTTTGCCATCAGTCGCATTAGTGAAATATCGAGCCAGTACCATTTCGGTTTGGTCAGCAGCCATAGTACATACAGACCAAGCTTGGTCGTGCCCATGGCACTGTCCCAGGTCGCTTTCTGCCCCAGCCAGCCCACCAGGCTCTCGCGAAAACATTGCAGGATGTGTGCATGCATTCCCTTTGCTCTCGGGTCGCGCCGCGCAAGACGGCGAGACTCGCTAAGCAAGCGGACGACGGCCGCTACCGAAGGGCGATACAGATCCATTTCATCAAGCAAGTTGCACACGCGCGACGCACCCGGCAACGAAGGATCGATACGCTGCTCTGTACACCAGATGAAGTGCGACAGCATGCCTGCGGCCACCGTGTCACCAAAACATGGGTCGCTGAAGGAGCGGTAGTTTTCCTTCCGCCAGACATCGGGTGTCCAGCCCTTGCCTGGCCGCCAGCCCGACGTGGCGCGCGAATTATCGGCATCCCGCCATTGACCATGGGTGGCAAGCAAACGCATGCCGATATCCGCAACATAAAAAGGCAGACTGGGATAAAGCTCATCTGGGGACGTACCGAGCTGTGCCGCAACCCACCTGCGATAGCTGTCGGAAATATCGAGCGCCGTCAGCCCAAGGCATTCTTCGTAAAACATTTGCCGTGCATTGGGTACGACTTGCAGTTCCTTGTCGTGGTTGCCGACTATCGGAATGATGGTGACACGCACGCCGCTCTGGCGCAATATCGTGAGACTCTTGCGCATCCAGTAAAAAAATCCCGAGTACGGCTGGTTGCTATCCTTCGGCCGCTTATGCGCGTGGATTCGCACAATGTCACGCATGATGTCGAGCACGATCTCGCCAAATCGCGGGTCGTCGCGCTGCCACGGATAGACACCGGCCTGCGCCCATTTGCTGCTGCGTATGAGGTCGACAATGTCGCCATTGAGGATGAGCATCAGTTCATCGACCCGGTGCGAGGAGGTAGGCTGGGCCTTATCGCCGGGGTTACCGACCGAAAATTCCATCTGCTCGAAGAACAATTGCCAGTCGGTTTCTGACGCAGTCTGGTTACCGACCGTGCAATCCGTGCAATGGATATCGCTGATCAGCACGCAGAGCCGATTGGAGGGCGCTGTACCGGCGGGCCATAACACCAGGCCAGGCGGTAATGCCGGCTTGGCCGCTGCCCTGATGTTCGATATCTCTGACATATCAGTCATGGCTATGCTCCCGCAAAAATGAAATCAGATGCGGGAACACATCGTTCGCCACGTCCTTGCCCATGAAGATATCCTGGTGGCCATATCCAGGTACCACATGCAGACGATGGCGCCCTGGGACTATCCTCTCCAGCATCTCGTGACAGCGGATATTGGAGTCCGCAAACACACGGTTGTCCTGGCCTTGCATGAGCAGGATGGGTGTCGATATATCCGCGACACGGCTCGTATAGTCGTCCGGGAGCGCGGCATAGCGCAGGTTGTCAAGATCGAACTTCACGGCGCGATGGCCGCTGGTGACCATCCTGTGTATGTGACGGTAATAATGCACGCCGACACCGCCGAACAGATCGCCGAGGCGTTCATGCGTCACCGGCAACATGTTGGCATGGTTGAACAGCGCCGGCCTGCCGCTGCCCCACATGAAGCTCAGCATGTGACATTCCGGCGAATCGCATTCCTGATGCACGAAGTCGGCACTCACCGCCAGCAGCTTGCCGATCGACCAGCCGCGCTCACGCCGCCAGCCCGGGTTGTAATAATCGATACCCAGCAGGTAGTCGGAGGCCCAGGGTCCGATGGCCAGCTTGTATTGCGACCATTTCGGGACATAAGGCGTGAGTGCGACGCTATTCAGGATGGCACTGCTGATGCCGCCAACTGTCCTGCCAAACAGGCTCATTGCCATGGTCAGCGCACCGACGCAATGCGCAATCACATGCACCCGGCGTTGCGGACCGATGTGGCGGCGCAGTTCATGCAGCGCGGCCGGATGGTCGAACAAGGCGATGTCGTCAAACGTATAACTGGTGCGTGCAAGGTTGTACGGAAAGCGGCAACTGCCGCGGTAATCCAGTGTCCAGACTTCACCGTAGCCTTCATCGAGCAGGGTCTGCACCAGATTCTGGTGTTCCGGCATGATGAACATATCCGAGGAACTGGTCAGCCCATGCACGATCAACACCACATCATCGCAAGGCGTGCGCGCAAAGCGTGTCAGTTCCAGCCGCAGACCATCAGCAGTGAGAAAGGGATGTGTGCTGATCTCGGCACCGGTAATACCTTCGGTGGTGAATCTGGCATAGCGTCGCTGCGGCTGGCTGGGTGCCGGGGGCAAATGTGGCCCGTAAACATCCCATAGCTTGCCTGCAAAGAAACGACCGAACGCCAGCAGACCCGCGACACTGGTCGCGCCATCCGCATCGGTTGCACGCAGGCCGCGCAAGACCTGCATGAAATCCATGAGACCGAGACTGATAATGCCTGTCACCCACAATTTGCCCTGCGATTGTTCGGAGGGATCGATATGCCCATGGAAGACATTGACGAACAAGGTAGTCGTGTCCTTCCAGGTATCGAGCGGCGCATCATGCTGAACCTGCTTGTTGCCGATGAAGGTGATTGGCTCGCCTCGCGGCGTGGTGCAATACACCTGGTAATACATGACCTTGCGGTCACGATCAGCAGTGTCCGGCATCAGCCGGAAAGTACCGGCCTGTACCGGGCAGACCCCACCCAGCAACGCGCAGTCGACATGACCGCTGAGTGTGCCCGCATGCTCGGCCTGTGAGAGAAAGGCGCCAAGATCTTCGATGGCGACCGTGACATGCAATGCGAGCGCATGCCCTGCGGCCTTGCCGTCGTCATGGCCATCTGAAAAAGTCGTCGCCTCGGCACTGACGTAGCCCTTCATGACTTCAGCGAAGCGAATCCTGACATCGTGCAGTTCGCCCGAAGCGGGCACCGCCCTACCTGATGCCGCCTTCTTTGCTTGCAGATCGTGCATGGACATCCCTTCTCCCTTAAAGATCGCTGTCCGCTGCCATGCCGGTCAGTTCTTCGGCAATCCATTCGGACAGGGCTGTAATGGTCGCCACCGGATTGGCGCCCAGCGCGGTCGGCACGAGTGAGCCGTCGGCGACATACAGGTTGCGGTAACCAAACACCTGGCCACGGCTGCCTTCGCATGCGCTGACGACGCCCTGTTGCGGCGAATCGGCAAGCACCGAGCCACCTAGCGGATGCACCGTCACATTATTCTTGACCGGCCATAACCAGGTCGGCATCGGCAGGAAATGCTTGCTGCCGATGAAGCGGGTAAAGCGCTCGCCGAGCTGCAAGATGGCGTCGTACAGCGGACGGTTGCTTTCCTGGGGCCAGTCGATATCGAGGTAGCCATCCTTGTTCAGGCTGAGAACACCCTTTGCATTGTCCAACCCCATGCAGAGCAGTACCGCGCTGTATTGCGACAAGTCGTGCGACAACAATTTCTGGATCAGGAAACCGACACTGCTTTGCTTGCGGCCTGGGTAGTACCGGGCGAATGCATACGCCAGCAATTGCTTGCAGCTTTGCCAGATCGTCTGCAAGGGATTCATCACGGGATTGAGCGCCGCGGTCGCCCAGCCAACCTGCGTGGGATAGCTGGCGTCTTCCAGCAGGAAGGCTCGCTTGCGGTCCAGGTTTTCAAACAGGTGGTGGTCTGTGTACTGTGTAATCACGGGGCCATAAGTGGAATTCACTTCTTTTTTGCCGCCAATGGCAAAAGAAAGGAAATCTCCATTGCCCGAGAATTGCTGCCCGAGGCGCGACGACACACGCGGTAGTGTCCGATGAATGTCGCGGCACCGGAAAAGCAGTTCGGTGGTGCCCAAAGTGCCCGCCGACAGCACCACACGTCGGGTGGTAACGGCATGCGTTTCACCGCGCTGGATATCGCGAAAGTACACACGGAACCCGAACTGTCCGTCACTGCCCGGGTCGTCTTCGTGCAAGGCATTCAACGGCACGACACGCTCTACGACTGACTGCGTGCGCACCGCCATGCCATAGCGATGCCGGGCAACATGCAGATAATTGTGGTCCACCGAATTCTTTGCCTGCACATTGCAGCCGATATCGCATTCGCCACAGTAGGTACAGGAGGTTTGCAGTGCGCCGTAGCGGTTGACTTCCTGCACGCCGAGCGGCAAGGCCGCGCCGTTACGCTTGTAGGTATAGTCGTTACCGAAATAGACAGCGATATCGGCCAGCCGCGTGGTCAGCTTTGCGTCCCGGGCAAAAGCCTGGAACTGCTCGGTACGCTTGATGTAGCGACGGTCTTCGGGGCCGCTGGCAGGCGGAACGGTGCGCGCCCCCAATACCTGCTGCGCCACGTCGTAATAAGGTAGCAATCGCTCGCGTCGCAAGCCCTGCGGCCATCCCTGCTCAAAGACAGCCGCCGGTGGCCGCAGGAAAACATTGGCATAAATGTGGGAACCGCCGCCATACATGGCCGACGTGACGGTATCGATCTTGTCGAAATGGCGGATGTC
Organism: Herbaspirillum sp. GCM10030257; assembly: GCF_042666555.1. Taxonomy (NCBI): domain Bacteria; kingdom Pseudomonadati; phylum Pseudomonadota; class Betaproteobacteria; order Burkholderiales; family Oxalobacteraceae; genus Herbaspirillum; species Herbaspirillum sp. GCM10030257. The sequence continues at coordinate 18,752 of NZ_JBHTDH010000041.1, forward strand.
GAACATCCCGGCAAGATGGCCGCGTCGGGCCTTGCGACTCCTTACCGCCCGCGGCCTGCGGACCGCGTCACCGTCCGGGCACCAGACATTGTCGGCCAGGTCATGGGGACTGCGGGGAAAGCCTCCCAACGGGTATTCCTTGCCGCGCTCCAGCAGCAGAACGGCACCGGGCCATTTTCTGGAAAGCCGTGCAGACATGACCGCACCGCCGAAACCGCTGCCAACGATGACCGCTTGATGCTGACATTCCTTGTTCATCTATCCTCCCTGTTACCGGCATTTTTGGGGCCGAACGTCGTATGGAATGCCGCGATGTTATTTTATTTCTAACAGGAAATGGTAACTTTTTTTTACAAATATCGTTGCCGATATGCAATCAATTGGCAATTTTCGGTATGCTGCTACGATTGGGACGTTTGTGTCCCGTCAAATCATAAGCGTGGGTGAAGCGGATGAGCCTCGGACAACGTTGGCTGCGATACTGGAGTGTTTTTATACTGCTGGCTGTCAGCGTTGCGGCGGGTCGGGCGGGCGAACTGCGGGTCGATGACACGGCCCTTGGCAAGCCGGTCAATCTGACGCCGCACTGGGATGTCCTGGAGGACAAGGAGCACAAGTGGACAATCGACGACATCCGGACGCCCGCAGTGGCGGACAGATTCAAACCGTCGCTGCAGCAGACCGATTCCCTTAACTTTGGCTTGCGCCGCTCGGCGATCTGGCTGCGTATTACCTTTGCAAACGAATCCGGCGAAGATCGGGAACGACTGCTTGAGGTTGCATTTACCCACCTGCATTCGGTCCAGCTCTTTGTCCCTGGCGAACAGGGTTACGAGAAGATCGAAACCGGTCACTCGCTGCCGTTTTCTCACCGGCCTGTCAACCATCGCAATTTCGTTTTCCCGCTGCACCTGGCCAGCAAGTCCGCAGGTACTTACTACCTGCGTGTGGCTTCGGGTACCTCGCTCGATATTCCCGCCAAACTGTGGGAACCAGCGGTGTTCAACCAGCAGAGCCTGCGCGAATATATCGGTCAGTCACTGTATTTCGGCATGCTGCTTGCGCTGGGACTCTATAACTTTCTGTTGTTTGCTTCACTGCGCGACCGCACCTATCTGTATTACGTGCTGTTCGTCGCCGCCAATGCGTTGTCGACCGTAGCATTCGGCGGCATCGGATTCCAGTTCCTGTGGCCGGAATCGCCGGATTGGTCGATGATTTCCTCCATGATTGGCTTTGGCTTGACCGGATTCACCTTGCTCCTGTTCCAGCGTCGTCTGTTATCGACCTACGATACGGTACCGTGGCTGGACAAGGTCATGCGCGGCTTCCTCGTGCTGAATATCCTGCAGATGGCAGGCTTCTGGTTCCTGCCCTACCACAAGATTATTGCCACAGGGATTACGGTCGATATGGCCAACATGCTGCTCGCCCTGATTGTTGGTGTGGTCTGCAAGTTGCGCGGACAGCGCAGCGCGCGATTTTTTCTGCTGGCCTTCAGCTGCCTCGTATTCGCGGCGGTGCTGACGGCGCTGCGCAGCTACGGCGTCAAGGGGATTCCAAACTTCCTTACCGTCTATGGCATGCAAATCGGATCAGCGCTGGAAATGTTGCTGCTTTCCCTGGCGCTGGCAGATCGTTTCAATCAGGTCAGGCGAGAAAAGGAAAGCGCGCAACAGCAACTGGTGGACAGCCTGAAACGGTCCGAGCGTATCCTGGAGCAACGCGTACAGGAACGCACCGCGGAACTCTCGCGCATCAATGAAGATTTACGCGAACATGAGCGTGCGCTCAAGATTGCCAAGGAAGGGGCTGAAGAAGCGTCGCGCATGAAATCGGCCTTCCTCGCGAACATGAGCCATGAGATCCGTACGCCGATGAATGCCGTCATCGGCATGGCTTACCTGGCCCTGCGTACCGACCTGAGCGGCAAGCAGCGCGACTATGTGGAAAAGATCCATCGTGCTGCGGTCTCGCTGCTTGGCATCATCAATGACATCCTGGATTTTTCAAAGATCGAGGCCGGCAAGCTAAGCATCGAGACTACCGACTTTTCTCTGCATGAAGTGCTCGGCAACGTCAGTACCGTGACCAGCCAGCGCGCCAGCGAGAAAGGCTTGCGCTATCTGTTCGATATTGCGGAAGACGTACCGGTGCATCTTAACGGTGACCCCTTGCGGCTAGGTCAGGTCCTGGTCAACCTGATAAGCAATGCCATCAAGTTCACGCCAGCCGGTCAGGTCCAGTTGCGCTGTCGTGTACTCAGCAGCAACGCGGACGGCGTGGAGCTGCGCTTTGAAGTGGAAGATACCGGTATCGGCATGTCACCCGAGCAGCAGTCGCGGTTATTCCATGCGTTCAGTCAGGCGGACGAGTCGACCACGCGTAAATACGGCGGGACGGGCCTGGGCCTGGCCATCAGCCGCCGGCTTGTGGAAATGATGGGCGGCACCATGTCGCTGCACAGCGAGCCCGGTGCCGGATCAACCTTTGGATTCAGCCTGCATTTTGGCCTGGGGGCGCTGACCACGACGGCCCTTCCCGGCCTGCCTGATCGCTTGCTCGGTTGCCGCGTGCTGATCGTTGACGACAATCCGGCGGCGCGACAAATCCTGACTGATCTGGTAGAGGGTTTCCAGTTGCATGCCGATGCAACCGAAGATGCCGCCACCGCGCTCACTGCGATCCGTCATGCCGATGCCACGACGCCTTACGATCTGATCCTGGCCGATCTTGGCATGCCTGACATGAATGGGCTTGAACTGGCTACGGCGATTGCCAATGACCACTTGACCTATCCGCCAAAAGTCATCCTGATCACAGCCTTCGGTCGTGAAGATGTCATTCACCAGGCTGAAAATGCGCCGGTGTCGGCGGTCTTGTTCAAACCTATCGATCAGTCTCGCCTGCACGACACATTTGTCAATGTTCTGGCTCAGGATGGCGCGTCACAGGCGGTGCCGACGATACGGCGTACCTTGCCACGCTTCGACGGCGCCCGCGTATTGCTGGTGGAAGATAACGAGGTCAATCAGCAAATTGCCCGCGAAATGCTGGCCACGACAGGCTTGCAGGTGGACATAGCGGGGAACGGGCGCATTGCGCTGGACAAGGTATTCGCGGGCGGGCCCCATGCGTACGACCTGGTACTGATGGATATCCAGATGCCGGAAATGGGTGGTCATGCGACCACCCGCCGTATCCGGATGGATGAACGTTTTGCAGCCATGCCGATTATCGCAATGACGGCTCACGCAACCGCAGAAGAACGTGAGGAATGCGTACGCAGCGGCATGCAGGATCACATCACCAAACCAATCAATCCGGATCATTTCTACCGGACGCTGGCCTATTGGCTGGCACCGGCTGATACACGCGTAGCCGACCACGGAGCATTTATTGCGGATACGGTGACATCCATGCCTGATGTAAGGGACCGCACGCGCAACACAGTCGACCCGATCAGCACCAGCGGCACAGGCGATTTAAACGGCGTAAATGACGCGAGCGACGCGACCAGTGCGACCGCGGTAACGGGTGATGACAACCCGATCAACATTCCCGGGTTCGATACGGTCGACACGCTGTACCGCCTGTCTAACGATGTCGAGCTCTATCACCGCGTGCTGGAAATGCTGGTACCCAGCCTTTCGGGCAGCCTGATGCAGTTCTCGCAAGCTGCCAGCGCGGGAGATTACGTGGCGGCGAAATCGGCTGTTCATACGGTGCGTGGCATGGCAGCCAACGTGGGCGCAACGGAACTGGCGACGTTCGCTGGCGAGCTGGAAGAATTGCTGGCGAAACGCCGTGAAAGACCCGAGGACATGTCACGCTTCAGGGAGATGGTGGAGCGCACCCTGTCACTGGTGGAGCAGGCTCTCGCGACACGTAAGGCGGCATGATGCTGCATGCCGTTTCCGGTGATGCGGGTCTTGCCGGAAACGGCCCGCCGAATGAAATCAATGAATCAAAGAATCAGGCCAGAGCCAGATGCTTTTGCTGCTCGGGAAGGAATTCGCGGATGTCGCGTGGCTTGCGACGGCGCGGATGCTGGATTTCGTCGGCACGCATTGCTTTTGCAGCTTTCCATAACAGCACATCATCTTCGTAGCTGCGAAGCGCGGCGGTCTTTTCCCACAGTACACGCCGGTGCGTGACAAAGTCCCAGCACACCGGTGTCAGGCCATTCAACGTACCTTGCGCCTTCATGCGGAGCGCAACGGTCATCACGTCGCCAGCATGCGGCACGTCTTCGGGAAACTGAATGGTATTGGCCCACGCACGCACATCGCAGAAATCGATGACCTGCCCACGCAGCGGCTTGTGCCATTGATCAGGATGAGAGTTCTGGTTTGGCCAGCGGCCTGCGCCTACCCACGTACCCGCTTTGAACATGATTCAGCTCCCGGTTCGACGGAGACAGGACCGTATGAAGCCTGTCGCCAGACGGATGCATGTGCATCCTTTCAAGATATGCATGCCTGCCTTTTCAAGCCATTTCCTGTTGGCATTTCAGGCATTCACGCATACTGTTCATGCGTACAGTATAACGCACTTTAGCCTTTGTCCATGCGGGTTTGCGGCAGTTCCCTGTATTAGTAAATAAAATTTCTGCGGTAGATCAATAAAGCCTCACGCCTTGAAATATTGAAATTCTTGCCTGGCAACTTACCTGGCTTGTTCTGCCTGTTTCAAGAACGATATGGCGATATGACGATGTGTCGGACCTCCACCGACAACGCAATAAATGTGTTGGTCTACGCCCGTCAGGTCGGCACGCTGGAGATCCGTGCTCCTTTCCGTTGTCTACGCCGCGAATTTCATAAATCCTCATACAAATCAGACACTTAAATACCACTTGGCGACGCCATACCTGGGTTGGCACAGTCCCTGCTGTATGTCCTGCGTGTACGAAAAAACCCTCGATACCGACTGGCGATTTACCTAGCCCTCACACTTTTTATTCATCTACTTCAGGAGCACTACAATGACAACCTTGACTATCAAAGATCTGGCCGTTTCCGCCATTCTCGACGCCCAATCCATGGCATCTCTACGCGGTGGCGCCTATCTGGGCGGCTTTCCTTTCCCAAGCTCCATGTTTAGCCTGTCCAAGGATGACTTCAAATTCGATGCTACGCAAATGATGCAGCAGAGCCAGAACACACAAGTCAACAACGGCAACAATGCCGCCTTCGTATCCGGCATCACGTCCAATGTGACACCGACCCAGCATGGCTCCAACAACATCAGTTTCCTGTAATGCCGACAGGTTGGTGGAGGGAGCATCTCCACCAACCCGGTAAAGCAAATCAAACTCACTGAACCTACTGCCCAAGGAGCATCACCATGTCATCGATCGTCATCCAGGATCTTGCCAGCAGCACCGAGCTCAACCAGCGCGCCATGTCCTCAGTCCGCGGCGGCAACTCCTGGCTTGCCAACCTTGGTCCCATCGCCAACGTCAATGTCAACGTTGTCCAGAACCTGAACCAACTGCAGAACGTAGCAGTCAACACGCTCAACAATGTAGGGTCAATTGGCGCAGGCTTTATCCCTCCAAACATCGCCGTCAGCCCATCCCAATGGGGACATCTCGGCATCGCACTCTGAAGGCCCCGGAGTGCCCAGTTGGCCAAAATGTTGACCGCCGTTCGGCCAAGGAATCCGATCGCCGTGGAATCAAAGCCTCCCTTTCGGGCATGCCACGTGAATTAATTCAAGGAACAGTGCCATCACGGTGGCAATGAGTCACTGCGGCACTTTGACAAAGCAGGCAACACCTGTCCCGATAAGCAACGCTGCTCCTGCGACACCTTCCCAAAAGCCAGAAAGCAAAAGGCCTGCATCCCTGCAGGCCTTTTTACAATGAGCAGAATGAGTATTTCCCGTCTGCCCATTAAGCTTCTTTAATGGATCACTTGCCAGGCAGCTTGCCTGCAACGCCTTCAACGTAGAAGTCCATCTTGTTCAGGGCTTCATCGTTCAGCGAACCTTTCTCCAGACGCACTTTGCCTTCGTTGTCCTTGAGCGGACCGTCGAATGGCGTGATCTTGCCGGAAACGATATCCTTTTCCGCCGCTGCAACGACTTGCTTCACGTCATTCGGCACGCTGTCGTTGATGGCTTCCAGCTTGACCATGCCGTCCTTGATGCCACCCCAGACACTGCTCGTCTTCCATTTGCCATCGATAACTTGTTGCGCGACGTTGGTGTAGTGCTTGCCCCAGTGATGGGTCACCGCACCGAGCTGTGCCTTGGCACCGAACTTTTTCATGTCCGAATGGTAGGCCACTGCGTACTTGCCTTTCTCTTCCGCCGCCTGAACGATGGCCGTGGAATCGGTATGGTGTGTCACGACGTCGGCATTCTGGCCCATCAGCGTGATTGCCGCATCGCGTTCCTTGCCCGGATCGAACCAGCTGTTGACCCAGATGACCTTGACTTCAGCCTTGGGGTTCACGCTGCGCATGCCGCGAGTAAAGGCGTTGATGCCTTGCAGGACTTCAGGGATCGGGAACGCAGCGACGTAACCGCCAACATTGGTCTTGGTCATTTTTCCGGCGAGGACGCCGGCGAGGTAACGAGCTTCATAGAAACGCGCATTGGCAGCCGATACGTTGGGTGCTGTCTTGTAACCGGTCAGGTGCACGAACTTGACGTCGGGGAACTGCTTGGCAACCTTGAGCGTCGGGTTCATGTAGCCGAACGAGGTCGTGAAGATCAGCTTGTTGCCTTGCTGAGCGAGGTCACGGATCACGCGTTCCGCATCGGCGCCTTCGGGAACGTTTTCGACGAACTTGGTAGTGATTTTGCCGCTGAGGTTTTTCTCCATTTCCTTGCGGGCGATGTCATGCTGTGTCGTCCAGCCGGCTTCACCGATCGGGCTCACATAGACAAAACCTACATTAAGGGGCGCGGGGCCTGCAGCGAACACGGGCGCAGCCGCGAGTGCAGGAAGGACGGCAATGGCGGATAGAGCACCGCGCATGAAGCTTTTCGACATGGTTTTCCTCTACATGTGACACCCACTTGTTTATCAATGGACGCCGAACCACGCCGAGCGGGCATAACAGCGGGGTTTCGGGATGCCTTCCGGTGGGAACGACACCAAAGTCCAAATCATTTGCGGACGCCTTCTGCGTGCATCCAGATTCGATGTAGCAACTTCGAAAAAACTCGCTGCCGGTGTCATGCACCGCACTCAACCGCTTGACGCATTTGTCGTTCAAATGCTCGTTGTATTATGAACATCACCCCGGGCAGCGATATATGTATACACGAATAGTATTCATATGTCCGACATTATCCCGGGATTTCGCCTTTTACGCCGCGAACAAAATAGTCCATGCGTCGCAATCCTGCATCATCGAGCCTTGTGTCGGCGGTAACGACTTTCTGACTGTCAGGATCGGCACTGTCTACGCCAGAAATTTTGTTAAGTTCCCTGCTGTTTTACTGGGATACCGAGCTGTGTCCGGTCGAGTTCGGGATAGTCCTTCACCACCTTGAGCATCGCATCAAGATAGGTTGGAATTTGAAGGATGGTAGCGGCAAGAATGCCGCCACCATGCCTTTCCCGACCAGGAAGGGAAAACTGCTGAAAACTGCTTAATGCGCGCTTTAATGTGGGTCTTTAATGTGGGTTGAAGTTCTTTCCAAGCGAGGCTGGCATGTTGAGTTTGATCCAGTTGGCATTGGTCGAAATCAGGACCAGCACGAGAATCGTTGCAAGATACGGCATCATCGACAGCAGCTGCGAATCGATCGACACGCCCAGACCCTGCG
>NZ_JBHTDH010000042.1:0-25954 GCF_042666555.1 Herbaspirillum sp. GCM10030257
ATGGCGGTATTGGAATAACCTTGAGCCGACATCAGGATCATCTGGGCGCGCCGCACGACACTATGCGGCAAGGAACGCGAGCGTGCTAACACTTGCAAGTCGGCATGTTCCTGCTCCGATAGTGTGATCTCCGCTTTCTTTGGACGTCCGCGTTCCATGGCCATACTCCTGTTTCAGCAGCATAGCCAATAGACAACTCAACTTATATAAAGTTACTTGCGGGACGCCACACTAGATAACTCATTGGCGGCTCAAACAGTGACTTCACCACATAGAAAATGACAAGCCTGTCGTTGTCATCACGGGCAAGCAATCGGTATTTAAAACGTTCGCATACCGAAATAATCTGCCAAGGTCCACTATATTCAGTCTATATCTCGGACACGTATCTGCAAGGCACCGGGAGCGGGGTTTGACTTCCTGGGTTTTACGTTTAGCAGGCGGTACGCGTCGACGACTGGTAAGGCGTACTTTGCGCTGTGGCCGTCGAAGAAGAGCATCAAGCGCATGGCCGAGAAAGTCCATGTGCTGACCAACCTGAACATGACGTGGCAGGACATCATGGAACTGATTTGATCTGGACCGCCGCAAGGCAATTGCGCCGCCGCGTGAACTTTTCGAGTTCTACAACGGCTGCCACTCGTCTCGAGTAAGCCAAGGCCACTTAAGGTGTTTGCGTTCTCATTTCCGCTTGCAAGTCAGCGTGATGCAGCTTCGCGTTCGTCTACAATAGAAATGATGTAACCGACACTTTTCAAACGCTGCAAATACACCTTATTCGCGTTTTTGCGCAGGCGGAGGCTAGCATGGCCGGCACACGACAACGGGAATTACTCAACCTTCTCTTGCAGAACAAGTCCGGACTGACTGTAGATGAGTTTGCGCAACAACTTGGCGTTACGCGGAATGCCGTGCGCCAGCATCTCGAAATCCTTGAAGGCAGCGAGCTGGTACAAAAAGGCGGCACCAGACCCACCGGCGGGCGTCCGGAACAGCTCTATGTACTCACTGAAAAAGGAAACGAGGTTTTTCCGCGGCACTACGCATGGTTCGCACAGTTATTGTTTGAGATGGTTCAGGCCGAAGTCGGGCCCGAGGGCATGGGCGAGCGCCTGGACGCGCTGGGACGCAAGGTCGCTTCCTCCCTCGTCAGCAAGGAAGGAGGTCAGGAACCTGCCACGATCGAGGAAAAGGTGCGCCATCTGGGATCGATAATGGAAGAGCTCGGCTACAACGCGCGAGCATCTAGATCGCTTAAAGGCATTCCTATCATCGAGGCAAACAACTGCGTGTTCCATGAGTTGGCCAGCAAGCATCCGACGGTTTGCCGCTTCGACCTGTCGCTCCTGGCAGCAGTGACAGGAGCCAGCGTCGAGCACGCGGAATGCATGGCAAAGGGTGCGTCCGTTTGTCGGTTCCGCTTTCACACACGGGACGATGATCCTGAAAAACCGGCATAGCGAGATCCTTCTATCCCACATACGCAAAGGTGTTCCAATCAGCAGGCACGATACCCTCAACACGCTTTGCCCCGCAGCGGAATCACTAACGTCGCTCTGGAAGGGGATAGTTAATCAGTCCATGTCGATAAGAAGACCCGACCAAGTGAAATCGTTGGCGCCGTAGCCCTCGCCGCGATATGGGTTGTAGTATTCTCGAAATCCGCTCTGTTTGATTGCAGCTGCAAGTGCGTTCTTGAGGTACTGTGCTTGGGTATCAAAGCCGTGTCGCTTGAATGCGTGGTACAGGAACCAGTTCGGAAATGCCCACGTCGGGCCGCGCCAGATGAATGGGGACTCGCCAGGATGGAATGATGAATCATCCGGCGCGACCGAAGGAAGCGGGTACGGTATGTCAAATTCTGCGTACCCGGAAAAATGCCGCTGTAGCACGGCGTTTGCACAGGCATCGGAAACACTATCCAGAGCCAGCGGAAAGAAGATGGTCGGCGTGCGAGTGCGAAGGCGACGGGAACCTGGTTCGTGGAGGTCGTAGAAGGCAGCATCGACTTCGTCATACATCATGTCCATGACACTTTGTTGGACTTGCTGTCGACGTCTCTTGTAAGCTGACGCATCGCCGTCGCCCACAATTTGAGCGAGCGTTTGCATGGCGGCCAGGTCTTGCGCATAGATTACGTTGAATGCAACGTCCTTGACCAAAAATCGTGCGCGCTGCCGGATTTTCTTCAAGTCGTATCCCGCCAGGAAGTTGCAAAGGTCAACATCCACACCTTTCCAGAACAGTTTGTTCCAGTACAGCTTGTCCGGCGTCATGCGTTCGGTGTACCCAAGGACCAGATCATAAGAAGGTTTCCAGTCCATCCCTGACTCGAACGGGCTGATGATGGTCAGTAGTCCGTCGCCGTCGAAATCGCGGTTTTGCGCCAGCCAGTCGTGATAGCGTTTGACCCGTACGTACATCTCGCCAAGGTACACCCGGTCGTTGCATGCCTCGAAAAGGCGCAGCAGCGTGTACGCGGCGAACGTCGGCTGGATGAGCCCACTCATGTGAGGGCGAAGGTTTGCCCAGGTCGGCCTGGCTTGCAGGACGTCGGTATGCCGCTTTGGCAGCATCTGATGCTTTAGCTTGCTGCCCGGTTCTTCAACTGAATGCGCTTGCATACAGCCAGCCTAGTACACGGGGAGACTTTGTAAAGATCTTTATGCCAAAAGGGTGTGGTGTTAAACAGGTGGAACGTTGCCTGTTTATAAGGTGAGAACGAGCAACACGGCGGCAAAGGAAGTCAGCACGACGAGAAGCGCAGCCCCGTGGTGCGTGCTTAACCAGAACTGCGTGCTGGATGATTTCGCGGTAGCATCAAAGCGTCCATGCACGCCAACGTCCTTACGCACGGGGTGATACAGGTTGTCTGCTCTTCCCACGGGAAGGTCCACTTCTGTGAACTGACCTGAGTAAGCACGCCGCGCGACGATGCGATCGAGCAGGCCTGGCAGTAACCTGGTGCCAATGATGGCTTTAACAGCCGGAAAGCCAACCCATGTCTCTCGCCGCTTTTGCTCTGCTGCCCATACGATCGCTTCTGCTGCCACTTCAGGTTGAAAAATTGGCGGAACTGGCTGCGGCTGCTTGGTAAAGGCTGTCTTCCCCCAGTCGAATTGCGGTGTATTGAAGGCCGAAAGCTGCACCATTGTGACGTGGATAGCACTGCCATCGTGGATCAGCTCGGATCGCAGCGAATCGGTAAATCCGCGAAGGGCACTCTTTGCACCGCAGTAAGCTGACTGCAACGGTATGGATCGATAAGCCAGCGCGGAACCGACCTGAATAATGATGCCAGCGTTGCGCTTCTTCATGTGTCGTAACGCGGCCATCGTTCCCCAGACGGCGCCGAGATAGGTCACTGATGTGACGCGCTCGAAGTCCTCGGGTGAAATGCGGTCGATGGGGGAGAACACAGTTGCCATCGCATTGTTTACCCAAACGCGGATAGGGCCGAGTTCGTGCTCAAATCGCTCTGCCGCCGCCTCGACCTGGTTGTGGTCCGAGACGTCGACGGAAATCGCCAAGGCTTGACCGCCTGCCTCGATCACTTCACGACAAGCACCCTCAAGTCCTTCACGCCCTCGTGCAAGCAAGCCGACGCGCCAACCGCGTCGTCCGAAAGCCACGGCAACGGCACGTCCAATCCCTGCCGATGCGCCAGTAATTACGATACAACCGTTATTCGTGTCTCGCATTGAAAGTGATGACTTTAATAGAGTAAAAAAGAAGGACGCCTGCTCCTGCCCGGCCTTAAAGCAATGCAAACACAACCACTGAGCTTCCCTGATTGGCTCCGAAGGTATCGATGGCAAAGCCTCTAAGCCAGCCATCAAACAACCGACCGATGATGGCTTTGTTCTGATGGTCGACTTCTGGCAAGGCATTCACGAGTACGGCCATGTCGGAATCGCGTTGTTGACGTACCTGACGGGGAAGCAGCTTGGCAGGTGCACAGGCGATCAGGGTTATTGCGGGTATGAAGATGGATATGGACGTCCAAAATGAGCGAGAACAGGGATGTGAGGGCCACATGGAAATCCTCCGAGCAGAACATGTTGGATCGCAACGATGAAATAATGTTCACAACGGCGGAGCCGGGCATGTCCTGGTCAAGCGAGAACAGAGGGTGTCCTTATTCTGTTTCTTTTAAGCCATCAATGTCGGGTTTGTGGGGCGGCAACCGGCTGCTTTGGGACGGATGTTCCATGTCACTAGTGACCTATCAGGCGTGTACCGGCCAGCAGACATTGCAGGATTCCTCGGATCAGGTAAGAGTCGTCACGGGCTATATGTAAAACACCATACAGGTTCTCAAAAAATTGCTCAACCGAGCGCATCGTCAAGGTACGGATAATCGATATATCCTTGAGCGCCGCCACCAAAATACAACGCCGAATTTCCGGTATTCAGGGTTTCTCCGAGTTGCAGGCGACGCGGCAAGTCGGGGTTCGCGATAAATGGACGTCCAAATCCAACTAAATCGGTCCAACCCCGCGCCAGCGCTTCCTCCGCTTTGGGTCGATCATAATGACCGGAATAGATCATTACGCCCGAGTACATTTGCCGCAATGCTTCCTTGAACGCCACTGGCATCGGTGGTGCATCGTCCCAGTCTGCTTCCGCGATATGGAGATATCCAATACCAGACTTATCAAGCAACCTGGCTGCTGCGAGATAAGTGGATTCCGGTGTCGCGTCGGTCGTGCCTTGTGCGGTGGTCAGTGGCGACAAGCGGACGCCTACCCGCTCGGGCCCCACCGCATTGGCTACTGCATGCGTTACTTCTTCAAGAAACCGGAGCCGGTTGCGCAGCGAGCCGCCGTATATGTCGGTACGGTGGTTGGAGCCGGAATCAAGGAACTGATTGATCAGGTAGCCATTGGCACCGTGCAGTTCGACGCCATCGAAGCCTGCACTGAGCGCGTTTTCCGCTGCTGCGGCAAAATCTTGTACTAGTTTGCGAATCTCTGCGGTTGCAAGGGCTCTTGGCGCCGAATGCTGCACTTTCTGGCCAATACCGTGTGCGGCGCCCAATCTCTGCGGGTCGATGAACACCTGCACTCCGTCAGCAACAAGGGCTGAGGGCGCAACGGGTGCTTGTTCCTCCGGTTGCAAGGAAAGGTGCGAAAGCCTTCCAACATGCCACAGTTGCGCAAAAATGCGCCCGCCTGCGCGGTGCACTGCCGCCGTCACCTTGCGCCATCCCTCTATCTGTTCCGTCGTATAGATTCCCGGCGTCCAGGCATATCCCTGACCTTGACGGCTGATCTGAGTTCCTTCTGTAATGATGAGTCCGGCCGAAGCACGCTGCTTGTAATACTGCGCCATCATGTCCGTCGGGACCTCACCGGCCGCCGCGCGAGCTCGGGTCATGGGTGGCATGACGATACGGTTCGGCAGCGTTAATTGGCCAAGTCGGAGAGGGGCAAACAGATCGACACTCATGGCCGCTCCCCGGGAGTGCGCGATGTCGGACCTGTCGGACGTATAACCGGTCGTATCAGCATCGCGATATCGACTGCGTCCGCCATGGCTTGATAACCGGCGTCGCCCGGATGAAGATGGTCCCCAGAGTCATATGTGGCCAGCAGTCGACGGGGATTGTCAGGATCTCGCAGTAGCGCGTCGAAGTCGACCACGGCGTCGAAGTCAGCGATGTGGCGGATCCAGCTATTCACCTGCTGCCTTAACTGCTCTTTGGCAACGCTGTAATGGCCGGCATAAGGTGTCCCCTCAAGCGCACCCTCGAACGGAGGCAACGTTCCGCCGACAATACGCAGGCCCCGTGCATGTGCACTGGCGATGAGCTGCGAATAACCAGAGACTAACTCGCTTAGCGTGACCGGACGTTCGGCGGGTGCAAACGGACTGCCGGGCCAGCCGATATCATTAATGCCGATCAGCACAATGAGGTCGGTGACACCGGGCTGGCTGAACACGTCTTGCTCCATGCGAGCAAGGGCGTTGACGCCCATCCGGTCCCGCAGCAGGCGTGCACCGGAAATACCCGCATTGGCAACAGCGACGCCATGCGGGGCAAGCCGCCGGGCGAGGAAGTCGGGCCAGCGACGGTCATGGTTTGGCGTCGAACCATTGCCATCAGTAATTGAATCACCGAGGGTAACGACGGTGCGCGCTACAACCGGGGATTCGACCAGAACCCCGCTGAGGAACAACCGTCCTTTGACACTGCCATCGATCGTGAACCCGGCCTGCTTGGTCCAGTCTCCGCTACCGATATCCACAGTCTGTTGCCCGCCCCAATGGAAAGTGGTGATTGGCGTACGCTCAGGGAAATAACTCCTGACCGCCAGTTGCGTCAACGGCATGACCGGCAAATCAACCGGATCGCTGGTAACTTGTGCCCCGGGCGTCACCGTGGTGCCGGGCTGTCCGGCAAAGGTCACAGTGCGCTCGGTCAGCGCAGCGGTGGGTGGCTCCAGTTGTGCTAGACGAACGCCGCCAATGATGATTGGCTCGCTCCCGTACCTGTTGGAAAATACGAGCCGCAGTCGACTGCCTCCTGCGCTAAGCCTTACGGTCTCACGCAGTGTCTGGTTTTCGATGCTGGACGGTACATCAATAGGGAGTACGAAGTCGTTGCCCCAGACTGGTTGCGGACTGGCATACCAGGATGTGACCCAATGTCCGGAAGCCTGTGTGGCCTGCTGTGCCAGCGCGTCGACACCGACCACCAGAGAGAAGGCAAGGGCGGCTCCTCTGGCCAACGATTTATTCATTGGAAGCTCCTCGTAAAGAAAGAGCTTCACAGTAATGTATTCCGAAACAAGCAAGAAGTCGGCAAAGTGGACTATAGTTTATTCTCTTTTGGAATGAGTGAGGCAAATGGATACATTGCGAGCGATGCGGTTCTTCGTGCGGACAATGGAGCTGGGGAGCCTATCGGCGGTCGCGCGTGACCTCGAGACGACCCAGCCCACTGTGAGCAAAGTATTGGCTCTGCTTGAGGCGCAAATGAAAGTGCGCTTACTTGAACGCAGCACGAAAGGACCGGTCCCGACCGAGCAGGGCTTGCGCTTCTACGATCAGGCGAAAAGTATTCTCGAACAATACGAGGGGGCTGTAAGCAGTGTTCAAGGGCTTACTGAAGAGCCCACCGGGTTATTGCGTATTAACGCCCCAGTTGCCTTTGGCCAGTTTCGCGTCAACGCCTGGGTGCAGGAGTTTCTGCGCCTTCACCCAGGTATTTCGGTGGAACTGATTCTCAATGACCGCTTCATTGATCTCGTCGAAGAAGGAGTCGATGTTTCGCTGAGACTTGGCGCGGAACTGCCGCCAAACGTGATTGGTCGCCATCTCGCTGTCGTGCCGCGCTTGCTGGTGGCTTCTCATTCATATCTGGAGCGGCGGGGTGCTCCGCTTCATCCTGATGACTTGGTGTCGCATGACTTTGTGCGATTCGCCTGGTCGCCAGGCAATATGATTGACCTGCATCGGGCCGGCAAAACATTGAGCGCCCGGACAAATAGTCGCTATCGGGTCAACAATGCACTTGCGATTCGAGAAGCGCTCGCGCTTGGCAGCGGTATTGGTCTATGTCCGGAATGGCTGGTCCATGATCTGCTCACCAAGGATGAACTGGTGCGTGTACTTCCTGAATGGACCGCCAGTTCGCAAGACCTGCATCTGCTTTATCCCTCTCGCCGTTACCAGCCACTGCGGTCAAAGCTATTTATCGAATTTACTGCCAACCAGTTTATTGGACTACCCGGGTTTTATCCGCCTTCTTGACCAGCATCGGCCAGGCCAGGATTGCCGATTGTGCGGCTCCTGCTTCTTTTTTCTACATTGCGTTGATCAGTACCCCCTTTGACGCACCTGGCGCAGTGTCGCACTCCATGACAAGAATACGGTTGTGTGGCGCCTGCCTCGAATTGGGCTTTATACTGTGCGTAGGGACGCTGCCAGTTTGGCGGTTCCAATACGCTCGGCGCACGATGCCGACCCCAGCCACGTGTGTGGATTGCCGGCCCAGCACCAACCGAGTTTCGGGTGATTCTCACTCAGCCAAAGAGCGGGAACACGCTTGTCTCCGCAGCGGGACGCAAGCAGTGAAAAGCAATTGTTGGGTTGGAGAAGCTCTGGGAACTGTGTCAGCACAGCCACCCCCTCTTCGATAGTAAGCGGCGAGCGACCTTGCCCAAGAATGGACTGGTATGCGTCATCTGGCGTGACATTCAATGTTTCAGCACCGCGGTCGATCTGCAGCAGCAGATACGCATCGCCTCCTGGCAACGCAACGGATTCAATGGGAGAGAAGTCTTCAGGCTTCTTTGGATACATGCGTTCAATAGCGAAGTTCCCGCGCCGACTGACCAAAGGCAGCGTTACGGCGACAGGAGCCCGCACCGAACGAACGACCAGAACAAACGGCACCTTCCCCTTGCTTGGATCGAACGGCACGCCGGCGGAGGCTGGCACGTATTGCTCAAGTGGAGGGAGCGATTCTTGAAACTCTCCTGCCGTCATGGCGAAGAAGCTTGGGTAGCCCAGTTGAACTAGGGTATCAACCTGCGACTGGAATAGGCTCGGCATAATTCTCCAAATAAATCAGGATACACTTTGATATGGGCAGCTACAGAAGTTCCATGCGACGAGAGTTATTTTGACGTCCAACGTTGAGCTAACAGGTGAACGACCTGTGCTGCGAAGCCGCAAATTTTTTGTTTGCCCTGTAGCAGTGGCGAGTTACGCGATCTCATCGCTGTATGTTTCATTCTCAAATTCAATTAAGCAAAATCCGTGGCCAAATGGATCTGAAAACGTAATGCACTTAGAGCGTCGCCAGGCAACACATTCCGTCTCACGTATTGCGCCGGCATCTATCACCCGTTTAACAGCGAGGTTTAAATTATCGACCACGAAATCAACGTGGACTGGCGTCCAATGCCTGGAATATTGGCGGCCACCGGGAATTGATTTTGCACATTCCGAACCTTCATCTTTCTTTAAGAGGTATATGGTCGAAGATCCGCCGACAAGCTCTGCCACATCACTGTCCAGTATGCGCTGGAGATGCAAATCAAACGCTGAGCAGTAGAAATCAATTCCCTTTTGAAGATCAGGCACATCTATGTCAATCAGCATTCTCATAATGGACCCTCCGTTTTTCAACGTATAACGTTCTAGGCTGACCGGGGCGTGTGTACGTCCGTGTCCAATTTCAAGTCAGGCCCGTTGTGCTTGTCACGAAACGCCAATCCGCCTACAGCCCAAATCGCCCCGAGACAGAGGAGAAGTACGGAAAAGAAGGCAATTCCTATCCACCCAGGTTGAAACCATCGCATCAAGAACGAAACAAAATAAACTGCGACCGCAACCAACAGATTTCCTGACAACAGGAACGCATGACTACGCCTGCCGTTTGCGATGGTGAGATGGCTGATAGCCAAAACAGCAAATGGGCAAGCAATCATCGAACTACCCAGTAAATATGAAGCTGGGTCACTTCGCCAGTTGACCGAAACAAGATTCCAGGCGATGGCTGTGATGAAGAACAGCGTGGGAACGATAGCAAACATCTGTGCTCTCATACCGGTCGATGCCTTACACCTGAGCTAAGTCGAGCCGCGAAGCGGCGTCGGCTTGATGAATTGTTAGACCGCTTTTCCACGCTGCCCCGCTGCGGCCGTCCTTGGACGGGTGATCGCCTTGGCATAAGACCATGCGATCAACTCTACTAGGTAATCCATTGGGACTGTGCTGACATCTACGATTGTGACCCAATGAAACCTGGCCATGTAACGCGCTGGCTTGATGCCTGGCACGTCGGTCAACTCCAAGAAGCGTTCAGGAGTAGTGCGAATACTGAAGCGCCACTTTTCCGGGTCGCTGGTTTTGAAGTAGGCAAACTTTCTACCGCCAGCATAGTAGACAAGCACGTTGCTGGGCGGCCCGAACAGTTTAGAGGATGAACCGGGGTAACGGCTGCAATGCTCTTTGACAGCGATGATATCCATTTGCGTTCCCTGAGCGGCCTAACGTTCGATTAACTGACATTCTGTAGGTGTGCCCACGTTCAAATGCATGCTAGATTGCTGCGCAATCCGACCCCTATTTTCTTTAATCGCGTGCCGCTCATCTTCCTTCCTTTCACTTCGTTTTGCGCGACGCCTTCGGTTTAGGCTCGGGCATAAGTACTGCAGTTTCCAAAATAAGGCGTCGCAACGAGTCAGAGTCGTCAAGAAGTTCATCTGCGACGGGATAATTCCTGGCGCCGGGATAGGGTGCTCGTTGTGGCAAATGTGGCGTCAGTTTCACTGCGGCTTGGGATGGCTTAACGAAGAGGCTGTTATCGCAGACAAAGGCGACGACTTTTCCATCCACATAGAGAGCGTATTCACCGAACATCTTCTTGTGAGTGAGCCGGGACCCAAGCCCAACTTGTTCGACTACGTACTGAATATAGTTTAGGTCAGTGCCCATACCTTCCTTAAAAGCTAACTATAGTAATTAAAAAGCTTTGAGTGTCTCTTAAACCGGGGCGGTGCCTGATAAACCATTTCGCTTGATCCTCCGTAAAGCCCATCCCGTCTGGCTTGCAACAGTATACTGCACATCCATACAGTATTAATTAACCATGAAAATCGGCACTCAACATACTGCACCTGGGCAACTGCCTAGCTGGTCGTCTCGTAGTTGACCCCCATGCCCGTTCCAAAAGTAACTCTTCGATGTCCCGCAGGCTGAACTGGAAACGGAAATACCAGCGCACAGCACAACTGATAACGGTAACTGAAAACCGGCGACGATGGTAAAGGGTCTTGGGTGTGCTCATCAAACAACTTACCAGCGTCCCTCATTAACGTGACAGTGCCCTCGCTTAGCGATTGGCTTATCAAACACAGGCTGGGCCGGGATGGTCCTGCAGACACCACTTTGCGTGATTGCAGGACCTCACGTCAAATTTTAAGGCATGCCAGAAGCGGCATATCACGGTCTGGCTTGCGCATCACCAGGCCGGCTATATATTTCGCGGCGCTCCCTGTTTCTCCATCAGGTCGTCGTTGGACATTGTGACGTAGATCAAAACCAGCAAGAGCGTGGTGAAGAAGCGGCTGGCATCGGGCACGCCGTTCCACTGTTTTGACATCCACATCCCGAACCACTCGCCGCCAATCGACATGAAGCCGACTTGCCAAGTCAAAAATCCAAGCGCCAGACCAGCCACGGAAATCGCCTTTGCGTTCCGGAACTGTGCATTCCCTGCCTTGACCGCTTTAAACAGCTTGAACCCCCCGATCCAGCACAGAATCGCTGTGGCGGTTTCCAATGCGATGATGGTGATGTAACCAAGATGATGCAAGGTTGGCGATTCGATGGCGCGATACATAATCCCGTTGCCCGGGAAGGTGGTATCCATTAAAAAGACATGCTGGACGAAAGCGAAATTCGTTTGATAGTCGGTGATGTTGCCGAAACTTACCAACGATGCGAAAAATGCCATGGCAAGAACCATAAGCACTTTGGACAGACGAATGATCATAGTGAGGATTCTCTTTTTAGTGGGATCAATAAACAACCGGTCATCTACGCTCGCCTTTGCGCCCATTCTGGAATACCGCAGTCCATTTGCAAAAATGGCAACGTCCTGATCAAATCAAGTTTTTGAAGGCGGGCTTAAAGCGAATGAAGGTAACAGAGGAATTGAGTTGGTTATCGGGACTGGCGTTACCTGAGGTCTGCATACGTATTTGGGAAACACGATTGCGGACTGGATGAGCCCAACTCTGAGGAGGCGTCAATTTACATCAAATTAGAATAATTTTCCAGAGTGCCAGTAGACTGCTGGCAATGAATGCCCCTGCACCACAAACTGGACAAACGTGTTTAAGGAAGGCCGGCATAATTTTTAATTTCGTGAAGGAATATGGGCCGTGAAGAAATCCAGCTATACCGAGGATCAAATCGCCTTTGCGCTCCAGCAGGCTGAGCGCGACCTTTTATAACTGGCGCAGGATATACAGTGGCATAGGGCCGTCGGAGCTGCAGTAATTGCGCCAGCTCCACGAAGAGAATGCAAAGTTTAAGCGACTCGTTGGCGATCTGTCGCTGGGCAAGGCGATGCTGCAAGATGTTCTTAAAAAAATGTATGGTCCGTTCCGCATTTGCAAGACTCATTTCCTCAGACGAGAACGGTTTGCCCTAACGTATCCGGCACTCTTGCAAGGGGGCTGCTGTTGCAGCCAGGCCATGATGAAATACGCGCGTACAGTTTTTAAATAATTACTCAGGTTTGAAGACCGCTTTTTTCGCAAGATTTGCCAATGGTTTGGCTTACCCCGCAGAACCACCTACTACAAGCCGGTGAAGTCGGCACCCAAGGTTCAGGAATGCTTTGCTGCGCCGATCAAAGCCATGATCAATGAGAATCCATCCTCTGGTTACTGAACGGTCGCGCATCTGCTGGATTTCAACAAGAACACGGTGCAGCGCATCTTCCAACTCAAGGGATGGCAGGTCAAGAAGCGGCCAATCGGGTTCCGGCCGCGGGTACAAGCGTTACCGTCGGTAGCCACTGCACTGGACCAGCGCAGGACGACGGATCTGTGCCGGGTATGGGCTGAGCGTGAAGGCTGGGCAGTGCTGGCGCTCCTTATGTTCGCCGCTTTTAACATCTTTTGGAGTGCCATGGTGTTGCCGCTAAGCGCACCGCCGTACTCGTTTTCACACACGGCAATTGGCGCCTTCGGTCTGGTAGGTGCCGTCGGTGCTGGAGTTAGCTTACTAGCGCTTGCTTTTTGGGCCGTGGCTTTGCGACACATCACTGTTGCCACATCCGCGAAGTAGCACGCGCAAGCGGCGGTGGCTGACTGTGAACGCGCCGATGAACCGAAACATTGAGCGTCCGCCTTCTGAAACGCCGACCGGCAGGCAAGGGGCGCATCCTATGCTTCCGCTTTGCGCAAACGATGTCTCGAATGTGATGCCTAGCTGCCGCTCACAATGGATATCATTCAGGCGCATACCGGCCAACGGCAACGATCCGAGTACCAGGTAGATCTTTAGCAGACAAATCTGGCATGCCTTGGAGCGTTGTTTCAGGAATTTCCCATTCGACGCGCCTCTCAGCGCGGGTAGATAAAGCCGGTGCGAATATCCATCGGCACTAGATGTTTGCCCTCGCGCACCATTAGCCGCTGGGGCGGTTCGTCGCCTGCCAGTGCGCGCGGCGTGACTGGCAGTCCTTCGCCCTTGCGCAACAGTGGATCGCAGCGTTCGTAAACGTTGCGGCAACCCGTGGCATTCAGGAGCGCCTGCACTACAGGCACCTTCCACAGGTCGACGCCACCGGCATTGAACTGGCAAACCAGATAGCCTGCGATGCCACCATAGCTGTGCACCAGGAGGCCTGGCAAGCCGTCTTTTTCGCCATCGATCAACTGGACCAGCGCCTGCGGATCGGCGCTGCGCAGCGCATCGGCGCGGCGAAGCACGCCAGCCTGAACGCGTCGCTTTATCATCGCGTGGTCAACCGGCTCGTCCTCGCGCAACGTCCAGACGCGGGCGGCGATTTGCGATTTGGCGTTATAGGCTGCGCGAGCCAGGAACTGGCGAGCCGATGATTGCACGATCGCCGTGGCGCCCGGTTTGTTGCGCTCCTGCGGCTTGCCGTCGACCTGTTCGATGGCGAAGGGGTAAATCCACGGGTCGCCGGAAAGCAGTCCTTTTTCCTTACCCTGTTTGATGGTGATGATGAGCATGCGCGGCTTTCGTTTTCAGGAACGGGATGATACAGCAAACCGCCTGCGTCCCCTTTACTGCATACTGCTCCTGGAATGACTTGTTTGGAGCGGTTGACTTGCCAAAGAGCGAGCATCGGTACAGCGCCCTACGCCTACGGTGCGCTAGGAGGTCAGTCCGCGAAGAAGGCTGCTGTCGGTCGCAATCGGCGCGTCAGCTAACCCCGGTGGAGCCTCTGGAACCGGCGGGCTTTCGCGCTCAAGCGCGGGTACTGCGTCCTCCCACTCCCGACCCCAGCGCGTTGCCGCAATCGCCATGGCACCGGGATGGGTGAGTCTTGCCTTGAGTTCAGGAAGGCGGTGCTTCCCGATACGCCTGTCCGCAGCGAGCAAGATGTCCACGATCTGCCAACGGTCGGCGAAAGCGAAGCTGAGCAACTGGTCGGTTGGCGTGTTGATGTACTCACGCAATAAACTCGATATCGACGACACGTCCGTGTCGTAAGGATAGCACGTAGCGTTTTCGCCAGATTTACGCGGGTAATCCCAGATCACGTATTTGCCCAGCGTACACCAATAGCGGGCCAGGTCGGTGCTGCCACTGGCCGATACCATGCGGTACGCGCGGCATTGGATCTGCAAACGCAGCCCCTCGGCAAAAAGTTTGCTGACCTCGCGCTGGAGTTTGCTCCATGGTTTCACATACGCCTCCGATTTACAAAGCTGCGAACGTAATATCCACTGATGTCGCAATGCCCACAGAGTGATCTTCGTCTTTGCAGGTTCAGAACTGCTTCCAGCATTTGATCCCTATCGATCCTTAAAAGATGAACGTATTGACTGGAGCCAGTACCGGGCGACATTGTGCTTGCTTCTATCAAATGTCTTTCGCATAAATCCAAGGATATATTCAGCAACCAAGTGACGCTTGTCGGTTCCGGGTCTTAGATTTCTCGTCTCTAATCCAGTCTTGCGTGGATGCAGGCTGCAGTTGTCGTGCCATCGAGTCTAAGTACTCGACATGCCGGTCGAGGAGGGCGCATTGGTTTGATTTTGATTGGGATGCACCTACGGTCACTACTTGATTACGTCCCGCCTGGTGGTCTTGTGCCTCTGCTGCTTTGCGCTGGGCGGTAAGGACCTGAAGGTCAGCTTTGGGCGGGCTGATGACACCTGCGGTATCGTAAAGGTGAAGATCTTGAGCTGTAGCGCCAGTGGGGCACTTTTGGTCGACGTAGACCGTTTTTCCTTCAATGAAACACTTTTTGATCGTGCCGCCCGTGGCAGGGCGTTCATATCGTGATGTTCGTTTTGGCTGGCCGAGTACTGCAGCATCAACGGGTTCTCGACTTGAGATAGCGGAATCCGCATCTTTTATCGAACTCGCGGGCGCAGCGATAAATGGCTGCCAAAAGCCGGACATCGAATTATTGAGCAGCACAACACCTCCGCCAACAAGCGCGACAGCCAAGCCGGATGAAAGTAGCGTGTGTTTTTGCATACCTTTTATTTACTGTGCTTCAACTAACTATAAGTAGACCGTAAACATTTGCTGGATGCCTCCCCATATTCATGGGATTGTTGGGTAAGTGGGACAGAGCTTGGAAGGAGCTTATTTGAATCGAGAAAGGGCTTGGCGCGCGGTGACAAATTAAATGAGCCGACACTTTAAATTTTGCGAGTCGTTTCGTCGTTCATTTTTAACATCACGTCTAGTGTGCGACCGGTAGCTAACACTATGCTGTAGCCGTGTAATTATGACACTTGATGTAATGCCCAGAGATTATGGCGAATAAAAATGCATTTCATTTAACATAATCTTAACACCTGCCTCAGATTTTTGCTGCGGAGCAAGGCGGGAAGCGGCTTCTGCAGTTTGCGGTGATAAAAAATTTGTCGCAAATAGAGTAGCGAGGACGACGCTAGCCGGGGCTGCCATCCTCTGCGAAAAAACCTCCCATAAGGAGTGTTGGCCAGCGCGTTCAGCGCGATCAATATCAGCAGCCATAATTATCGGCATTGGGTCAATTCCAAGCTTTAGGGCTACTGCCAGGCATGCCTCGTTATCCATTACGCGCCGACCTTTTCGGTAATTGGTAACGGTTCCGCTTTGCCAGCCCATAAATTGCGCAAGCTGATTGTCATTCTTTAGATTGTTAGCCGCTGCTAGGTCATCAAGATACTTCACGCTTTTCATAGATCACTCCTATATTTGCCCGTCGCAGCAAGCCATCTGCCGCCGTTTCCATCTTTTGACATTAATATTTTAACAACACCGGCATAGTACGCATCATCGCCTAGTGCATTCCTCTGCTCGTCTAGAAAAAACAACATGCTGAGGGTTTTGTCAGCCGCAGACCACGCGAAAATGTCTTGATACACCGCCTTCCATTCTTCATGGGCTTGCTGATAGTCGAGTTCAGTCTTTGATGTGTCTAGTACCAGCGCACGCTTGTAATCCGCTATACGCCTAAGTTCTTGTACTAGCGATTCCGCCATGGCCTGCAAGTTGGCAGCAGACATTTCCATAAATTTATTTACTTTCCTATTGACAAGTCTTTCACATGAAAGATATCTTTCGGGTGAAAGACTTCTTTCACATGAATGCATCAGGGAACTCTATGGGTAAACATTCCGACAGTCAAGCACAGAGCTACGCAGAAGCGTCAGGACGCTCATCTGCAGCCCGTAGTGTGAAGGCGCAGGTTTACGCAGCTGGAAAGCGTTCTGAGGGATCAACCCCCGCAGGCGCGCGCACGGAGGAGCACGCCGTTCGCGGGGGTTACCCCACAGTCGCCCCGGCAGATACCCCCATTAATAACATGGGGGAAAACTTTGGCTCCGGCGAATCCATAGAGGCTGTTGAACTGGTGATGTCGGAGAGCGGCAAGCTGAAAATTCAAATGGTTCAGCGTCCCGGACATGATCAGGTCTGTGTCATCGACTGGATCAATTTCACAGTGCTTGAGGACACATGGTTCAAGACTGCACGTGAAGTGATGGTATCGAATGACGAAATCATTATGGAAGCCAGTCGACATTTAGAAAAAATCTTTGGCTTCGGCATTACAGCTAAACGTGACACCGGGATGAACTTCTACAAAGAGTCATGGATTCTTGGTGATGACATGGGCTTTGTTTGCTTCGGCGGTCAACGCGCAACGATGCTGATTACTTTGACAGGACAGGGGTGTGTAAATGCAATTACAGGCTGGCAGAAACGTTTGTTTGACTTCCTCACCAATACTGCGGTTAGACCGTCAATTTCTCGAATCGATCTTGCACATGATGATATCGAGGGCAAGTACCTGTCAGTTGATTGGGCAGAGTCTCAATGGGCTAAAGGCGGATATACCGCAAGGGCTGGTGGACGTGCACCGTCAATTGAGTGCGTTGGTAACTGGCATAGGCCAACTGGCGCAGGCCGAACGCTCTACATTGGAACGCGCACTAGCGGAAAATTCTGTCGCTTCTATGAGAAGGGAAAAAAGGAGGGTGATGCTAGTTCTCTATGGTGCCGGGTCGAAGTGGAATTCAAATCCTCGGACCGCATTATCCCTCTGGATATCCTTGTCGCGCCTTCTGGATACTTCGCAGGAGCCTATCCGTGCTTTGCTGAGTTCGCTCACCACCCAACGTTACAGCGGCTTGAACTGAAACAGAAAACCGCACAGCTCGTCGTAGATGCTGCGGTCAATGTCACACGCCACCAGTTTGGAAAATACCTTCGTGTATTCCGCTCGCTATATGGCGACAAGGAAGCACTGGATCTCGTCTGCAACAAGGATGAGAACGCATGGCCGAAGCGCCTCAAGGCTCTAACGGCAACCGCACAGACCGGTCCTGAACCAATCCACAAAACGATGACGATTCCTGTCGTTCCATCGTTCATTAACTTTATCAAGGCAGTTCCGTCTTACGGCCTAAACGGAACGAATTGCCACGCATAGGCCATTA
This sequence comes from Herbaspirillum sp. GCM10030257, assembly GCF_042666555.1. Lineage (NCBI taxonomy): Bacteria > Pseudomonadati > Pseudomonadota > Betaproteobacteria > Burkholderiales > Oxalobacteraceae > Herbaspirillum > Herbaspirillum sp. GCM10030257. Next base: position 17,667 of record NZ_JBHTDH010000042.1, read on the forward strand.
CATCAAGGGGTACACATGAAAGCGAAAGTCACCGGTATCAAAGCGTCAAAAGGCACGATGGAAAACGGCCAGAGTTACGACAGCACAAAAGTTTATATCGAAACCCGCCTGGACGAATCGAAGGGCAATCAAAAGGGCTTTGCGACTGTGGAATACAACTTTGGCTCTTCCGACGAATTCCACAAGCTTAAGCATCTGCCGGTGCCGTTCATCGCTGAAGTGGAGTTCGAGCAGATTACGAACGGTAAGACTGTCAAAACCATTATCGGTTCGCTCGCTCCCTTGACCGTAGAGAAGAAGGCAGCGTGATATGGCTAAGACATCTGCTTTCATCGTACAGGATGCGGAATCGGGCTTGTTCCTGACTCCGAATGAAGGCGATGTCGGCTATACGCAGTGGGCGCATGAGGCAGGGCGCTTTGACGAACTGGCTGAAGCAGTAGATACCGCTCAGTTCGTTTTGTCAGGTCAGTTTTTCGTGACGGAGGTCAGCCAGTGACACCGGAAGATTACGCAGTAATCGGAATAGACGCGGCACAGATTTTAGCCGTGTGGGTGTGGGGCTTTGCCTCAGTTATTTCAACATGGTTTCTCGGCTATGTCGTCGGCGCTGCTGTAGACATGATCAAGAAGGCTTAACGATTTGTAGTACGCCGTCAGACGGTCTCTGACACTTTTATTTAGGAGTGAAAACATGGACGCAATTCTCGCAGGTGTTGATTTCGCTGGTGTAGCAACTTGGGTTGGTACTGCTGGACTGGCAATCGTTGGTATCGCTATGGCATTCAAGGCGATCACGCTGGCAAAACGCGGCGTCGCCAAGGCGTAATTATGACCGGCGCACTGGTAGCACTCTTCTATGCTCTTATCGCCATGTTGGGTGGTATCAGTGCGCTTGTCTTCATTCTTGCAATGAGGGGTACTGGTAGATGAGGCACATAAGGAATCTGGCGTACTTTGTATTTGGGCTGATGATTTCAGCCCTTTTACTTTCACCTTACGCATTCGCGGCGATATCGGTTCCTGCTACGCCTGCCGATGTTGTCGGTCCCTTCGAACCTTGGCCACCGTATCAGAACCCCTATACCTCAGATAATTTCACTCGCAATACACCGGCTACGACTTCAGGCACTTCAACTGGCGCTGACATTACGCGGAACGGTACGAGTACTATCACAACGCAATCTGGCACCAAGGTCAAAATCCCGGTTAGCGTCACATCGAAGGTTTCTAAAGCTGCTATTGCCAAGGCGGTTGCGAGAGCGGCTAAATTTAGTCCAGGTGGATTTGCGGCTGGCATCGTCGCCGAAGCTTTGATTGACGAGGGCATCAAACGTTGTGCAGCGGGTACGCTTGGCGACTGGTGCAAAGAGGAAAACGTGGAACCTGATGTGCCTGCCGACTTCTCTTGGCGTACGTCCGTGGGTGATACGACCAAACGATATACGACTCCCGAAGCTGCTTGTCAGTCTGTGGCGGGTAATTATGCAAATAATGTATTTCTTCGTGTGGAGCTGCGCGAGCGTACGGAAACCTACACAGATATGTGGTGCGTCTCGCTTCAGAACGGCACTGAACGCAAGTACAACACGGCGCTTGGTCAGCCTCAATGTCAAACGGGATATACATACAAGCTAATGATTAATGGTGATGGTTATTGCACTCCGAATAACCCAACTAAGAAAGAAGTCCCGGCGACTGAACCCGATATTGAAGATGCTGCAAAAAAAGATCAGGATAAGACCCCGTCCAATAGCCCCCGTATGGCTGATGGTGCTCGCAAAGACGGTTATTCACCTGATAAACCTGAGTTCGGTACCTCTCCTACAACATGGAATGCTCCACCGGTCACAACTGCGCCCAGAGAGACAGGCCGGTCTACCACGACCAATGCAGATGGTACAAAGTCCACGACTGTCACCAGTGAGAAAACCACCGTTACGCCCAAGACGGAAGGAAGCACCAATCAAGATACACGCATAACGAACTATCACGTCACGAATGTGACGACTACCACTATCACCAATAACACGACTAATCAGCAGACCATCATAGAGGACGTTCAGAATGGTCCCGATGAGCCTAATTCACCAGATGAACGCGATGAGGAAGACCTTACGTTCAATGATCCATCGATGCCGGACGTTCCGAAGCTCTATACGCAGAAGTACCCTGACGGGATCGCCGGTGCTTGGCGTGACAATAAACCCGATATTCAGAGCACTCAGTTTTGGGCGGGTATTCGGTCGATGTTCCCGGAGATTGGCGGTGGTGGTAGTTGCCCGAATTTCCAACTTTCATTCGGAATAGGGAATTTGGCCAACTTCGGCACGATGCCTTTCGATGTGCCGTGTTGGATATATCAGGCTATCGGTTTGATCATGCTGACGACCGCGGCATTCTGCGCTCGCAAGATCATTTTCTAAGGGGCAAACATGGGTGCATTTTTCTCTGCAATCCTCGGTAAGGTCGTCGCGCTTGCTACGTGGTTCGGAAAACTTTTCGTAGCGGTTTTCGAGTCCCTTTGGCACTTGGTCACCGACTTGATCGTATGGACGTTTATCGGTTCGCTCAAGCTGATACAGACGATCCTTAACGGGCTTCCCGGCACCTCAGACTTTCAGTTATTTAATCCGGCTACCTACATTGCCGGTATGCCTGCTGAGATAACAAACATGCTGGCACTTTGTCGCATTGGTGAATGCTTCGCGATCCTTCTCGCGGCCATTCTTATCAAACTCACTTTGCAAATAATTCCGTTCACCAGACTGGGGTCGTAAATGGCATATTCACTCGAAGAGTTGCGCGAATTTGAAGAAAAAGTCCTTGAACGTATGAGGGCGGTTGAATCTCAATTGGAAGAGCTTGAAGATGAAATGAATTCAGGTGATGACCAGATTGCCCTTTCCGAACGGTTGGAATCTCTACAGGCGAAGTATTACGCCATAAGCGAAGCCATAGCGAACCATGAGGACCTACAAGGGCTCGAACATGATTAACCTCATGTTAGGTGCTCCCGGAGGTGGCAAGAGCTATGAGGCTGTCGCATTTCATGTTATTCCGGCGCTGGCGTCTGGCCGCAAGGTGATAACGAACTTACCTCTAGTTCTTGATAGTTTCCCGCCTGAGCAGCGTTCACTTTTGAAGATTGTGACGAAGTCTGCCGGCAAGGTTAGGCCTGCGGACGTTCTTGACCCTGACGCTGATGAAATTAGCTCTAGGCCGTTCGCTTGCGTCGAGGACTATGGTGATCCTTGGCGGCATCCAGAAAACGGCTCTGGCCCGTTGTACGTCATTGACGAATGCCATCTTTGCCTACCTCGGATGGGAACGCAGAGGCAAGTCGCCGAGTGGTTCTCCTTGCACCGTCACGAATATGCAGACGTGCTGTTGATCAGCCAGTCTCATGGCAAGGTGAACAAAGATATCGTGGACCTTGTGCAGGTAATGTACAGAGTCAGGAAGGCGACCGCTTTCGGCTCAAACAATCATTACATTCGCAAAGTGTTTGATGGTGTCCGTGGTGACTGCATGAACACCAATACGCGGACGTATGACAAGAAATTTTTCAAGTATTACCGCTCTCATACGAAGTCGAGTTCTGCCGGTCAAGAGCTAACCGCTAATGACATTGTGCCGATCTGGAAGCGCTGGCCGTTCATTTTCGGGCCGATATTTCTGATAACGGCTATTGCCTTGTTTGCGCGTAATGGATTCTCGCCGGTCGAAGCAATGGCACCGAAGCCTAAGGGCGAGAATGTCACGCGTAAGGTTACCGTCATACCGGGCAAGCCGGTTTCCGATTCCGTGTCAACTAAACCGGCAGCTGAGCCGACACACCAGGTCGAAACAGTGACGATTGAACCCACCGAAAAAGCTTCCCGACCACATCCGTTTCACGGGTATGGCTTGCATATCGCGGCATATCTTCGTTCGAAGGCAAATCGTGAAATGTATCTCTTCGAGGTCAGCCAGAACGGGCAACCCGCTTTTTCCATCACGAGCGATGAGTTGAAAAGGGCGGGTTACAAAGTGTCAGTGATGGCCGACTGTGTTGCAAAGATTAGCTATGAAGGTGTCCCAGATTTTTACTCGCTCTGTGATACACCGAAGATTACGATGGCGCCGGGGAAAAACGTCCCGATTGCAGGCAAGCAGGAAGGTAAAACATAGTCACCGGGGCGATTTGAGTCCACCCGAATGGGTGGATGCCGAAGGCACCCCGGCGTGTCCTGAGCACATGTAGGAGCGGTTAGGCCGGTCGTCCCGGCCTGCGACGATGTGCTACATGGCTACCGTGTCCCATAAACATGGCAAGCAAATGTTGCCATACTGCAATAGAATGCGCACCGTGCAATTACAGCTTTTCGAATGGGAAGACGGACTTTCCGCCAACGAAATGGCGGGTGTCTTGGGTGAGATACGTCGTCACTACTGGTTTGTGCGCAACGCTCGCGGTCAATACAGCCGTGCGCAAAAACTGCGACACTATAGAGCGATTGCCAGACATAAAAAACGCCTGCTCATGGCAGGCGTTGAAAAGCGTGATTTGTTGGACTTTCTAGCTTGCTGCCGGTCTGGATGCCGGGGTAAGAAGTGCTTGAAGTGCGTTCAATAGAGCGCGGCGCAACTTACGCTTGCCATTTAACATAATGATCATTATGTGCACTTTGTATGTACTAGCAAGATTAGAATGTCTCAAACTGGCTAAATCAGATTGTCCCGTTTTAAGCAGGTCCTGAGATATTAAGCGGTCCATGCTGGGTGCTTACCTGGTTCAGGAGGCACATCATGGCTCGCATTGGGATGATTACCATGAGCATGCGTGAAGTCGACCGGATCAAGACCATCCAGGCAGTGGCTGACGGCAATCTCGAGGCAACGACAGCGTCGGCCCGACTCGGACTGTCGCGACGCCAGGTTGATCGATTGGTAGACCGGTATCAGATGGACGGTGCCGTGGGTTTGGTATCAGGCAAACGCGGTCAGCGTCATCATCAGCTGTCGTCTGGTTTGCCTGATCTGGCGCTATCGATCATTCGTGAGCGTTACCCGGATTTTGGGCCGACATTGGCCTGTGAGAAGCTACGCGAGCGGCATGGCATTGTGATTGGCAAGGAAACGGTGCGCAAGCTGATGACAGAAGCCGGTCTATGGATTCCGCGCAAACTACGTTCGCCGTCGATCTACCAGCCGCGTAACCGGCGTCATTGTGTCGGCGAGCTGATCCAGATCGATGGCAGCGACCATCGCTGGTTCGAAGACCGGGCGCCGGCCTGTACCTTGCTGGTGTATATCGACGATGCGACCAGTCGACTGATGCACCTGCATTTCACGTATAGCGAGTCGACGTTCAGTTATTTCGAAGCCACGCGGGCGTATCTGGAGCGGCATGGCAAGCCGCAGGCGTTCTACAGCGACAAAGCCTCGATCTTCCGGGTCAACCGCAAGCAGGTCGACAAGGAACATGGTGTGACGCAGTTCGGACGGGTGCTGTATCAGCTCAATATCGAGAGCCTGTGTGCCAACAGCAGCCAGGCCAAAGGGCGTGTCGAGCGGGCCAACCTGACGCTGCAAGACCGGCTGGTCAAGGAATTGCGGCTGGAAGGCATTTCCACCATGGCAGCGGCCAATGCGTATGCGCCCTCTTTCGTTGCCGACTATAACCGGCGCTTTGCCAAACCGCCCAGGAATGACTGGGATGCGCACCGGCCGGTACGTGAGGATGAGGAATTGGATTTGATCTTTACGATACGCGAGCCGCGCAAGGTGTCGCATGTGCTGACGCTGCAGTACGACAAGGCGATTTATTTGTTAGGCGATACGCCGGTGAACCGGCGGCTCATTGGCAAGTACATAGAGGTTTATGACTACCCGGATGGGCGCATTGAACTACGGGCTAATGACTACGTGCTGCCGTATGTCCGGTATGACCGGTTGCCGGATGTGGATCAGGGGGCCATTGTGGAGAACAAGCGGTTGGGACACGTGCTGCAGATTGCGCAGCTGGTGCAACAGCAGCGCGATAACCGGCGTAGTCATGCAGCGCCGGCACGCACAAATTTGGGTTTGCCAGTCGAGAAGGCAAAGGCAGCACCGGGGACCAAGGTGCAGCGCAAGATTGATGTGCAGGACCTGGAGCGCGCAATAGGTAAGAGCATTCACTGAAGCAATCAACGAACCAAAATTCCGGTCTTGCCGGCAATAGTGATGAATTAATGACTGCCCTGCTCTGGCTTCTTATTCCGCGGCGCGGCTGCGTTAACGGGCAAACCCGGAGAATAAAACAGGACATTTGAACATAGCCGAAAGTGCGATATCTGAAGATGGCTTGAACAAAAAATTCAGGCGAGGTTTTATGTCTAATGCCATCATTCTGAGCCCACAGCAGGATTAGTAATTGGTTATGAACACGCTCTATCTTAAAACAGCGGCACATGATCAAATAACATCCTATTCGATGACTTAGCTACCTGCCCTAGTCTGCGTCTTCCGTACCAAAGTGGCACCGTTCCGAGGCTAAGCGGACGATGCAACCCTTGCAAACTGTTTAAATAATCTATCAAGTTCAATTTCGACGCTTCCGTAATGCCAGAGTTACGCCCTTGTCGTCGTGTAAGAAGAAATCTATTTTATGCGGCGTAGACATACATGACATTGCAAGTGTACTCTCACGCGCGCCATGGCGGCCACGTTTTACCATTTGAGCCGGCTGATAATTGTGACGATGTGGGCCCCTAGGGTTTAAGGTTTCAAGCAGGCGTAAGCTTTTTCTCACATTTTGACGATGAAAATGCACATCCGGCGTATCACCAAACGACTTCGCTTGCTCAGTTCGTAGGTCACGTCTTAGCGCATCGAGAAGCGCTTCCATTTCGTGAGAAAAGATACCGGGCAGAAAAAACATGATTTCCTCCAATATTTACTTATTGCGTATTTACCTTTACGTGCAATAGGGTGTTTTAAATATTGGATCGCGAGCACGTGCGGGATAGGAAAACTTGCCTTGGTCTAGCTTCAAATGATTTCCTGACGCTGCAGCAGCGGCTTGCGTTGCAACGAGGCGCGCCTGGTTGTCGATCTATGAACTGCCATTAATTTTCAATAAATCTTTTGTAACCGTACTGACTAGGCCACGTAACCACTTATGCGCTGGAGTTTGGTGGGCCCGTTCATGCCACAAAAGAGAAAACTTCATGGATGGCAAACTTAACGGCATGTCAAACGCTTTTATTGGAAGGCTTCTCTCAAATTGTTTCATGTACTGCCTTCCAGTAGTTAATACCAGATCGCTATTTACCATTAACATCGGGATTAGACTGAAGTACGCGGAATTGACCACAATATTTCTATATAGACCTCTCTCCTCGAGCAATTCATCAACGATACCGATATAACCCGGCTGCATTTGAGAAGGAACGACATGGGGAAGGCTTAAATAGTCTGTGATCGTCATTGCATCTGGCTTTGTCCTTAGCGAATAAGCACAGTCTGCTCGCATAAAGCACGCTATCTCGTCTTCAAAAAGTTTGGCAATATGCAGATGCTGCGGGGGATCATCCCAGTTTGCTATCACAAGGTCCAGCGTTCCTTCCGCAAGTCCTCGTGAATAGTCTCGGTGGGAGCCAAGGTAATGTAAAGAGACCTCACTTTTTGGCGCTTGGCGGCGAAGGCTCGTAGCTATTGTAGGCAATAAACGACTGTCTAAATAGTCTGGAGCTGCAATATGAAAATGATGTTGTTCAGTTTGCGGACAAAACGTGGATCGCTGGACAAAGATCTTTTCCATCTCGTCTAGAATTCTCTTCGAAGGTTCAATCAATTCGATGCCTCGGCTCGTGGGCACTAACCCATGAGTACCTCTCACAAGCAGAGGATCGTTAAATAGATCACGCAGTTTCCGCAGCGATGCGGAGATCGTTGGTTGCGGCCGGTTCATCTTTAATGCCACCATCGAGACGCTATGTTCGGTCATGAGCAGGTACAGGATACGAACTAAATCAAGGTTCAAATGCCTCAGTGTCTGCGTCATGCTTTCTCCATATGGGCAAGAGGAGTACAGAAAATTTTCTTGTGTTCATCTGTAATCCGCAATCTGGATGGCTTCTCGCGTCTGAATTGTGTGGACAAAACAACCTACTGAGGGGAAAACTGTTTTCCGAGCGAGGCTGGCATGTTGAGTTTGATCCAGTTGGCATTGGTCGAAATCAGGACCAGCACGAGAATCGTTGCAAGATACGGCATCATCGACAGCAGCTGCGAATCGATCGACACGCCCAGACCCTGCG
>NZ_JBHTDH010000043.1:0-25680 GCF_042666555.1 Herbaspirillum sp. GCM10030257
TTCAGGCCGGCCTCAACCTCTTTCAATACGCCAATTATTTGCTCTTCAGTAAAACGCTGTTTCATGACTGCCTCCTTCACTAGGCAGTTTCCATCTTAGCGCCGTACTAAATTAAGGTAGCAGGTCAAGATCAGTTATGATCCTATCAACAAGTGGATCTATTCCGAATGGAAAGGTTACCAGTCGGACGATTCTGTAAAAGAAGGCTGTGAGCTCATTCTAGAAGCCTTAACTCGCTTTAATGTCTCGAAGGTCCTCAACGACAATAGACAGGTACTTGGAATATGGACAGGTGTGGCGAATTGGTTGGCACGCGACTGGTTTCCGAGAATGCGCATGGCAGGAATGAAAAGGTTTGCCCTGATTTATAGTTCAAGCCGCATGTCACAAATCTCGGCCGATGCTGCCATGCTTCTCTATGATCCGGAAGGCCGCGACGTTGTTGGCTTCCATTCTGAAACCGCTGCCATCGAATGGCTTTCGATGACTAACTCTTAGATCGCACCGAATTAGATATTCTCTGTTGCAAGAGCATTCTAGTCGCCGTAAAAACGCAAACTTAATCCAGTGCCACGACAAAGCACCCACTGGCCCGCACGATCGCCTGCAGCGCCTCTAGACGCTGTTTGTCGTAGTTGCTGTCGGCGTAGTTTTCGGCAATGGTGACGGCAACGACTTGAGGGGCGACGGCGGCAGCATCAGCTCTGCTGGAATCGTCAGGCGCTTCGCCGGCTGCTGCGGCATCGTGGTACACCCGGAAGCCGCCAGGCAGCATGCCAATAGAATTCGGTACATACTTTTCCACCTCCTTGATGATTGTTTGGGTAATCACGCGGTCCTTCGCCACCTTCTCGGCGAACTGGGCGGCTGGCTTGTTGATGGCAGCCTGCCGAAGCAGCCGGTTGTTTTCCGCTTGCTTATCGGCGGCCACCTTGTCGGCGTTCCACTCTGCCCGGACCTTCTCCTTGCCCATCACATAGACCTTCCAGTGCGTACCGACCAGCACGGTAAAGACAACCAGGGCGATTGCGGCTTTGAGGTTCATTGCACCTCCATGCATTTCTGATGCCGCGCCAGTTGACGAGTCCAGACGCCTGAGCAGACCTTATTGCCAGGGCTCGAGCAGTCATAGCCACCTGAGAATTTGTAGAGCAGCAGCGCGTCACATGCGGCCTTGTAGTTGCCCTGCATGAGCTGGCGCCGCATCGATGACTTGGCCCATGCCCCAGTGCCATACTGATAGACCCAATCCATATACAGGTCGTATTCAGCCTGATGCAGCGCCACACCCGGAAGCGACGCACGGAACTTCGCCTCTTCCTTGCCGATATGGTCAGCCGCCTTGACGATCGCACGGACCGGCGTCGTTGAATCGCCGATCCGTACCGGCGCACCGTTCTCATGGAACGTACTGCCGAAACCTACGGTGGGTCGGTCGTTCTTCGTCGGGATCACGGCCGTATCCGTGTAGCCCTCGCTGGTCACGATACCGACGAAGGCAGCAGCGGACAGCGAAAGTGCCGCAACTACAATCCGCGCCCTCATGGGTTCTCCTTGCGCCACTTGGTATAGCGGTCAATCAGGGTGAATAGGATACCCAAAGCTGAGTACGTGATCGCAAAGATGGCGGCCCACTCATTGAGGGTGAAACCCCAAAATGCCCATCCGGTGGCAATGACAGGTGGTGCGGCTTTTACTGCCATGGCGGCTCCGGTTTCGGCTGTTTGTTGGGAAATGCTCATTGCTGGCCTTTCTTGTCAGCGGACGTAAAAAAACCTGCCGTAGCAGGTTCGGATTTGGCGCAGTGGTTCGGGTCTATCCAATCAAGTACCCGGCAAAGGATGCAGCCCCATCGTCGGCCCTCACGGCGCGCGCGGTTCGCCCTGGTGCTGATGAACTCACGGTCGCTGCCATTGGTGGCCGCGTTGCCAGTGCGGTCAAACGCCTTGGCAATCGTGAATGCCTTGTCCTGCGAAAAGAACACGCACCAGAGCATGCGTGCGACCGCATATAGACCGCAAAACACACATGCCAGCCAGATAACGAACAATCCAGCTGCGCGCCTCATACAGGCCACCCCGCCAGAGGATCGATTTCGGACAGCACGGACATGCTGGTTGCCGCGTCGATCCGGTCTTCCAGAAGCTGACGATAGCCAACAACTGCGCCGGTAAAGCCAGCGAAGGCGTCAGCCTTGCCAATGATGCGCGCAACCAGTTCGAGTTTCGGCACGTTGCGATTCATGGCCAGCGCGTCAATCATGGGCGTCGGCGCCAACTCGTCGACCAGAAACGCGCGCGCTTCCATTTCCTGCTTGCTGAAGGTCAGAACTTCGGTCGCAGGATAAGTTGAAGTCAGTGCGTTGATGCGGATGTCGCATTCACGGTTTGCTTCGCGCAGCTTGGCCGCTTTTGCATCGGTCAGTTCTTTTGCAACGCGCTGGCGCCGTTCTTCCTGCTCGCCCTCGGTCAACGACCGCACGCCTGGTGTCACGCGCACGACGCCCACAGGCAGGTTAACGGCAAAGGTTTCGCCCTCTTGCGTTGCGATATGAGTCGCCGAGTTAATGTCGTCGCGCAGCACGTCCTCGTATGGCAACCAGGCGTAAGGATGCACGCCTAACGCCGGGTCAGACCATGTGAGATCGACGAGCGACTCGGGCAACAGGCCGTACAGAAAATCGGGTACCGGCGTACGGTCGGCGGCCAGGGTTGCGCGGTCGACGCGGATATATTGCGCCGCGGTTAATGCGCTGATTGGTTGGGGTGTGTTTTGATTTCCCATATTGCCGCCTTATTCAAACTCTACAATCCATAGTGTGCTGCTGCCGCCCGACGCATAGCCGCGATAGCGGCGTACAGTATTACCGTCAGGGAACCCAAACGCACCCGAGTAGTGCGCACCGGACTGCTCGCAGGAGAACGGGCTTACCGCCACATCGGCGAATTGAAATAGCTGTCCGCAATACGCCATGTTTCCATTTGTAGAGAACCCAGTGCTATATACGGAGTAAAAAACTTTCTTAGGGTTTGTCAAAGGAATTGCGAGCGCCGTATCGGCGATAACCCCGGTTGACGCTAGCTGTACCGACTGTCGACTCTTAACTTTGTTTTTAACTTGCATGGCGCGCAAGTGGCATTGATTCGCCAAATTCAAACCCCCAATTTGAATTTGGGAATCCGAGAATGACACGTACATGCCCGCTACGTTGGTGACGCCGCCAGGCGCCGGGGCGCAATAGAGCGTATGTGGCGAGCAGACAATATAGTTCGATAATGTCGCAAATGCCCCGTACTGACTGCCGTTATTTATCACTGACGCGGTAACAAACAATTGGCCGGGCTTGATGGCGTTCGGCGTAGGGACGGTTACGCCAGCTACGTCGACTGAATAGCCCGAAACCACCCAATCTATATCTAAGTCGAACCCGCCGCTCGCCCTAACTGGCAATCCCGGCATGCCGCCGCCGACCGCCGGGTATCCTTGAGTACCGTATGCGTTACCCATGATTAAACCGCCGCCGTAAAGGATGCGCCGAGGGCGGTAAATTCGACGTTGTTCGCCACGGTTTCACCCGCGTACAGTTCATCGCCCGCTTCAAGGCGTAACGGGTTTGACTCGGTAATGTCGGCAAAAACGGTCGGTTTATTTTCCGTCGTGGTTGCGTACGTATAGGCCGCCATCAAGGCGCTGTACGGTAACAGACGGCGAATGCCAACTGCGTCGCCAGCCTTACGCAAGAACAAATGCAAGCAACTCGCCGTAACGTTTGCGCCTTTCGGAATCACCGATACGCGCGTAATCATTTGACCGTGGTCGCCGCCCGAGGCGAGCAGTACGGTGCCGGTTGCCGACGTTCCGGTCATTGCTGCAAGGGCTGCCGCCACAGTGCACGACGAGGTTTTCGGAAGTTGCGCGAAAATTGGTTTGTTAGATGCTGGCATAAGTCCTCCTGATTAAATTGCGAGTGCTGTCGCCCAATCGGGCTCGATTGTGATTGTTATTGCGGCGCCAACAGCTGACGCTCTAACGGTATCTCCGATGAAGTTCAAAGACGCCGCCGCTGTCGACTGGTTAGTGCCTTCGTCTTTGATGATCAGACCTCCGAGCCTTACCCAATCAGCAGAAATGTCGGTTGGCTCGCTTGCGGCCACATTGCCGAGATTGTTCAGCAATACCCAAAACGCGCCGTTGTGATGCACGCTCGCGGGCTTGTTCAACGCGCCCACAAGACTCGACCAAGTCCCCTTGAAATTGGCAGATGCTTGCGCCACTGCAGCCGCATTGCCCGCTGTCGCGGCGTCTTCAGCAACCTGCTCAGCGGCAGCCTCTACAGTTGCCTGCTTAACTGTGAATTCCTGCTGCAGTGCATCCATCTCAGCGACATGGATCGCATCCCATGCAAGCCGCGCTTCCACGTTGTCATTAAAGGTTGCGGCATCCTGTCCTGGTGAAGGCGCGGTCGGTGGTGGTGTGAGTGCCATTTAGGTAAGACTTTCAATGTTGATTGAGAGAAGTGATTCAGTCGTGTACTGAATTTCTGTTTCGTAGTCTTTGTAAAAACCGTAATTGACCATGCACCCGTATAGAGGCGAGCCGATATATACGACTGGCGTCGCGCGGTACTTGGCCAGCAGGTTATGGAGCCGGTCAATAAAGGTGTTTTGCACAACTACCGAGAAACTTCCGCGCTTACTGTATGCGCGCTCAAGCACGGTCAGATTCCCAAAGGGATCGGTGGTCTTGGCGCTGTAGTCGGTGATGCCTACACGTGCACCAAACTGCGTACCGCCTATCTCCTTCGCCTGACCGACCAGACAAGCACCGCACAAAGCTGTCCCGCCCGGACGGAGAATCGAGACCCGAAGATTTACACCCGCATATGGCGGCAAACCGGTAATGGCGAGATCCCGGATTCGATCACGATCATCGAAGTACCATGAATAATGATCACTGATGCCGGCATGGTCGATCAGACTGAATGTCTGGTCATACACCACGCCGGCTGTCGGACTTTCCATCTCGATATGCAATTCATCCCCATCAGCATTCAAGATCGTGACTGCAGTAGCGCGGCCAGCAATCTGCAGATCGACCTCAATGCTGTTTGGGTTGCTGGTCTGTGACTGCACCGACCTATCGAACATCTTATGACGGTTGGTCGCGCCAATGTCCTGCCACCAGTCCGTCGCCGTCGCCGGCAGGACCGGCAACGGCTTGTTGGTGTTGGCATTCTGCAGAGACCGGTAGACATGATGCGTGGTCAGGCTGATCACACACGCGTCCATCGCGTACGTGCTTCCAGAGTTGTAGACCGCATAGTCATTTTCTGGAACGTTGCTACTCACCAGAATGTCGTCTGTGATCGCCACAACTGGAATTATCGTAAAGCCGTCGCTCATACTGTCAGATCCCTTTCTGCCGGTAAGCCATCACCATCCCATCGCTCCAGCTGCCTCGCCACGCGGCTTGTGTTCTGGGCGATTGCAACGTCTCCCGCCTTCGACTGTTCGCGGAATGCGCGAAGCTCAGCCTGGACGGCCTGCATTGCCGCCACAAGCACTGCGTAACTCTCGTTGGGGTTACGTAGGCGCGATAGCAAGTCATTCGTCACCGAGTTGCTGTAGATGGTGCTCGGCCCAGTCACTTCCAATTCCGGACCGTTCTCACCCACCAGGCGAAGACCGCCAGGGTGATAACCACCACTGGCATAGCCACGAACCACCTTCACGCTGTCTTGGAACGACTTCTCGATCGATGTCATGCTTTCACCGGAAGCAACTCGCCCGGCCCAATATGCCTGTCCTTCCGCCGTCATATAAGAGCTATCGCTGAACTTCCCGTAGAGGCCGGCAACCGTTGCAGCGGTACCGGATTCACCGGCTGGCGCACTTGCTCTAACCGCACGCGCACCGACGATGGCGCCGTTCAAGGCAGCGATTGCAGCTGTGACAGATTGAACTGACGTATTGACACCATTGAGTGCATCAATCTCGGCTTGCGCTGAGGTCAGAATGCCGTCCAGACGTGCCAACTCTGCATCGTGAGCCTTCTTGGCGTCATCAATCTGACGGTTCAGAGATTTCAATGTCTGCTGTTCGATGCTCAACTGCGAATCGGTCAGCTCCGAAAGATCGCGGATCGTATTCGCGTTACGCACGAAATCCCGCTGGTAGTCTTCGAACGTCGCGAACAACTGTTCCGCAGGTTGAGCCACCACACCAAGTGCCGCCGAGAGGCTGTCCGCGTCAGGAAAGACGCCGCCCGCCTTGGCAAGTGACCGCGCAGTTTCAAGTTGTGCGATGGCGCTTGCCCTTGTGACAGCAAGCTGCGACGGCATGCGCATGCTATTCAAGGTCGACTGCAACGACCTCGAAAGCGTGGATAGCTTGGAAATCGACGCATTGACCGTGACGACCTGGTCATTCAGTGGCGTCACAAGATCTTCGAAAGCCTTGCTTACCTTTTCCTTTTGCGCATTTACAGACGTCTCCAATGCGCCAAACAGGTCCGATACTGCATCGAGCGCTGTCTGCTTTTGCGCCTCCTTGGCCTCGTTCTGCGCTTCGGTAAGCTGATCCGCTTCATTGGTCAGTTCGGCAAACCCATCGGCCAGAAGCATCAGTTGGCCAAACAGCACCTGACCTGATGCGCTGCTTTTATCGATGCTATCAACCAGGGTACGGAATCCCTCTGTTGAGGTTGGCAACGTCAATCCCAGCGCGGCAAACTCACCTCGCATGCTGTCGGTCTTCGCTGCAACCTTTTCCGCGTCCGTGAAATAGTTGTCGAAGTAAGAGCTGATCCCGCTATTCAGCGACTCAAGGTCGCGTGCACCGCGGATCATCGGTCGTCCAAGCGTGTTCCCGTCAATGCCGACCATTGTCAAAAGGCCCTGCACAGCGAGCAGATCGCCGTAGGTTTCCGCCAGGTCCGATGCGCTGCCGTCCAGCATTGACATGATGTCGCCTACCCCGGTAAGCGAATTACCAATGCGCTGGGAATTGACGATCGTTTGACGCACGATCTCCGCGCCGACATCGCCCTGCTTGTTCACCACATCCGCGTAGTTGACCGCAGTCAGGCCAAACTTCTCGACTTCAAACTGCGCTGCCTCTACTCCGCTACTCACCCGGATCAGCGTTTCAAACATCCCTTCGCCGACCTTATTGAAGGCGCTGAGCATCGGCATGGCTTTCTCCGCCATGGCGTCGCCCGCAGCGCTCAACACCTCGGAAAGGATTTCCTTCACTTCGGTGCCGCTCTTGCCCATCAGGCTGACTTTGCCCAGACCAATGTCATCCATGTTCACGCCGCGCAGTATCTGATCGATGGCGCCGCCATTGCCGCCCAGCGACGTGCCGGCAGACAGGATGGTGCTGAACATACCGTTCAGGCTCTTGATGAACTCTTGGCCAAACTCAGGCTTGAGCGTGCTGAAGATGTCGTTGACACTTTCTTTCGAGCCGAACCAATTCGACTTGGTCGTTTTTACCGTGCCGTAACCGCGCGCCCAGAGCTGGCCACTGGCAAGAATGTCGCCGATCGATTGTGCATACCATTTCGCCGCAGACGGATCGTTCGCAGTCTCATTAGGGTTAAGTAGGGCCCGGTCAAAAACGATGCCAGAATCTTCCAGGGTGGTAGATTTGCTTCCCCATCCGAAAAAACCTTTCTTGCTGCTGACGCCATATGCAACCTGGTCGGCATAAGTGCCACGTACACCGGCAGTGCCGGATAGAGAAGCGGCCATGCCAGAGATACCGACATCAATGCTGCGCAGTGCGGAAAGCATCTTGCTGGAATACTCAAGAGCGATGTTCGAATTGTTGGCCAGCAGCTCGGTCGCCTTCTCAAGCGATTTCGATTTTGCATCCTCGTCGCCCAGCACGGTACCGGTGCCTTGCTGCTTCTGACGGTCAGCAGCGGATACGTAACTGGCTTTACCGCCACCGCCTCCAATTGCTACGCCCAGGCCGGCAACAACCGCCGCCATGGCAGCCATGCGGCCGAACGCGGTGTAAGGATCGCCATTCGACTGGTTCAGAACTGCGTTAATGGCTTTCGGCACTGTCTCAGCAATGGTCATTGCCAGTTCAGCAGCATGGAAGGCCTGAGACACTGCCATCAAGCCCCGGTATGCAGAGCTCTGTTCATTGAAGAACGTCGCTGCAGCGCCGGCCATATCGCCATAGCCGCGCAGTTGATTCTTCACATCCGCCTGGTTCAGCTTGGAAATAGCGTCAAGGTATTCTTCCTCGGTCTTCTTCCCGGCCAGACGCGCGATCAACGCATCAGCACGTGCCTT
Organism: Herbaspirillum sp. GCM10030257; assembly: GCF_042666555.1. Classification (NCBI taxonomy): domain Bacteria; kingdom Pseudomonadati; phylum Pseudomonadota; class Betaproteobacteria; order Burkholderiales; family Oxalobacteraceae; genus Herbaspirillum; species Herbaspirillum sp. GCM10030257. The sequence goes on from NZ_JBHTDH010000043.1 coordinate 8,309, forward strand.
CTCGATGGCGGACTGCTTGCGGCCAAAGGTGTCAAGTGACGAAGTCAGTTTGTTCAACGCGTTGCCGGCACCCTTGAACGCATCCTGCAATGCATCGCCGAATTCCACTGCCTTGGTTGGGTCCAGAAACTTGTCAAGGTCGTCCGCAGCCTTCTTGCCAAGGTCGTCAAGGGATTGCTTTTCACCCCCTTCACGCTGGCCGGCAGCAAGTTCTCGCTTTAGCTTCGCGGCCTTTTCCAGATCCGAAGCGTGCTGAACATACGTGTCATGCAAAGCGCCCGCATACACTGCGGCTGAACGCAGATTGGACGCAAGTTCCTCGTCGGCCGCCGCAGCGAGTTCGAGCTTCTTCGCGGCCAGCTCAGCGACCTTTTCTTTGGACAATCCAATTTCGGCGATATGCTCGCGTTGCTTAGTAACTTGCTCCGTAAGTGTTTCGATTTCCTTCTTGCCAACGTTATTTAACTCGTCGGCCATCTTCACAGCGTTACGCTTGTCCTCGACTAGGCTTTCCAGGCTCTGCGCCCGTTCCAGATCGGCCTTTGCCATCGCATACTGCATTGGCGACAGATCGATCAGCTTTTTCTCATAGTCGATTGTCAGCTTGGCTAACTCTTTTTCCGCTGCCGACAGCGGCTTGCCGACTGCAAGTTCAGCCTGCGCCATGGCAATGCGCTCTTGGATGGATTTGTTCAGGCGGTCATAGTCATCGGAAGCCTTCTTTGCCGCATTGCCTTGCTCGCCCAATAGTTTGGCGATTTGCGCAGTCCGCGCTTTACGGGCCGTATCGTTGGCTGCAGCGTTCTGTTCCTGCTGGCCGGATTTCTGATCAAGTAAAGCCAGCTTCTCATTGAGCGTGGTCGAAAACAGTTTCCGGTTAAGGATGTCTTCTTTGTCATCTTCAAACGCGTCAAGCGCCGCACCGGCTGCCTTGAACTCGCCTTGGGCAACGAGGACCGCCGCCGCTGCGAGCGAGCCAAAGCGCTTGCCGATGATTTCAAACACGCGATAGACGCCCTGCCCGGCGTCGCCGACAAAGCCGATCGCCTTGGCCGCGCCAACAGCCCATTCCTTCAGCGTGCCATCTTTTTTCAGCCGTTGCGCGCCCTGGTTCAGCGAATCGGTTCCACTCGCTGATTCCACCAGCGCATCGGTGAACAGCGCCAGAACAGGCAGCGATGCCTCTGCAAACTGATTGAACGTGCCCTCGGTGATCTTTCCAAGGCGCGACAGGTTGTCATTGAACTGCTCAGCACCAGGCAACACTTTCTTGTCGATGACCAGGCCGTATTTAACCGCCTCATCGGATGCCTGCTTAAGCGCCTCTTTGCCGCCGTTCAGTGCCGGAATCATGTCGGTGCCAGCCTTGCCAAACAGCTTTACCGCGAGCGCCGTCTTCGTGGCCCCGTCATCCATGCTGGCGAAGACATCGGCGATGTCGTTCATGACCTCTTCCGAGTCGCGGATGTTGCCGGCCGCGTCCGTCACTTCAACGCCAATACCCTTGAACAGCGCCGCCTGGTCTTTACTTCCACCGGCCGCCTCAAGCATGTTGACGGAGAGTTTCTTGAAGCCGGTCGACAGGCTTTCTACGCCCACATCGGCCAGTGCGCCGATATAGGTGAATTTCTGGACGGCGTCGGTACTGATGCCGATCCGGGATGCCATCTTGTTTGCGGCGTCCATGCCATCGATGGACGTACGTAGTCCGTCGATTGTTTGGGTCACGCCCACATAGGCAGCGGCAGCGCCTACCGCGCCCTTCAACACGCCGCCAAAGAACTCGGACGTTGCCGCCTTGGCGGTGTCCATGTGCCTCTGCGCGTTTTGGGCAAACTTGAGCGCATCCTGATCCGATTTGGACAGCCCTTTCGTGAACTCCGCATATTCGAGCGCGAGCTTTACGACCAATGAACCGAGTGCGCCTGCCATGTGTATGCCCAAAAAAATACCCGCCGAAGCGGGTTTGGTTATGTTTTCTTATCGCTGTCGTATTCCAGGACAGCAGATTCGATGACACGCAAGTCTGAAAACAGCATCTTGCGGTCAGCTCGCGGTATGCCGTCCATCCGCATTGCCGCCTCGATGCGCGCATAGTCCAGGCCTACCCGTACACCGCTAGTGAGACTAGCCACGATGATCCATTGCGACTGCACCATGAGGAAGAACTGCAGCGACTCCCAGTTCTCTTCCCAGACGTAGCACACCACCTCGTCTACGTTTGGCGATGCCTTTTGTTCGACGGCTTGAATAACTTCAGCGGGTGCGCCGGCCAGTTCCAGCAAAGAAACGGTCGTCGCGGTAAAACCGAAATTCGTCGGCGCCCGGTCACCCGCCCAGAACCGGGCCGCCTCTTTTAGTTTTTTTCGCGTGCCTTGAAGATGGATGTCCAGAATCCTTCTACCAGCGCTTCGAATGCCTGCGGAATCTTCAGCAGTGCATCGCGATTGGCGGCATTGAACGGCACGTCGTGACCGGTCTCGTCCACCAGGGCGGACCAACCGACCAGCACGCGTTCCAGAACTTCCTTCTGCGGCAGCGTCTTCAGCTCCTGGATCTCATCCATATCGACCCGGGTGAACTCAGCCATGAAGTCGGATTTGTCTTTGCGGCCGGCATCATTCGGAATTTCAACGACGATTTTGGTTTTGTAAGTCGGTTTCAGTGCAAGTTTGAATGCCATTGTGGATTCCAGTATCAAAGAGGGTTGAAACAAAAGAAAAGGCCCGCGTCTGAAGCAGGCCTTGGTACGAATTACTTCACGGTGATCAGGATGTCGTCGTTACCTTCGTCCGGCTCCAATGCCAGGTTGGCGCCCAGCATGACGATGCCTTCCGAGTCGGAAATTTGCGGGTCGGTCAGCTGCACTTTCGGCGCATCGATCTGGATGATGTTGCCGGCGACGGTGCCGTGCACGATTTGCAGTGCGCCTTTCGTGTTGGCGATGACGGTCGCAAACCAATCCTTTTCCGCGACAGAGGTCATTTCCATGCTGATGCTTCCGGTCATCTTGCGGTCACGAATGGAAACGCTTTCGCGGCCGATCAAATTGCGATAGACCACTTCATTGCCGCAGTCGAACGACAGCGATTCCACGGCGCCGGCATAGCCATGCAAAGACCAAGTCGGTGTGTTCAGTTTGTTCACCGCGACCGGCTCTGTGAAGCCGCTGTAGTCGGTGCCGGCCGGGATAGGCGTATCCGTTACCGGCGAATACAGCACTGTCAGTTTGAACTTGAGCATCGGGATGCCCTTGGCGTTCATCGTGATCTGGCCATTGCCTTTGCAGTCCAGCATCTTGAAGCGCAGTCCGTCGATGAAGTAGTAGCCGGTCACCATTTCCTGATTGGCGGTGATCGGGTTGTACTTCACGTCAGTGCTTGCGGTAATGGTCTCGGCAAAGCCGCACGCGCGGATCAGTGGACCCCATTTCGGAGCAGTACCGGCGACGCCGGCTCCAGCCAATTCGACTTCAAATTCGGACTCGCTGTGCATGTCCGTCAGCACCTTGCCGTTCTGGCCAAAGTACGGACGGATGTTGTCGCGCTCGGCAAAGTTTGCCACCAGCGGTTGCGGTGTTACGCCTTTGCACAGAATGGCATTCAGTGCCGCAGTCGGGTTGGAATCTGTGCCTGCGATCGGCTGGATCTTCACAAGCAAGAGCGCTTGCTTCATTAGTTTTGCGGTCATGTCGGTACCTTTTCAGTCTGGGTTTCGGATGCGGGAGAACGTTTGCCGGTTGCGGGGTCAAACACATACGATCCACCGCGCCCGGCATGTTCATCGGTGGTCAATACTTTGCTCGCATCCTTTACAGGCTCCGGAGCGGGTTGCGGCTTGCTGGTATCTGTCTTTTTCATGGCGTCATCCAAAAAAAATGCCCGCATGTGCGGGCTGGCGTTGAGGGTGAGGATTTACAGGGTGCGCGTTCGAATCCGGTAATTCTGGAAGTAGGCGTAGACCTCGGGGTCTCCCTCGTAGTCCGCATCGCCGTGATCCTCCGCTGCCATGTAGCCAGGGATCGCTTCCATCGCCGCCGTAATCGATGCGCGCATGGCCTTAATTGCTGCCAGGCTGCGTCCGAAGGTAACCACCGCAATCACATGCTGCTCATAGGTGACCGCGACGCCCCAGCCATCTTCCGGCGTGGACTCGATGTCGAACAGGATCGCGGGCCATGTCGGACGCTTCGGGAGTTCCACCGCGTGCGTGTTCGGCAGTACCGCATGCAACGCTGTATAGACGGACTCTTCGATTGTCATTTCTTGTTTGCCTTCTCGATGTCGCGTGCCAGGCGCTTTTCCATCGCCTCGATCGCAGCGTCACGCTTGTTTTCGAGAGCGGGAGCAATGTACGGGCGGGCCTGCATCTTCTTGGTGCCGAACTCGTGATAGAACCAGTAGAACGGGTCGTTTTCACGTCGGGTAACGATGCGGCCAGACTTGCCGACGACGAGTTTCTTTTCTGCCTTGCGCCCAAGGTCCCGGCCATGACGCTCACCAAGGTGATATTGCGCTATACCGTCCGGTGTTTTTTCGCGCTTGATCGCGATGTTGTTGATCAGTGCCCCGGTTTTAAGCAGGCCGTGTTCTTGCGCCAGACGCTTGGCTTCACGCTTGAGTACCCCGCCAGCCGACACCACCATGCCGCGAGCGGTCCGGGTCTTCATTTCGGTGCCGACACTGGCGAACTGCGTCCGGAGCTCGGCAAGCCCTTCGACCTTTTCAGCCATCATTTACCCCGGTGTCGCAAGTCAGGATCAGCGTTTCATTGGCTTCATTGACGTTTTTCACATGCTTGATGTTGTAATACGCGCCTTTGTAGACAACGCGCATCAGCGATGTGACGCCCGGCCGGTACCTGATGGCGAACTCTGTGCGCGCTTCGGATACCTCGCCGCCTTTGGATGTAGTCGACCTTTCGTTTCCGTTCATCGGCAACACCCTTGCAGCGATGGTTCCCTGAGTGACGGGAGTCCATGTCGATATGCGTCCGCCCGATGCGTCCTTGCCCTGCGTAAGTTCTTCCAGGGTGACGCGTTTATCCATCGGTCCGGCGTCCATCAGATCCCCAAATTCACCCGAAACGGATGCAATAGATTCCAGTAAGCGCGGTCGTTGTAGATGCGCTGTTGCGCGCTCGACAGTTCGCGATTCTTATACAGCTCGCCGAACTGCAGCAGCATCGCCGCCTTGATTGCATCGAGCGGGCTTGGTGTAGCGGTCGCGTCATACTCTGAAAGCGCTTGGCCAAGAATTTGCACCGTAGCCACCTCGATTGCGTTCAATAGAAGCTGTATATACGTGTCCTGCTTCGCATCAAACGCAGCATCGCCAGACGGATCGATATTCGCGTGGTGCTTCGCCTCGGCGATGGTGACAAGTGAAGCCATTACTTCGCCTTCTTCTCGCGTGCAGTCTTCGCAGCGACTGGCTTTTGCTCAGACGTGGCTTCGGTGGTCGTGTCACCTTCGGATGTCACGTACTCGGCAACCTTCAGTTCGTCCACCAGATGTTTTGCGAACTCGGCGTCGCATTTGATTACATCGCCTTCGCCCATATTGCCGAACACCGGGCTAACGCAGAGGCGGGTCATCTTCACTTTAGTTTGCATGGCTACTCCACTGAGTTGGGAAAATGAGGCCCGCGGTTAAATGGGCCCCACTGGTTAGGCTGGTGTCAGGTCGCCGCCCTGGAACGCTGCCGGCTTCTCGACGGTCAGCGCTGCGCGACGTTCTGCGCGAATGGTTACCAAGCCCTTCTGGAAGTTGTCGCCGTCCGAATCAGACAGTTCGATCACCACATCCTGACGGTTCCAGAAAGTGGCGCCGGATGAGAACGAACCGGCCATGAAGGTATCGGCTACAACGGCATTCGATTCGATCACCGGCTTACCCCAGAGCATTGGAGCCATGGAAGCGCGCGGACCACCGGAGTTCTTGTAAGCGCCGTTGTCGTCCTTTTCCAGCTCGATTTCAGCCCAATCCAACGGGTTGAGCAGAATCGCGTCGACCGGATAGTCGGAAGTCATTGCCTTGGCGATCACACGGCGGATCAGGTCGGCTTTCTGGCCACCGGTCGCCAGGCTGTAGCCGTGCGCGGTGAAGTTGCCCGCCTTGAAGAAGCCGCCGATGTTCGGTGTGGTGCCGTTGCCGTTGATGATCTGGTTTTCGACCTTCAGGTCGACACCGTAACGCATACGGACATTGATGTATGCGGCCAATGCCGGCGCATCAGCCATCAGCTGTTTGGTGATCTTGATGAAGTGCGCAATGTTCGCCACCGGCATGGTTTCCAGTGTGAAGGTGATCGCCGATTCACCCATCTGACCGCCTTCAGCGCGCTCTGCTGCGTTGTTTGTAAAGACGTTTTCGCGGGTGTACTCGATCGCATTGGACGACGTTGGAATCGAGGTCAGGATCTGCTCGATGCGCAACGGGCGGAATGCACCTGCAACGATGTTCGGGCGACGGTCCGGCGCAACGGTGATGTCAGATCCGGAAACGGTGTTCTTGACCTCGACGCGGAACTTGCTGCGCTGGCCACCGGCAAATTCACCGTAGCCAGCGTTCTTGATGAACTGTTCGCCCCACGAATCATCCTTCTTGGCATCGGGCTCGCCAGTGTGGAAGCCTTTTTGTTCCAGCGCAGCCAGGCGCGACGCGAACTCATGCTGCTGGTCGCCGAGTGCTTTGATGGCGTTCTTCGTTTCGACCGAGACGGAACCGGCTGTCTTGAGCTCTTCGGTTGCTTTCTCCTGAAATGCAGCGATTTTGCCTTCCAGACCGTTGAAAAGCTGCTGAACTTGTGCGAAATCCATGGTAAATCCTTTACTAAATGGGCAAAAAAATAGCCCGCAAATGCGAGCCAGATCGGGGTTTAGCGCGGTTAGCCGTTAAGCGAACCTGGAACTTTGAAGCTGTCAAACATGGTTTTAAGCTCCTGGAACTGCTTCGCTTGGTCCGATTCCTCAACATCCCGCTGAGAAAAGAGGACTTTTGCGCGGCTGACAAGCGCCTTTGCCAGCCCTTTGGAAACTCCGCCTGCATCCCGCAGGTAGAGTTCGAAATCACGAATGCTTTTGATCTCGTCGACCTCGCTTTTGACAGATGCCAGGTCAACGCGGGCGAATGAATCGGCGGGATAGGTCACAATGGAGACTTCCGGTAGACGCGCCACCTTCTTGATGATGCGGCCGGTCGCTGTCTCTTGATAATCGCCGCTTTTAAGCCGGTAGCCGATGGACATACCGTCGACAGTGCCATGTTTCAGTGCCGCTTTCACCTCTTCCGCAAGCGAGTTGCCGGGAGTGAATTCGCCTTCGACATAAAGGCCGTGATCGTCTTCCTTGACGGCCTTCCACGCACCGATGGGAACACCATGAATATCATGGTTGAAGAACATTTTTGGCGCGCCATTGATGCTCAATGTCTCTTCGTAGGCCCCCTTCAGGATGGTGTCACCGTAGGAATCGACGTTTCCAAACGTGGATGCATAGCCGCAAAAGCGATTTCCCTCGCCTTCCAGCTTGATTTGCGAATCACTGAGAGACAGCGTCTTGTGTTCCATTATTTCCCCCTGTCGGCTTCAATTTGCCGAGCATTTCAAGTGGTGCGAGATTGGTTTGTGCGGTCAGTGCATCCGCGCCTGGAATCGGTGGGTCGTTCTCAAGCTGGCGGACCTCATTGCGTGTTTTCAGGCCGTTTTGCACCGCCTTTGCATAGATTTCCATGCGGTCCTTCAGGCTTGAGCGCAGAAGCGCGTCGAAACTGAATTCGACCGTCATTCTGGTGCGTTGCGCAGGGTTCAACACCTTGGCTTTGAGCTCCTGCTCGATGTTTTCCAGCTGCGGGCGGATGTCCTTTTTGAAGAACAATTCGATGATCTCCGCTGTGCTGCTGCCGAGCGTAGTAGATACCGACATGTCACCGATCATGATGGGCGGCACGCCGAACCAGCGGGCGATTTCTTCGACCGAGAAGCGCCGCGTTTCAAGCAGTTGGATGTCCTGCGGCGACATGCTGAGCTGTTCATACTTGGCGCCGAACTCCAAAACCTTCAGCGGGCTGCTGTCACCTTCTACCAGGTCAGCGAATTTCGCCTTGATTGAGGTGCGCTGCTCGGGCGACAGGGCTTTGTCCATCATCAGCACACCGGCGCGCTTTGCACCATTCGCATACGTCCGAGACGCGTGATTTTGTGCGTTGATGGAAATGCCCAGTGTCGACCGCATGTGATCAAGCGGCGACAAACCGATAGTGCCGTTCCCCATCAATCGGATATGGACAACATTGTCTTCATGCAGGACCGTGATATTGCCGTCTTTGTAGTATTGATAGACGACCGTCCCATCGGTCAGGACATGGACTTGTATCTGGTCGGCCATCATCGGCCACAGCGCAATCACATCCTTCTTGGCATTGCGGTCAATCCTCGCATACGCGTTCCCGCGCAGGAAGAGATTGAGCATCATGACCTGCCAGAACACCATTGCCGTCATGCGGCGATTCGGCTTGTCATGCAGCACATACCAAAGTGGATGCCGTCGCGCCAACGTCCGCTTGCCATCGCCGATTTCCTCATAGAGAAAAAGCGGCAAGCTGGCGATTGTCTTGGTCAGCAAGTCCAGGCAGGCCCAAACGGTAGCGATCTGCAAGGCACCTTCGGCGCCCAGCATCGGCGTCTCAACATGCGCGCTTGAGCTCGGACCCGAATTTTGGACGCCACTGCGGTCTTGCATGGCATCGGCCAGGCCAAACCATTGAAGGGCTGTACGGAGAAAATTCATAGGGTTATCGGGTCATTTATGAAATCGTCAAAACTGCCTTGGTCGTCTGTTGCCGACATCAGGCGTCCGACGCCCATCAATAGGGTGCAGACATCGTCAATCTTTTCGGCAGAGCGCTTTTTGTCGGGTGCCGTGTTCATATTTCCGTCTGTGCGCGCCACAAGATTGGATGCGCACCATGTCAGGACCGGGTCGCCGCCGTGCCTCAGCTTCTGGCCGATGTATGCCCGCTCCAATTCCTGCATTGCCGGGTGATAGCTCTTCGGCCCCTGTACGAACTCCACCATCGGCAGATCGCGCGCGACCAGTCGATTGACCAGATCCGTTGCATTCCATGGGTCGTAGGCGATTTCCTGCGGCGTGTACAGGTCTGCCAACTCAACTACATCGGCTTCGATAACCGCGTAGTCCGTAACGTCGCCTTCGGTCTGGGTGATCAGCTTGCTTTCCACCCATGCCGCATAGGGAACCGTACCGCGCTCGGTGCGCTGCATCACTGCATCAGCCGGTACGTACCGTTTTCCCCATGTGTAATAAACCCCATCAACGCGCCAAGTCAGCCGCAGCGATGCAAGGTCGGTCGTCGACGCCAGGTCGAACGCCATCACGCACGGCTTGCCGCGTAGCCATTCCAGATCCACAGCTCCATTGCACTTCGCCCACTTCTGCAGGTTCACCCATGCGGTAGCCGGCGCCGATGGACGGTTGAGCCGCTTGATCTTGAATTCGGCATAGCGCCCGGGCATTGCCTTCGCCTCGATCGCTTCCTTCCGGAGCTCCTTCAGCAGCAGTGGGTTGACCTCCATCAGCGGATTGGCCTTGATCCACTTGCTTTCATCAAAGTCGTCGTCGGCTGGCGTGCCAGCTGACTTGTCTTCTTCGTCCAGCGCGAAGTACACCGCCAGGAAGTGATCAGCCTCGAACACGCCTTGCAGCAGTTGCTTCGCGAAGTGTCGGATCTCGCCCCACGGACCGGGGTTCGTATATCCCTCGGTCGTGGTGTACAGGAACAACGGATTCTTGCGTGCGCCGGCCGCCGACTTCAGCACGTTCAGCAGATCATGCGTCTTGTGTGCGTGGATCTCATCGATACCGCAATGCGACGGGTTCAGGCCGTCTTGCGTGCTGGCCTTCGCATTGATCGGCTTAAACGTGCCGCCGACTTCGTACCGGGCAATGGCGTTCGCAAACGGTTCCAGCGTGAAGGGTTCGCGCAGATCCGGCGTGCGCTCGACCATCTTTTTGGCCACATTGAACACAATGCGCGCCTGGGAGCCGGTCGTCGCTGCGCTGATTACCTGCGGCCCGTTCGTCTCTTCGCAGCAGTAGCAATACAGCAGCACCGCAGAGCACAGGAACGACTTGGCATTCTTCCGTGCGACCGCAAAAAGCGCCGTGGTAAAGCGTCGCGTACCGTCCAGATTGCGAAAGCCAAACAGGTTGACGACGAAGAACACATGCGACGGGTGCATGATCACCGTCGGCGTATCCCATTCGCCTTCAACGTGAGGCAATTTTTCAATGAAGTCGCATGCGTCAACCGCGTGCCACTCGTCGAAAATGAAGGAATTCCCCTTCTTTTTCGCCCGCTTCAGGTCATTGAGAAACCGCTTCGCAGCCAGCCGCACCCACTTGCCGAACCGCTTGCCCTGCTTGTCATTGACTGCATCGTTTGCATAGTCGATTGCAATCTGGACGTAGTTACGCGGTCCGCCTTCCGTTGTTTGCGAACTTGTTTCCTTTCTTTTCCTCGCCACTTGGTTTCACCTTGCCTTGTGCGACCGGCGTCAAACCGAAGTCATTCACCATGTTTCGATACTGGCCGTACAGGCTCGCGGTCGGTGCCTCGCCGGCTGCCCATAGCTGCACCATTTTTCCGTGCAGGGCACACAGCATGCCGAGTGCGGACAGCGCGCCCTCGGTCAGCAATTTGTTATTGGTCAGGATCGTGGCTAGCCGATCCCACTCTTTGACGGCGTGCGCATTTGGCAGCCAGTCGGGGGCAGTTGGCACTTGATCAAGCGTCGGCAACTCAACTCCCGGAGCCGTTTCCCGGCAGGGTTGATTGGTGCCGGATATGCTCTTCAGTTGCGCCAGCTTCTTAGGTGGGCCGGGCATGATGTGTCCTCAAAAAAACGGTTTTTCTAACCTGCATGCGCAAAAAAACGACTTGGGCGACGGTCTTTAGAAAAGGCCGGTTTAAGTTTTTACCCGCCCTTCCTCTTCTCTTCTGCAGCACGTTATGACACGTTGGAAGTTTGATAAACGTCAAATTTTGCAAGCGTCAAAATGTCAAAGTGTGATTGTAAGTAGGTATCACAGAATAACCATTAGACGTCACATCCAAAGGAACTGTATGCCAACCTGGAATCCGACTCCTCCAAATATGGGCAATCACGTTGGTCAGCTGTACCAGCGTAAATTGTCGGCATCTCCACTGACTATCAAAGCGCCGGCAGGTCACCGCTTTTCTATTCGAATTGACGAAGTTCATGCATCCTTGGCACAAAGCGCTCAAATAGATTACCGCCGCTTAGAGACAGATAACGGAATCGCATTCGGGACACTGGGCGGTGACGGCGACATCGGTAAATTGCCCACAAATTGGTTAGTAGGAGATGTCTACCTTGAACCTGCCATATATAGACTGTCTATGCGAAGCTGGTACTTTGGGGACAGCAGGCTTTCTACCGGAACACTAGTAGAGGCACATGAATATACAAATGGAGTCTTCCTAAAAGTCAATGTAGACGACGCTGGCATGTGGCAGAACGGGAATGGACCGGATCACGATTACAACGATCTGATAATGCATGTTTGGATCGAAAAACATCAAGCGTCTGCCGGATGGGCAAGTGGGGTGATTGCCAGTTAGCGCATCTGTTTGTAATGTCCTCTGAACTATTTTCTGCTTCGTCCAAAGCCGCCGTCGTCCCGTGCAGTCTTCATGTCATGGCAACGCTTGCATAATGGACACCAGTTGTTTTTGCTATCCCAGAACAGTGTGCGTGCTGCGTCTATCAACGCTTCGATACCACTGTCGATTGCCTGCTTCAGCCTGTGTGGTATCCGATGGTCGACTACCGTTGCAGCGGTGATCCGTCCTGCCTTCGCGCAGCGCTCGCATAAGGGATGCGCTTGCAGGTAGAACCGTGCAGCACGTGTCCATGCGCTTGTGTATCCACGCTGATGGGCGGTGCCGCGTTTCTTTGCGTCTGCCTGCTGCTTTGCCTTGCGGTGCTGGTCACAGTAGCCTGGTGCGTCGATAGCCTTACCGCATCCTGCCTGCCTGCATATCGACTTAGGGCGACGTGGCATTTTCGCTCACCTTAATATGCAGGCCAGTACGCATGTGTGCCGCCGTCCTTGAGGTAAGCATTCATCGCCGTGGGTCGATCCGGGTGTATCACTACATGACACGGATACTCAGGTGCCTTGCCTTCCTCGAAGGTCACCAGATTGACAATATGATTCGTCGTAATGCTGGTGACGATGGCCGGGTAATCACGGATGCCGTTGGCAACCACGACTGTTTTACCGATAGCAGCGAGACGCATCATTCATTTCCCATCGCACCAAACAAAAAAGCCCGCGAACCGGTGATGGTTGCGGGCGAAGACACGTCGTGCATCAAGCCGTTGAATGCACACCAGCACTATATATGCTGAGAACTTTCCATTCTTACCGCTCGTCAATAGTTGCTCGCAGCCCGCGCTATCCGGAACACTGCGGTGCTTTGCAGTGGAAGCCAGCACGCGATCCTCTGCGCCTGTGTCCAGAATAGCCTTTGCTCGTCTGCGGCTGCTGGCTTTACTCAATACCGCCAATGGGCCAGCGCTGGTGATCACCTCGTCTCAGGGACAAATAGAAATTATTTACACACCATATACACATTTATATTTACTTTTGTGTATATGGTGTGTATTATCGCCACATGAACAGCGCAGACATCATCAAACAACTCAAAGCGGCCGGATGGGAGCATGTCTCTACCAAAGGCAGCCACCACAAATACCGCAATCCGGTCACTGGCAAGTCTGTGATTGTTCCGCACCCGAAGAAAGACCTGCCTATCGGGACCGTGCGTAGCATCCTGAAGCAGGCCGATCTGAAATAACTTTTGTGAGGAATACTATGTTGTATCCCCTGTACGTATGGAAGGACACCAATAGTGCTTACGGTGCCACCTTCCCCGATCTACCTGGTGTTAATACCGCAGCCGATGAACTGGCCGATCTGCCAGCGATGGCGCAAGACGCTGTCGAAACTATGTATGACGGTGAAAATGTCGACATTCCTGTGCCAACCACGGTCGATAAATGGAAGGATCATCCGGACTATAAAGACGGCTTCTGGATGATGGTTGACATCGACCTTACCAAAATCAACAGCAAGCCAGTACGCATCAACATTTCGCTGCCGGAAAACCTTTTGCATGACATCGATGTTGCAGCGAAAGCTCAGCACGTCACGCGCTCAGGCTTTCTTGCCCAAGCCGCACTGAAGGCCATGGGGCGCTAAGATGAATCTCAGGCGCTCCCAATTTGGGCACCTTCCGGATGAAGTCGTCGACCTTATCGTTGACAATCAGTGGACAGTCCTGCGTGCATGGCGCGAACACCTAAACCTTAGCGCCGATGTCGTCGCCCAGCGAATCGACGTGACGCCAAAGGTTTATGAAATGCTTGAACGCACTGAATACCTGCCCGCAGATATGCGTCAACTGATAGCAAAAGCTCTCGGAATTTCTCCCGAACAGCTAGATGTCTAGCAGGCCGCTTTGGGCACCACGCTAAAGCGAGCATTGACGCAGGGTTGCGCCCATTTCTTCGATTTTAGTCACCGCCGACAAGCCGCCCCCACAACGCAAAAAGCCCGTCGCGCAGTTATGCAGGACGGGCTTTTCGTTTCTTCCGGCGACACCGATCCCCTAGGGATCAGTGCACGCGGTTATTGACCGGGATTAAGTTGTCCTTCCATTGTGCAACAATCCTTGCCCGTTTACAAGGGAATTATTGGTCCTATTTGCAAGTGTTCTTTCAAGAAACTTCTCTACCCGGACTCGCTCAAGGTCGAAACAAGAAGTCGGGCGTTGCCGAATGTTGAACTTGCGACAGATGAACGGCACCGCTGCATTGTCGATATAGAGAAACTTAAGGAAGAATTTTTCCCGGTGCGGCAAGCATAGCCATGCCGCATTGATCGCCTCGGCATCGTCAAAGTCCGGCTCCGGCCGTATCGTGCGCGCCGGGGCATCCTTCGAGCTCTCAGGCCGGTATCGCCCTTCCAGCGAACCGATGCAAGTGCCGTGTCTACCTGGTCCGCCCCATCGTACAGCGTCCCGCCAGTTCACTAACCTATCGCGAATAGTCAACGTGTCCTCCCTGCTGTCCGAATGTCATTGCCATGCACCGTCAGGATCTGTCCATCCTCGCACTCGACCCGGTAGTAGCAGCGCTGATCTGTCGCGCCCAGGAACCGGGCTTTCTTCGTCGTCACCGTCGTATTGACCAGCAGATCAAAGCGCGGACCGCAAACCAGCTCCGAAAACTCTGCCTTCGCTGCAGATACGACTCTGCGAACATCTGCATGTTTGGCATGGCTGGCCAGCACCCCGGCTGCTTTACCTGCCGCCATCGCCGCCGCAACCATTGCTTCCGTGATTTCCACTCGATCTATCATTTCCCCTTCCTTTCCCTGATTCCGTTACGCCGCTCTGCGCGGCTCAACTGCCATAGCATCCAATACGACCAAATCAAACGATGGTCCGAACGGATCGGGCAATCCCTTCTCCGCACACCATGCCTGCAGACGTATAAACCCGTTTGCTGCACACTGGTTGTATCCGGCACGATGGGCTGCGGCCAACACCGTGAAAAAGTGGACCATTTCAGGGCTTGCCAACGATGCCTTGACCTCGGCAACGTCATCATCATTCCACTGGTAGTACCCGCGCAGGTATCGCATATCAGCGATGAATTCGGCACTAACTCTCAAAATTCCACCTCCGATAGCGGGATCCCGGTCTCAAGACGCATCTGCTTCGGCAGGTCGAAGCGGTGCGGAAGGTACTGACACGAAGCTGGGTCAAACCAGAAGTGGTAAGAGCCCTCAATGCCCTTATTGCGCTGTTTTTCCAGCTTCAGCAACGCGTCAGGATCGTCCGCTTCCGACATGTCACCGGTGCGGCATTTCTCTTCCTTGGCCTTGTTGCGCCAAACGATGAAAACGTTGTCGACCAGGTCAGTAATGGCGCCCGAACCTTTGATGTCGAACTTGCCCGGAACATCGCTTTCCTTTTCGCCTTTCCGGACGTGCAGGACCAAGTGCACGTGCACGCCGGTGTCATGCGCCACTGCGCATAGGCCGGACACAAAGTCCTTCTGCTGGTTGTTGACGTCGGCACCTTGCTCGCCGCGGATAACCTTGGCCAAGTTGTCGACCACGAAGTGCTTGACCTTGAATTTGTCGACCGCATACCGGATCACCGCCAGTATGGTTTTCGGGTCACTGCTGCCAACATGGTCATAAATCCAAAGCCGATCATTGGACCAATCGAAGAAGCGTTTAATGTAGTCAATCGACGGCATATCACCCGCCCATGCCTGTCGAAGCATCCGCGTCAGCGAGGTCACTGGCGGCATCTCCAACGAAGCAATGCATACTGGCTCATCTTGGGTCATCAGCCCGAGAACCACTTGCCCGACAAACTGGCTTTTGCCGTGCGAGTTGATACCGCCCCAAAGAGAAACTTCGCCCGGGCGGAAGTCAAAGTCCGCATGCGTCTTTGCCCATGGCAGATAAATTTTTGGTGCGTCATCCGGTTTGTAAAACGCATCGATTGCCGGCTGCGTCCAGTCTCTTGCCGGGTCGACCTTGTGGGCCTGATCTGGCTCCTGCAGGTATCCGGAGAGGTCAATCGTGTCGGGAATTCTGTTGTAGTTCACGCTTCAATCCTCGTGTGCAAACTGGTGATTCTGGAAAGGCAACCAGGGCAAAAAATGCATATCCCAGCGCCATTGCTGCTTCGGTTTTTCGATGTCCTCAACCTTCGGCAGCAGGTACAGCTCGCCACCTTCAAACGTGTCCACATCCCATAGGCCCAACCACTCCGGACGATGTTTCGCGATCGTGGCTGCGGTCTGACGCCAATCAGTAAGCGGGTTTGTGTAGATGCACAGCTTGAGCTGTACGACCCACCGCCAGTCGTAAGGCACCGCAGGCTTCGCATTGGCGTACACCGTTGGGTTCATCTGCTGGATCAGCTTGTCTTGAACCTTCCCGACCAGAGAGACGATCAGCATGTCGGCTGGCTTTTCGCCCTTCAGTCGCATGTCGACGATCGCCTTGGCACCGCTCGGCAAGGTTGGCGGCATCTGGCTCATTTGCCTCCCGCGAACTTCGGGTCTTTGCGCCAGCCTTCGGGGTCGTTCGATGCAGCCGGCTTGGTGACGCCCAGCTCCCCGGCGTACTGGGCGAAGTTGGTGGCTCCGAAGAGCGTCTTGGGCCGCAGGAATTCGTCCATTCGCGCATCAGCCCCCCATTTCGCGACCTTTGCGTCGATCACGGCTTTGCACTGCTCGACGGTCGCACCTTCCCTCAGGCGCCCAACGATCAGCTTCGTGTTCGAGTCAACGGGCTGGTAGTTCCGACCGGTGCGTTCATTGAGGTAGGCCAAGATCGCCAACGCGTCCGGCCTGCCGGACAATGTCTTTGATCTTTCCTTTGGTAACAAAGGAGGTGAAGGTGAAGGTGAAGGGCATTCCTTATGCATTGCTTGAGGGATGCTTGTAGCATTGCTTGGAGCATCCTCAATGCATTGCTCAGCTTGCTGCTCTGGCACTGCTTCTGTACTCCATCGAGCATCCGCCGCCTTACGTGCTTTGGCTTGAGCCTTCTCAGCACGCTCCTTGGCTTTTGCTAACTCTTCTTCGATCCTGGAATGCATCCATTTACCATCCACAACTTCAAAAAACATCAGCATTGCTGATCGGAGCTTGCGCCAGCCTGCGCCAGTAGCTTTGGTGATCTGCGCCAGAATCACATCATCATCGGGAGGCGCACCATTACGCCAATAGTCCATGATGAGGAGGAAGTAAGCACCATGCTGCTCCGTGCTTAGACGAGACGTATCCGCAAGGTAGTCGCCGATATAAAGCGGCATCCATACGTCCACGTCTGTTTTCTTTGCAGACTTTGTCATGAAGTTGTCTTCGCCTCGGCGCTTCAAATGGTCTGCGGCTGCATAGGCTCAAAGCCGCACGGCTTAGCGACAGAAACCGGGTGATTTTTACTTTTCATAGATACCTCCTTCTCTCCACTGAAAAAACACATCGGCAGGACGGGTGGAGGAGTCCGTCTTTTCGGGAGCTACCCTAGCCGTGTGCACGCTACTCTTTTCTCCCGTGAAATTTGTTTGATATATGTCAATGGCCAAATTTCGAGAAAAAGAGAGCGCCTAGTGTGGTGTCCCGCAAATAACTTTACAAAGACGCTCAATCTTTTGCAGGATGGAGTCGGCGGTGGCGGTCCAGACGAACGGTCGCGAGTGGACATTGTATTGCGCGACAAAGCTGTCGATCTTG
>NZ_JBHTDH010000044.1:0-25400 GCF_042666555.1 Herbaspirillum sp. GCM10030257
CCCGTAGGCTTGACCAAGATGCCATGCCATAACAACCTCCGCTTCACCATGAGTGCCAATCTGACCACTTGATCCTGCTGTAAGTTCAGCTCCTTTAATGGCGCAACTCAACATGAAAATGCTCTAGCTTGTAGAGTCAGGATGTAGCGCGGTCGCAACAGGTTTGGCTTACCCGGTTCGTTCCCTTCGTTTGGCGGCAGTTTGCCAAAACTGCCATGACTTCGTTTTCACATCTCAACCTGATCGGGAGACGCTTGCGTGCTTCGACGCTACAAGCGGCAGGTTCACATTCTATTAGTGGCATTGCGCGTTAAACCAGTAGTACAACAACTCATGGCTTAGGAAAGACGTCATATAGTCATCGGCGGCTATGCGCAATCGCGCCATTCCACCGCGACCATTTCAGGGCATTAATAGAAACATAACGCTTGCATTAGGAAAGAAAACATTGGTTCCAACAGAAAGCGCACGAGCAGCGACGCTGGAATCCATGCATGTACCGCACAATCTCGATTTAGACAAAGTAATTGCGTTTCTTGAGCAGAATAACATTGCGGTCCTGCCGTATGCGGCCGATTTGCCGATCACACTAAATAACTTTAGTGCGCTTGAATGGTGGGCTGAATTGCTGTATCAGGACCTCCTTGGAGCGGACGACAGCTTTCCAAACCTGAACACGCTGATTTTTTCGGGTGTGCAGGCACCGTTCCTGGTATTCCACGATTTTCTGGAAGTTCTGAAGGACGTGGCATCACAACAAATCCAGGATTCTGTAGAGGTCACTTCCACTTCGACTATGGAAAGACTTTCACAAAGGCAGTCTTACAAATTGGTCAGTAATAGGGTAAATGGCGATTACCCGGCCTCCGCAGGAACGTCACGCACCGATTATCCATGCTTGACTAACGCTCTTGGCCCATGCGTTGCAGTCATTATGACGGGTGCATCGGACGACGAGAAAAAGCGCAATGGCCGCATATTTCACGTTGATTCTCGCAATACAAAGGCAAGGGAGACGTTAAAGGAATACAAAGAGCTTTTAATTGAAAACGGCCTTAAGCAAATTTCAGCAATTCTGGTCCGTGGATGTGTGACCCCGTCTGTTTTTCAAAAAATGATTCCGAACTGTAGCGAAGAAAGCGCGAATCAGTATGCACAACAAGGGAAAAAGTTCGTTGACGACTTGAGAGAGCTGATGCGAACCGAGAATATTCCAATCGTCAGAGATGATGCCGGAGAAAATCGTCCGGAATCGGTTACAGGAGAATCTACCGTCGGATTTAAGCTCAAACGTGATGGAGAAAAAATAGCGTTTGAATATTTGCAGAATGTAGTTCGTTAAAAAGAAAGCTGCCGTAAAAGTACCACGGCTTACCCGCGGGCGTCATGGCAATAGCGCGTCGTAGTCCTCGGCGCTTTGGGCCAGTTTTCCTCGGCAGGAGCGGCTTCTTTCAGGAACAGGCCGCGCTGCTCGACGTCTCGTGCTTCGCTTCGAGCGGCAAAGAACGTGTGCTGGAATGCCTTGAGCCGCTCTCGCAGCAGATCGCACTCAACGGTGCGCACGCATAATTGCATGCAGCGCCTTGCATTGAGCATGCGACTGCCTGTGACGCGGCGAGCTCTTCATCAGTGAATGTATGACGACACAGGGGTCGCCAGCGGTTCAACACCGGTTAGTGTACCTGTCTTTTCTGCGCCAACACATGATTTCAGACGGAACCAGCAAAACCCCATCTACCACTCATTGCTGAGAATGCAGTTTTGTAGAAACAACTGTCCACGACGTCCAAATCCATGGAGTGATGAGATGAATGAATTTATCCGGTTGCTGCACCGAATGGTAATACATTGGCAGCTTCGCAGCCTCGATTCGCAGGCGGAGCGCATTGTTGAAGCCCGCAGTTTTGCACTGGCGCGGCTTATGGAAATCCGCCGCGAACGTGAATGCAAGCTCATGAAACTAGGCTAACTTCCTGCTCTTCCCGATAACGCGAACATCTGAAGGCATGTGCCGCGCTACCATGCCAAGATATCGCCGTACCAGTCATAAAACATGCCTGATGTTCAAAAACTGAATTTGCTTCTTGCCGAACTGGGTCATCGCTACGGCATCACTAATCTGAAATTATCCACGCAAGGTGCGGTAGGTTTGCGCTTGAAGGATGGCGTTGAGTTATTTCTTGAACAAGACAGCGAACAAGGCCGTCTGTATGTCTATACGCCGATACTCTCATTGCCCAAGGCGAATGATGCGCGTCTGCGTATGTTTGCACGTATGCTTGAACTGAACTTTCTCGGCTCCAGCATGGCGCACGGCATCCTCTCCGTCCAGCGAAATATGGCGATATGCCATGTCAGCATCGCCATTGCGGATCTCAAGATCGATACGCTGGACCAGTGGCTGCATTATCTGCTCGAGTCACGCGCGACCCTGGTCAATAAGTTAAAGACATGCATGAGAGCGAATACCAGTGAAGCGCTGCATGCACGCCACTCGGCGTCGGCGTTACTGGCTGTGCTCAGATAAGAGATGGAAATGGTTAGTCCGAAAATTAATTCGATTCCGCCCTCGGGAAGCACTGCGCCAGAACCTACCGACGCCGAAAGCCCCCTGAATCAGGGAGTAGTGCGTGTCGTGCAAAAAGCGAAGAGAGCGAAGAAAGAGATGAAGCTTGATCTCGGCAAGTTGGAACCTTCCATATCGCTGGCGGGCGCATCGGTAATCCAATCGCCGTTCTAATTTGGTGCACTCCGATTCAAGCAGCATGCGCTCAGCAAATTTCAGTTGTCGTAGACGCGATCTCATCTGACAGTTGCCCAATCTGGTGCGGGCAATTGCCAGGCCAAATCAGTTATTCAATGTGGTGATTCTATCGTGCCACGCCTCCTTTCCATCCAATAGCGTTTTCATAGGCGTACGTCCGCAACACGCCTTGGCTTGTGCCACCCGGCTTGATGTCAATGGTCATTGAGGATCGGACCCGGAGCAGTCTAAAACTTCAACACATGTTTTGACAGCTATTGTCTTACCCAAGTGATTTCATCTCGCATTCCGTAAATGCCCCATGCATCCATGACATCCGCGTAGTGAAATTAAAGTACGTGGAAAACGTCTTTGCACAGTTCCAATCCAATGATGAAAATAAGGAACAATTTTCTCAACATTTCTCAATGTCTCACTAATCCTCACAGAATCCATACTCTCCACATCCCGGCTGCTATCGTCAAGTCACGGTAATCGCAATCATAAAAAATCAGCGCGATACCCGATATCCAGGTTGCCAACTTGAACGTGAATATTATCCAGGGAGAAGAACATGATGGAAAAGGCGCTTGCATCGACAGAGGGCAAATTAGTCAATAAGAACGCAACAGGCAACACAATCGACTTGAACCAGCTGTACCGCCAACATCATCATCATCTGCTCCGTTTCGTGCAGCGCTATGTGCGTAATGCGGAAGATGCTGAGGATGTAGTGCAAAACACCTTCATGGAAGCGATGCGTTGTGCGGATCGTTTCGCCGGTTTGTCGAAGCCATCGACCTGGCTATTCGGTATCGCGCTCAATCTCGCACGTAATCAGGTCCGCCGAAACTGCGCACATATGCATGAGCCAATCGACGATGCACTGCTTGACCAGATCGTCGACATGCACGCGGATCCTGCTCATCTGGTTGAAATGCGTCAGATCGCTAACAAGGTTGAGGCATTGCTTGAATCACTACCACGCGATATCCGTGCCACGTTTGAAGCAGTGCTTGATGGCGAATCGACTTACGAACAGGCTGCCGAACAACTGCATATCCCCGTAGGCACTGTACGATCCCGCGTATCACGCGTACGCGCTTCGGTACGGGCTGAATGTTCGCAGTAACACCAGGCGGCGGCACGCTGTGCGCCGCCTGGCCAATACGCTCTATTCGCTGCGGGTTTGTCTGTAAATGACAACCTGGAGCAAGATGTCGCTATGTCTGCCCGAAGCGTTTGGATAACTCGTTCGACCATTAAGGACCGGGTCAACCTAGGCTGAACAATATCTGACTGGAATACGGTCCAGCAGACCTCTATCTCCGTCCTGTCATTATTAGGCGCGAGCGATTTGCTGATGATTTCGCTTGCTGATATTTCTTATTCAGACTCTATACGTAATGAGAAAATTATTTTGGAGAATCGGGTTTTTTATCATTTCCTGTTCAATATTCGTTCGGGTCTTCACGACATCAAATAACTTTTATTTCATGACAACGCAGGAATTGATTGGGGCAATCGTTATCGGCACCCTGTTGATTCTTCCAGAGTTGATTTATCAGCTCATCCAGTTCTTATCTTCAAAACCGAAATTCTGATTCGCGTCGCGCTTGCACCACTGATATCAGATCAATATCGGCTCGGTTCCTCTCATGAACCGTCAGGTTCGCCCCCGCAAAGTGCGGCATGCCATTGACGCGCCTGGTTTGACGTATCGAGTATTGCGTCCAGTATGCTGACTTCATCCGGGAAAAATTCCGTCGGTATGTAATGAACAACGACATAGCAACCGTCATCCGCGTTCCATAGCACTTCTGGTTGTACCATGCTCACCGCGAAGAAAAGCAATTGTTCGACGGCCCGCGTCCGGTAACCGCTTTGCCGGCTACGTGGCAGCTGCAAAATGATTGACAGGCAATGTCGCTCGTTATTGACTGTTTGAGAAACTCGAGCGACGACATCGTCAAACCGAAATTCCAGTACCGGCATTGAATCATCGTTGTGTATACCCGTGAGCTCAGCAAGTTCTTGCAGAAACCGTTTCAGCGCCGACGCAGTGCCGTCAAGCGAACCGAATTTATCTGAAGTATCACGCTGCAAAATCACGCCTTTGTATTATCCGTTTGAGGAAAGTTTTCCGATCATGCTACCGACTATTGATTGCATCAACTTGGTAGGACAAAGCAATTGTGCCGCGTTTGCAATGGCACTCTTTTTAAGAGTCTGCGTGCTTTAATCAAATACGCATCCAACGGTAAAAATATATCCTGTACTTACTTTAGTAGCAGCATAGGAAGATCAAGTTCCACCTGGGTTATTACATTCGTATTCAAGTCATGTCAGCCAATGCGTGGAAACCCGCGCTACGGATAGGAATGTTTACCGTTGCTTAGAGCACCTATCAAAATGCCGCTTGCCGCGTTACTTGGGGTCGCCGAGGTCTCCTAGCCGTACGTCTGTACTGTCTTCGTCGGCGCGCGTTGCCATCGTCATTTTGATAGGTGCTCTTAGAATGGCACCTGGTCGGAAGAACCGGAGGTCAAGAATTGATGGGCTTGGGAAATGACTTGTGGCGCCACCAATAGCGCGCCAACCGTAAAAAGTGTTAGAAACTCGCCAAGACTCAGGTAGTAGATACTGCTCGGCGAAGAAGCGACCCAGAGGAGCGACGCGAAAAAAATAAACAACAGTCCAATCAAGCACAACACCATCTTCATAAAAATCTCCGAATGAGTTTTTTATCAGCTATAAGATCCATTTCAGCTCACACCCCCGACAGTTTCCTTGGACGGCGTCTCATGTGCCGATCACGCAAGATATGCTGCATCACACATGGTTAGGCCCATCACCAGTCATCGACAACGTATCCGACGCTTCACAAACGATGACTGGTCTGTCGGATCTTGCAATGATCGATTCAGGGTTAATTGATACACCACATCGAGATCTTATACCCGGTCTCAGCCTTTCTTCCTCCCATATACATGGGACAATCTCATGGATTTGTCCCGCCGGAATGTAAGCAGTGCATAAAGCATTTTCGCTGCTTAACTGCATTTACACAAGAATCTCATACATGAATCTCGTGGAAGCCAGATCCAGAACGACTCAATCGGGAAATAATTGTTTAGTAACACGAGCCGTGCATGACGGCTGATTTGGCCACCATTGCACAGACAATGGCGTGATTTCGGTGGAAAATACGTGACGCGCTTGCACCAGACTTGTTCAGACGTGGGCGTCGAATTCGGACCCGGCTCTGATTGCATTTCCGCGCTGTTTGATGGCATGGCTGGACTGCCGCGCCGTATAAATTTTCGGTTTGATTGCCTACTGATAAAACGCACTCGGGCACAAAGCGGAAGGTGAAGAGAATGATCCTGCTACTGGCACGCTTTTGTGAACAGTTCAGGAGTGCCTTGCATCGAGATTTCTTAACTCGACTTCGAGCCACAAGATGTATGACATTATCTGAAGCGACCACATAGCGAGGTTGATTCGATTTGACAATCGCCTTGTCAAATCGGGCAGTAGTGTTAGATGAGATTGCGCTTGCCACAAACCAGAAAAAACAAACCTTGTCTGACATGCCCTGTACAAATCGGGCATTTGTCAGACCAGGTCATGCTGCGTGACTACTAAATTTGGTCGCCGCCGGTACCTCCACCGCCCTCGCCGCCATCGCCTTTTACCATTTTTTCCAGCTCTTCCTCACTCTTCCCGGTTAATTTTTTCAATTCCTCCATCTCTTCCGGCGTAATGCTTCCGTCCCTCAACTTCTCAAGCAGCTCCGCGACTTTGCCCTTCTGACCGCCACCGCCACCTGCCCCTTCCGGACCGCCAGCTTTTTCTTCTTCTAGCAGGCGTTTCAACAACTCCTTCAAGGCCGCGTCTTTCTCGCCCTGCAAGGCATTCGGATCCGCAAAAATCTTTTCCAGATCCGCCGGTTTCAAGTCTTTGACATTGACCTCCTGTCCACCAAAATGAACATTACCGCCACCAACTCCACCCACTCCGTTACCCATAATAGTTCTCCCTGAAAAATTGAAAAATTGATCGCGTACTGCATTCATGAGTGGCAACGCCGCTCAAAAGAGTTCCGGCAATTTCAAGCGAATGCAGAACTCCCCGCCGCATCCGCGCTCATCGGACGGATCACAAAAACCATCCGATCCGCAGCGGCGCTCACACTCGACACGCGATTTCGGCCGCAACGCACGCAGTCCGGTTGTCTTTCCCAATTGCGGCGAAGCGAGTGTCGTTCCTCCAGGAACGGCAACCATTGCCAGATACTCAACGCGGCTTTCCGCAGCAGGCAAGGTGCCCTCCACTGAAAAGAGATCGCGTGTTCCATGTTCCCTTTCAAATCGATCATCGCCCCGCTTCGACGGCCGTGGGTCGGAGGATACCTTTTCATCCTTGCCAAAGTCTTTTTCCATGACGGCATCAAATGCGACTGCCATGTTCATGTCGCCGATCGTCAACGACTTCGCGCCCTGATCTCCGGAAGGATCGGGATCTTCCTCACGTTGCCCGTTCGCCTCACGCGACCGCTCTACATTGAGGGCGTGCCGCAATCCCTTGGCATGCAGCACACCATGCGGTTTCACTGCCCCTGCGGGATTCTTTTTCTTGTCTTCCGATGGGTCGGCGGTGTCATGGGTCAGGTGTTTCTGAGCACTCGTTTTCCGGCAACGTTGATCCTGCGTGTCATCGGAAGCATCGCCGAATTTAAGCTGTGCGGAATTCTTTTGTGCTGTCGCGACAGTGACGACCGAGCCCGTCAACTGACTTCCTCCTTCAACATCAGTTGCCGACGGTGGAGTGGCGTCAGCATTGTCAACCGTGGAATGTAATGTCGCTCTCTTTGCAAGGGTGTTTGTTTTCATACTCTTCCTTCAAGTCTTGAAGGAGTCGGGCGGCTCTCCCAGACTCTCCAGCTCCACGGAGCGGCTGACGTCATCCGCTGCGTGCAGCTCGTTCACCACGGCGTAGACGTGCGCAACCGCCTCATAGCTGGATCGTGGCACTAATGTGTCATCTTTGCACGTCGCATACAGCGTTCGCGCAAGCCACACATGACGGATCACCGGGATGCCGCATTCGCGCGCCCGCAAGATCATCGCCTGCGCCACGTCATCCTTGCCTTTTGCCAGAACCACCGGCACTATTGTCTCGTCCGGGTCGTAGAACATGGCAACGGCGAAGTGCGTCGGATTGACGACCACGGCGTTGGCCTGTTCCGTCTTCGCGACGGGGCCCGACATCGCGAGTTGTCTCGCAATCTGCTTGCGCATCCCTTTGATCATCGGATCACCCTCCGACTCCTTGTGCTCGCGCTTGATTTCTTCCATATCCATCATCAGTGACTTGGTGTGGGAGTGCTTTTGCACCGCAAAATCAATGATCGCCAGACACAGGCACACCCCCAGAATGACGTGAAAGATCGTGCGCAACAGCGCGATGAATCCGGAATACACATCCTTCGGTGCGCCCGTGGACAATTGAACGATATTCGGCAGCTGGTCGCGCGCAAGAATGAAGACGATCCATCCGATCAATACCGCCTTGAATATTGTCAACAACAACTCCATCAGTTTCTTCTTGCTGAAAAGCTGCTTGATGCCGTTGACCGGGTTAAGTTTGTCGAACGACGGCGTGACGGCCTCCGGCGCAATCAGCATGCCGAACTGCCCCCAATGCGCGGCGACCCCGACCACGATGCATACCACGAAAAGCGTGGCGAAAACGATCAGGAGCAGAATTCCCGCCGCAACGAGCATCTCCATCAGCGCAGGAGCGAACGGCTGGCCGATGCGGGGCAAAGGTAGTGCGAACAAGGCATTGATGGCCTCATGCCATAACGGTTCGGTCATGAAAGCCAATTCACCAACGACCAGAAGCGACGCCAGGCGGGCCATGTCCTTGCTCACCGGGACCTGGCCCTTCTTTCGGGCATCCTCTATTTTTTTGTCGGTAGGTTGTTCGTTCTTTTCTTCGCTCACGGCACGCCTTTCTAGTCGCTCATCTGGGTGACGCCTGCAGCAGTGTGGCGGCAAGATCCAGCATGTGCGCAAAATCGCCGGCTGCGTGATGCGAGAATGTAGGCCAATAGACCAGCAGTATGAAGAGACCAACCAGGCTCTTGACCGGCGACGACGCAAAGGAGATCTGCAGGTTGGAAGCAAACACGCCGAGTATGGCAAAGCCGAAATCGATCAGCAGCAGAGGGATCAGCACCGGCCCGCCGTAGACGATAATGTGCCAGAACAACTCGCCGAAACGCTTGATCAGCACGTCGAAGTGCCCAGGTTCGAAAGGCGGCAACAGGCTGAATGCAGGCCATGTCCCGTAGCTCTCGATCAGGATGCGCGCCAGCGCAACGAACAGCCCGGCCTGAATCATCACCAGCACAATCGCCTGCAGCATCAGCGCACCGGTTGCGCTCGCATCCTGGTCGACGGAAGCATTGTTGGATTGGATCTGGATCGGCGAGCGCTGCGTGTCGAGAATGGAGCCGATCGACTGAGTGGCCCATATCGGTATCGACAGCAGCACGCCGAGCATGCAGCCAATCCCCGCTTCCTTGAAAACGAGCATTAGCGCCATGAAGAAATCCGGCGGCGTCTGCTGTACATAGAGAAAAGTCGGCAACGCCGCAGGCAACGCAATCGCAATCGCCACGCCGTTGCGCGCCATGCCCGTCAAGGTGCGCAAACTGAACCCCGGGAGGATCATCAGGCACACCAGGGCGCGGGGCGTAATCAGCGACATGCTGATCAGCGTTGTCTGAAGATCGACGAGGAGTGAGCTTGACATGATAAAGAAGCCGGCGCGGTCAGCGGCCGACGAACGGAATCAGCATGAAGGCCTGATTGGTGAGCTGCAACAGTTCGCTGCCGAACCACCGGCCAACCCCCGCGACGACCAGCGACACCGACAGGAGTTTCACCACATACGGAAGCGTCTGGTCCTGGATCTGCGTGACCGCCTGAATCAGGGACACGACGACGCCGAACAGTGTCGCCGCGATCAGGGGCGGCGCGGATAGTACGATCGCCAGCCACAGGCCCTGCTGGAAGAAATTGAGCGTGTCTGCCGACATGTGCGGACTCCTAGGCGTAGGACATGGCGAGGGCATTGAGCAGCTTGCCCCAGCCGTCAACCAGGGTAAACAACAGCAGCTTCAACGGAATCGTGATGGTCTGCGGGCTCATCTGCTGCATACCGAGCGCCATCAGCAGATTGGAAATGAGCAGATCGATCACGACAAACGGAATGTAGATCAGGAACCCGATTTCGTACCCGGTCTGCAGCTCCGACACCACGAACGCCGGAATCAGAATCAGCGCATCGCTCGACGTTGCCTTGTCGCCGGCATCCTTGGGCCACAATTTTTTTGCCGATGCCAGGAAGAGTTCGCGCTGGTCGGGGCGACTGTACTTCAACATGAACTTGCGCAAAGGCTCGAACGCCTGCTGCGCCTGCTCGATCACGGGCGCGGTCGGCGACTTACCCGACACCTCGATGTTCATTGCATGCTTGCCGATCTCCTGCACGGTTGGCGCCATCACGAATATGCTGAGCGCCAGGGAGATGCCGTAGATCGCCAGAGTCGGCGGCACCTGCTGCACGCCGATTGCGTTACGCAGCACAATCAGTACCAGCGAGATCTTCAGGAACGACGTCGTCGTCACGATCAGCAAGGGGACCAGCGACAGCAGCCCCAGCAGGATCGCAAACGAAACGACATCGTATTGACCGCTCATCATGTCCGGCCCCACTGCGTGATGCGGATCGCGAGCTGACCGTCAACCTCCACCAGTTCACCGCACCCGAGCCGGCGGCCGGCCGACAGGATGGCGATGGATGTCGGCGATCCGCCCTTGAAGGGAACGATGGTGCCAGGTCCCAGCGTGCGCAATTCACCGAGCGACATGCGGGCCTTGCCCATCTCGAAATCCAGCGTGACCGGCACCGTGTCGAGCGCGGATGCATGCTCCGCTGCTTCCTGCCGCAGGTCGTCCGACAGCGCGTCCATCTCGCGTGATGCAGCGTCGTGCTCTCCCGGATCGTCGTCGGAAAGTGCTGTGACCAGCGATTCATCGACAGTGATTTCCTGCGCGTCCTCGACCAGCGATTCAGCGAATTCATCGTCATAATCGTTCATATTCTGTTCGATCGCTTCCACTCTATTCTCCAGGGCAATGATATTAAGGCTGCATGGCGCTTGGTATTGAACGTGCGCATGCACTGCACCGAGCCGGATGGACCCTGTGCCGTTACACATGAAATTCGGACTGTCCGGCACGAGGATGTCGCCCGCGGCGACTGCCTTCAGCGCGCTTGCAGGCAAGGTGTGTCGTGCGACGCGCACCGGCATCTCGATTGCCAGGCCGAAGAGCTCGGACAGAGGCGCCCGGCTTGGTGTCCATTTGGTGGCGCGGAGAAGGTTCAGCCATGTACCAGCTACTGCCCTCGCATGTACCAGGACTGCATGCCCCCGGGTGCGCAAGCTTAGCTGCAATGTACGGACATTCGCCGCTGGCGTCCCGGCAGTGCGGCCGATCGCTACGACATCGGCAAAAGGCGTTCCGGCCAGCTTGCCGATGCAGGCCGCCTGCATCCATGTCCAGCGTGCATCGTCCGCGCGCAGCTCTCCGGTCAGGTCGATTCCGGTCAATGTACGAAGGAAGCGGGCGCCGTCTTCGATGTCGACCGTACCGAATGCACCTTGCAACGTCAGCGATTCGGACGATGTTGATGTAGATGTAGCGTCCGCCATGCGCAGTTCAAGCGTTGCGTTCGGCTCCAGCCATGGCAGTGCCATCGAACACCCGCGTCCGAGCAGGCGGGAAAGATCGGCGTCCTCTGCGGTTACCGTGGCCAGCGCGGCGGTAACGGGAATTACCGCGTCACTGGCTGGCGAGGAAAAACAATCAACAAGGGATTCGATATCCGGCATGAGTGGGTTCACGTTGGTCTGGCTGCATCTCACCGTGTCACCACTTTCGTCCGGCTGCGCTCGTTGCCGGCAGCGCTGCTACAGCACGGTGATGTCCACGTCCTTTTCCATACGTCGTCCGAGAACCCCTTCCAGTTCCATTTTCTTTCGTCGCAGACGTTCGCCGAGTTTGGGATCGGATGGACTCAGCAGCAGCCGGACCTGCGCGGACTGGATGCTGACGGCCACACCCAGGGTTCCGCCGTTCGGCATCAGGATCTCGAAGATGCCGTCATCGGCCGTCATCGGCAGCAGTTCATCGGCCAGCGTGCCGCAATCGAGGTCGCTATCGAGCCCCGCGGCATGGACGCCGCCCGACGCATCGGCGCCGGACCCGCTGCCCTCATCGCCACCACTCCCATCGCTCCCGCCACGTTCTGCTATCCAGGGAAACGGGCCACACGCCGCCGCACCGGATTGCGCGGAATCGTTCGAGAGCGATGCGGGATGGTTCGCACTGTGGGTTCTGTCGCGCGCGGCAGTCCGCTCGCCCGAACGCTGCTGGGGCACCGGGTTTGGTCTTTGGCGTGCCGGGGGCACGTGGGGGGAGGAAGGCACGGACGGCGCCGACGGCTTGGGCGGGACAAACGATTTCGGCCGCTCCTGGCGGCGCTCGGTCTTGGCCGCCGCCTTCTCGGGTTCGGGGAAAGTAACGGGAGGCAGGCGTACGCTCGTCATGTCACATCTCGTTCAAGGTGGTCAACTTCAGGAGTTCATCGCGCAGAATGCTCAGCTTTTCCTGCTGTCGATGCGCCTGCAGCAGCCTCTGCTTCGCTTCAAAGAATTTTGTTCGGCCCCTCTTGCATCGCGCCACCTCATCCAGGCACTCCAGACGCAATTGCGCGGCATCGCCCTTCATCCGCTCGTAAATCGCCTTGGCTTTGCGAAACTGTCCGCTGGTCGTGCTCATCTGAAAAAAGTTTGCGCGCGCCTCCTCCCAGAAATCCTTGTACGCCTGCTCCGCGTCGCGCCAGCCCTGCTTGCGGTCATGCAGAGCGGCGCGCGTTTTGCGCCATGCGTCGCGCATCTCCCTGCGCTCGCGTTCCAGCCGGTCGATGCGTTGTTTGCGCACCGATAACAGCTTGTCGAGACTCCGATCCTGCACCTTCGGTTCAGGTACATCGATGACTTCCCGCTTCGCGCGCGGGCCGCCGAATCCGCTCTGACCGCCCGCCGAGTTCATTTGGCCAACGCCTTCAGAGTGGAAATGGTTTCATCGAAATCCGCACTGCTGGAAGTGTCCTGACGCAACAGCGCCAGCTGCTGCGGCCGCAATTCGACCGCCCGATCCGCGACCGGATCCGTGCCCGATTTGTACTCGCCCAGGCGAATCAGCAACTCCATTTCCTGATAGCGGGCCATCAGTTCGCGGAAGCGCGACGCCGCGCTGCGATGTTCCTTCGTCGCCACGTTGCCCATGATCCGGCTGATGGAGGCCAGCACGTCGATGGCTGGATAGTGCCCCTGCTCCGCAAGTTTCTTCGTCAGCAGGATATGCCCGTCCAGCAGCGACTTCGCTTCATCGCCGATCGGATCGGAGGCGTTCTCGCCATCCACCAGCACCGTGTACATCGCGGTGATGGAACCATCCGGCGTGCTGCCGGCGCGTTCGATCAGGCGCGGCAGCATCGTGTACACCGACGGCGTGAAACCGCCGCGGGCCGGCGGCTCTCCGGCTGCGAGGCCGATCTCACGCTGTGCACGCGCAAAACGCGTCAGCGAATCGATCAGCAGCAGCACTTTCTTTCCGCGCTTGCGGAAGCCCTCGGCAATTGCCGTCGCCGTGAATGCGGCGCGTGCGCGTTCCATGGAGGTGCGATCCGAGGTGGCGACCACGATGATGGTTTTCTTGACCAGTTCCTCGTCCAGTTCATGCTGCAGAAACTCGTTCAATTCCCGCCCGCGCTCGCCGATTAATCCAAAGATGATCGCATCAGCCTGGCAACCGCGCGCCACCGCCGCCATCAGGGTCGTCTTGCCGCAACCCGGGCCGGCAAACACGCCGATGCGCTGACCGACGCCCATCGTCATCATGCCGTCGATTGCACGCACGCCGGTCGGCAATGCCTGCGAGATGCGCGGCCGGTCCGTGGCGGCCGGCGCGCCGCGAATCACCGGCACCCATTCCCGCCAGGTGCCGACATGATCCTTCGCCGCAGGCGCGCGGAACAGATGCCGGCCAAACCCGTCCAGCACGCTGCCCAGTAAATGATCGCCGGACTCCACCATGTGCGCGCGGCGCAGGGGCTCGATCACGGTACGGTTGGACACGCCCTCGAGCGGACTCAAGGCCGACAGGATCGCCGCTTTGTCGGTGAAGCCGACCACTTCGGCCAGCATGGGTTCGCCTTTGGCCGGATCGAGCAAATGACACAGCTCGCCGATCTGCACCGGCGGCATGTGCGCCTCGATCAGCGTGCCCAGCACCTGCGATACCTTGCCTCGGCTCGTGAAGCCTGGATTCTTCGGCAGCGCGCCCAGCCATTCGGGAACCTTCGGCCGAATGGCCGCCAGCGCCTCGGCAATTGTTGGATCGATCGCAGCGGACGCGATCACCATTTCACCTCAATCTTGCGCTTGCCGGTGAACGTGAGCTTGCTTGCCTGGATCGCCGCCAGCTTCACGCCCTTGAATTCATCGCCGACATACAGCCGGTCGCCGTCCTGCGTCACGATACTGGCGTTCGCGCCAGTGATCACCTGCTGGATCTTGAAGGGCAACATGGCTTCGGCGCTGCCGACCTTCGCATGTACGGGAAAAGTAATGTTGTGCGTCTTGATGAAAGCGGTCAGGATACGTTCGAAGCGCGCCGCTTCGTCGTCGTCCAGCGCTGCCTGCATGAACCACTGCTGGTCCTGCAAGCTCAGGTCGAAGCGTTTGAGCAGATCCGCTTCCGCAAGGCGCTTGCGGAAAGCCTTTCGTAGCTCCTCCGCCGTCATGGGCCGTTGCGCCGAGCCGTCGGGATTGACCGCATCGAACGCGGCGGCGACAGTCTTGTCCGCCGGGCGATGCGCCTGCCGTGCGGAGGAGCCGATATGCGCGCGCGCATCCAGCTTTGCGAGCTCGCGCGTCGGCTCGGGCTTGGAGGTGATGGCATACGCCGCCGCCGAGAGCACCGTCGCGACCGCCAGCGAGACATAGACCACTTTCCGCCCGCTCTTGACGGTTTTGCCGGTCTTGGTGACGGTCACCGATCCGTCACTCATGGCTTCCGAAACGCCTCCATCATCACCTGTAGCGGCCAGCGGCGCGTCGGACACGAGTTCCGACAGCGGGATCTGGTCCGATGCATCCGTTTCGTCAATCGGTTGGTCGACCGGCTCCGGCGGCGGATTCTCCCAGGGTGCGCCCTGCTCGACCACGGTCAGCCAGACATTGCACACGCGTGCAAACTCGCCCGGCGCAAGGTCGATCAGCGACTGCGGGTCATTGCTGCCGGCGCCCAGGATGCTGCCGCTCAGCTCTGTCAGCGACCAGCCGGTCTCCGACAACGACAGGGTCGCATGCTGCGGCTCGATCCCGGGATCGACCAGCACCACATCGGCATCATCGCTGGCACCGAGAACATGAGGACGATTGTCCAGCGGCAGCGTCGCACCGCGATGCAGACCGCTCAAGATTCTTAATTCATACATGATGGGGCTCCTGCTCGATGACTATCTCATATGCATGAGTGGCGGGATATCCGGATATGGTTCCATCGATCGATGGGAAGGGATGACCGCCTATCCGTGAAGCTGTGATGCCGCAAAATCCGTGGGAATGGGACTTTGGGCTAGAAGAACCCTACCCATTCAGTCAAAAAATCGGTCTATTTCATTTGTTACGTTATAGGTCTGCATTGCTATCACACGCTGGGGCATTACGCGACCGCAATCTGGTTTGCCAGGCCGCTTACGGAGACTATGCGCTTGACAATAAAATTCTGATGACAGGGTACAAGACACTCAATGCAAAGTAAGGCAGGCGCCACCTGGAGCGAGATGTTGCTGAACGCAACGATTGAACTGCCAATACGTGTACGTGAGACGCATGTCGACTGGACCTATTCGACATGTCATCGATGTGTGCGTGCCGGTATTTACGTGTCCGACTGACCGGGGCGTGCACAGCCGGGTTGAGAACCGAGTGAACACAGGTCCCGCCCGGCTGAATCATATCTAACAAACCATGGCATTACCGCAGGCCAGCCATGCAAGGATTACCTCTTGAGGAGGCCGCCTGCCGCCATGCTGGAACCATACTACTTGTTATAGCGGTCGCTTGTTACATATTCAGGGGCTTTATTTTTGGTGCTGTCGCCCCACAGCGTGGCATTCTCTTCAAGATAGTTGGCTAAATCACCATCCCCAGGTTCGGCGTTATAGTCCCCGAAGTCGATCACGCCATCCACCTCGCCATCAGTGGCTGAGTCGATTGCGTCGAAGGCAAACTTGTTCTCTACAAGGTATGCGATAGCGGCAAGCTCGCTCTCGCTGAATCGGTCCGATTTACCTTTATCTGCAAGGATATCTGCAAGATCCTGTCTGCTCACAAAATCATCTCCTCCGGTGACCTCCCGGATTCTAGCCATGACGCCCCCCTTGTGGTGGCCGAAATCGCCGTCGTATAACAAGTTTGCAGCCATCTTGGGATCCATCTTGGGGCCACCCCCTTTAATCCCTAAGGCGTTCGGGTGTTTGGCTCGCCATTCCTGCCCTTTGCGGACCATAGGATCGGTGCTCCACTCCTCCCCCTCGGGAGGGGCGAGAGGAGCGGGGCCCGGAGGATTGGGACCCGGAGGGTTAGGGGCCGGAGGATTGCTACCACCGCCTCCCGCCGGGGGAGCCAACGACTTATCCGCCTCCAGCGAAGTTTGCAGCGCAGCCTCAATCGCCTTGGTCTTTTCAGAAGGCGTTTTGGCATTCTTGATGTTCTCGTTCTTTTCCCAGAGTTCGCTCCTAAGATTTTTCAGCTTGGTGAGCTCCTCTTGAATAGCGCCCGCATTCGGGTCCTGTCTGTCTTGCGCACTCAGTAATTGCTGTGTCAAGTCTTTAATCTTGCCATTCAAGCCTTCAATTTGCTTGTCCAAAAAATCCGTCACCTGCGACGCGTCGCTCTCTATATCCTTCTTCTTGTACGAGACATTAGTTAGATCCGTCTTGGAGCCGTCATAATTTTTCTGGCCGGGGTCCGCACTGCCGACAATCTCACCGGTCTTGCTGTTGATGATCATGCCTGTTTCCACGTCATACACGTCAGGATCTTTGTTGTCCGGATCTACCTGAATGTAGCGGGGATTGTGATACTGCTCAGGAATGTAACTAGGCATTGTATTACTCATGCTATATCTCCAAAAGTTGGGGTCTGAAATGCTGTGCGCGGCAATCCCGCTCGAGATAAATTCCGGCCGGCTGGCAGCCGCATACATCGGATGCGAGCCGTACTCATTGGTGACGGATACGACGACTCCGGTTCCGTCGCATTGCAGGATTTTTTCCCACACTTTGACTAACGATCACGCACCGGGTGCATTCAACGATATGCAGAACGGTATGCAGTGTTCAAAAATTTTGGCTGGCACCATGTGGCACGGGGATAATTTCGGCAATGTCCGCGAAGATCTACCGCCAAGGCAGCCGAAATTCAATGTGGCAGATCTACCGGGAAGCCAGACCTTGCTCCGGCGTCAGATTTCGATCATCCCCACCGGCTGCACTCGTGCATGCTGCGTCAGCTCAGGGAAGGCGAACACAGGGACCGAGAAGAATTCTTCTTCGATCAGCTTGCGCACCGAGCGGCGGATGTCGGCTGCGGTGACCAGCACCGGCGGCAAGGCGGGTGTGCCGCCAGTGCCGGCAAGCGTACCGAGATTGTCGAGAATGGCTTGTTCGGTTTCCGGATCGAGGTCGAGGTAGGTACCCTGGCTGGTCTGGCGCATGGCGTTGCGCAGCTTGTCTTCCAGTTCCGGCGAAAGGAGGACGACTTCGATCAGACCATCCCGCGCGACTTCATGGCAAAGCTGCCGTTTGAAGGCAAGGCGGACGTGGTCTGCCACTACGTCGGAGTCGCGCTCCTTTTGCGCCCATTCCAGCACGGTTTCCAGCAGGAGGCGCGCATTGCGCAATGCGACGCCTTCGCGCGCGAGGCGCTGGACGACTTCGGTCAGACGCGGCAGGGTGACGGTTTTCGAGATTTCCTTCCCCAGCTCCGGGAAGCGCCGTTCCGCCCACCGCGTAAAACGCTGCACTTCATGCACGCCGACGAACATCTGGCAATTGCGTAGCATCTCCACTTCAACATCGGCGGCAAATACTTCTTCCCACGGCATGTAGCGGATACCGCATTCCTTGAGTTTTTCTTCCTCTTCCATCTTTACCCAGACACGGCGCCGGCGTGTGCCGGCGATGCTGTCTTCCGTCGCCTCGAAACCAAGCTCGGTCATGCGCTCCAGCGTCTCCACCACGGCTGCCCAGCCGCTACGGATCTCGACATCGACGAGCGGCACTTCGGACATCAGGAACTGGATACGCGACAGAGGCACCGTTTCCTTGAAGTCGAATTCGATAGGTTGCAGATCGGGGATACCCTTTTGCTCCAGCACGGCATTACGCATGAGACGTATTGCCCTGACAATCCCTTCGGTCGCCGGAAATAGTTGCATATTCGGAGACATGCGTACGATGAACGGCTTGGTGGCGGAGAAGGTGGTCAAATCGACGATCTTTGCATTCTTCTTGTCGTCTTCTTCCTCCTGATGCTGTGCTTGCGCATCGGCAAGCGGTTTCAGTATCCCGATCGAACCACCGACCGCCAGCGCCGCGGCGAGCATGAGGAAAACAAGCGTCGGCATCCCCGGTATCAGGCCGAACAACACCATGATCACCGATGCGGTGAGCAGGGCCCTGGGCTCGGCAAACAGTTCGGACACGATGTCCTGGCCGATGTTGGGTTTTTCGCCCTCTTCGTGGTCGTCGTCGGCGATGCGTGTCGTGATCATGCCGGCGGACAGTGAAATCAGGAGCGCGGGGATCTGGGCAATCAGCGCATCGCCGATCGACAGGATGGAATACAGGCGCATCGCATCGCCGGCGCTCATGTCACGCTGCAGAATGCCGATCGAAATGCCGCCGATGAGATTGACCGCAACGATGATCAGGCCGGCGATAGCGTCTCCCTTGACGAACTTCATCGCGCCGTCCATCGCTCCGTGCAGCTGGCTCTCCTTGCCCAGCTCGGCACGTTTTTTCTTGGCCTCGTCCGCAGTCAATATCCCCGAGCGCAAATCGCTGTCGATCGACATCTGCTTGCCGGGCATCGCATCCAGCGAGAACCGCGCCGATACTTCCGACACCCGCTCCGAACCCTTGGTGATGACGATGAACTGCACGACCGTCAGAATCAGGAACACCACCAGACCGACCACCAGGTTGCCGCCCACCACGAAATTACCGAAGGTTTCAACAATGTGGCCGGCATAGGCTTCGAGCAGGATCAGGCGGGTCGTCGCCACTTCCAGCGCGAGACGGAACAGGGTCGTTATCAGCAGGACGGCGGGGAAGGTCGTGAACGCGGTCGGGCCCGCCATGTACATCGATACCACGACCATCAGGCCGGCCACACACAGGTTGCATGCAATCAGGATGTCGAGCAGCCATACCGGCATCGGCAGCACGAGCATGAAGACGATCGCGATCACAACCGCGGCGGCGAACAATTCGGCGCGCTTCGCCGCTTTCGCCGCGAATTTGTTCAGCGCGATGACCATGTCCAGCTTCATTGTGTTTTCTCCGTGTTGCTCTCGTTATTGCAATCGTTTGTGTTTGCGCTATGGCGGCCAGAGGTAATCCGGCGAACTGCAGACGTCAGGAACTCATCATTTCCGACTTTGCTTTATTGTGCATATCGGCACGGCGCAGGACCAATGCCTCCCATTCCGGACATCTCCCCTGGCTCAGGAGCGCACGCATCCTGTCATCAAGCGGCTCGAGTACTTCGACCGCCGCATAGGCGTACATCATTGCCAGTCGCGGTTCGTCCGGCCAGATGTGCAGACAGGCTTTCGCCAGTTGCCAGGCTTCTTCGAACTGGGAGGAATTCAGGTGTCCCCAAACCAGGCCGATGGCGATGATTAGCTCGCGCGATTCCGTTTCGCGTACGACTTTTCGTCTCATGCGGCCGCTCCTTCCGCTTTTTCGGGTTGGGTATGCATTTCGGCATCGCTCATATACATCTGCTGCAACCGCAGGCGCAATTGCACGTCCCGATCGATGACGGAAATGGCGGCCAGGTATTCCGTCCGTTCCGCTTCGGGCAATGCGAGCGCACGCTCGATGAGAATTTTTTGCAAAGCCCGCATGCGCGGAACCGGATCGCCCGACCAGACGGGATTGGCCACTGTCAGCGCCGGGCCGAGGAAGCGGGTCAGCGGTGCGAGCGTGGTCGTGGTCGAATCGCGTTGCGGCAGCGACAGCGCCTGCTGCTCGGGAGACAACAATTCCCGCAGCATCGGCTGCAGGACGTCAACTCCGCCGGTCGTATGTATTTCGCCGACATCGGTGCCATAACCGGGGCCGACACGGCCAACGCCGGAACCAGTGGATAGGCTCACGCCAGCATCTCCATTGCTGCCGTCAACTCGTCCTCAGAGAGTGGTGGGGCCTCATCGACATCGGGAATATGATTAAAACGCCGGACGACATATACCCCTCCATCCGAGAACATCGCCGGCAGCCATGTGCAAAGCTGCTCGATGTCTTGAGAACGTCTACGCAAAATTTCCTCGGCATGCACGCGATGCGCCTCATTCCCTTCATAGCCGAGGCCGAGGAGCATCCCGCTGTCCATCGGATACACCAGCATCTGCATCCCGTCGTCCAGACGCTGGCTCGCAACAGCTTGTTCGATGCGGGCAACAGCACAGAGGTTCATTAGTATTTCCAGTTGGTCCATCATGTCTCCGTCACATGGATTTGTCCACGATTCACATAGCTCGGCATTATGCTGCGGGCGCTGCCGTGCCCAGGATCCGGGCATTCGACTGTTGATCGTTCATCTCCGCTTTTTTCTCCGCAAGCTGGGCGAGCCATTGTTGTTCTTTATCCTCGGCCCTCTTCTGCCACGTTTGGATATCCTTGTGCCCCACGATCACCATCTCGTCCAGTTCGGCAATCAGCTCCGCGCGTTGCGGCAGTTTGTCCGCGGGCCACATGGTGAGGGGCAGTTTCCTGACCGCTCCTCCAATGGTACGGCTCACCGCTGCCTGCTGGAGGCTATCAAGATTGCGCGTATCGACAATCTGGTTCACCAGAATGCTCCCTTTGCCTTTGCCTCCGCTTTCTGCAATACCCAGCAATGCGACCGCAATGGTGGCATGGCTTGCCTTGGGCATGACCAAGGCCTTTTCCGTCAAGTCACGCCGCAGGTCGCAGGCAATGCCGAAACTCGATTGCACGGAATTGAAAGCGGCTGCGTCTGACAAAGTCAGCCACAGATAGGGAGGCTGAAGACGCTGTCTCGAACGGTTAATGTCAGGCATCAGATCAATCGCCATCTTCTGGCGCAGGTCCGCCAGCGCACCGCTGAAGTATTCGGCGCCAAATTTGTTTTGCAAGACCTTCGCCAGCGTGTATGCCGTCAAGGGCGCATCGCTTTTTCCATTGCCTTTCGCACCGTACAGATTGCGCAGCTCGTGTATCGATGCTGGCGCAATTCCGGTGTTCGCCGACATCAAGTCCAACGCCGATTGCATCGCATCCCGCCCAGCCAGTCCGTTGCGCAATGCTTCGCCGTGCTTCAGAAGGAGCTCGGACTTCATCACCTTCAGGGTGTGTCTAACAGAGACCGGCGCAGAATCATCCTTTGCGACTTCAGTCATGATGCCATGCAGCAGTGCGTAGCGTTCCAGGGGATCCTGATATTTGGTGCTCAACAGCGACCGGAACGAAAGCCATCCTTGGGTGCGCAATATTTCCAGCGTATTTGATGCTGCACGATGCAGGAATTCCTCTTCCTCATCATCACCCTTTCCCATGTGCACCGCTGCGGCACTGACAGCCTTTTTCTCGTCTTTCTTGGATTGCCGCCGCTGAGTAGTCGGTAGCCGATGGCTCAGTGTCTTCACGTTCCCTTGGACCTGCTTGCCACGTTTATCCGCAGGATGGTCGTCATGCTCTTCCTTCTCCAACACTCCCGCCAAGACATGAAATATGGGCAACCCTGTGACCTGGACCTGTCCATAGTTTTCCGCGCTCTTGACCTTCTTGTCGCTCGAAGTGGCAATCGGCGCATTATGATGCACCCCATTCGTCGTATGGCGTGGATTTGCCGGAACAACGACGGGCACAGCTGGCGAGGCAAAAGGATTTGAATTGAGCGATTTCATGATCGATCAGTGGTTATATCGAAAGTCTCGGTTCCATCCCGCCGTCCCTCGTCAGGAAAGCGAGCGGGCTTCGACAGACAAGTCTGCCGTGCCGACATCCGACCTTTGCCGCCTCTGTCGCTTTGCGCATCTCGCTACGCCGGTAGTAAGCCGTGCAGATTTTCTGGGTCCCGCTTTTCGTCTCGGCCAACACCTGGATTGTCCGGGTCATGACTGCCTTGGTGAGCGTACCGAGAATCACCAGTTCCACATCGAATGCGCTCTCGGGACGCTCAATGGCGGCGTCATGCAGTGGTTTCATGTCCATCCTCCCCCAGTTTCCTGCGGCATGCTGCCAGGGCGGGTTGAATGCCCGAGGCCGAACACCATGCAGTCGGTCGTTGCACATATGTGGCGGCATGACCTGAATGGGTTCCCTGCATACTGTCTGGAAAGAGGAAAGCCACGCGAGCAGTGCTTGAATCGTTCCTATACGACACCGGATACCTGCTTTCGCCGGAACAAGCGTCCTCGACTGAACTGCATTGGCCCACACAAGTTTTTCAACAGGCAGACATGGAACTGCGGCAGCCCGTCCGTCACACATGGGTGTACCGGTGAAATCGCCCTGGACGGGATTGTCATTCATGCCTCCCGGCGAACCGGCCTCATCAACAACAACCTGCATTTTATGAAGGCACGAACATGAACATCGACATCAAGCAGCTGTTTGGATCCGGATTCCTGGACTGCAAGGAATACATGAAGAATTTCTCATCGTTGATGTTCTTCCAGACGCCGCATTGCCATCCAAAGGAACAGAATTCATTCAAATCACTGCTGAACATGATTGATGATTTATGTCTGCCGAAGGTATTGAAAACCTGGCTCAAGGAAGCGCTGATCGAGGAGCAAGCTGATGCGCTGCCATCGGCAAAAAGCGCTGCCAACACCATCAAAAGCTTCCAGAAAAAAGAGTTGGGCGGCGCAAAAATCTCTGTCGAACAGATGAAAGAGATGGCCGACACCGGTTACCTGACGAAAAGCAACGGAACACGCATCAAGGTCTCTGAGAAGGTGCAGCGCGCTGCACAAGCGTTCATGGTCAATGGCGGCGAGCTCTTCGCTCGGGTCGAATCGGCCGGCAACGGCAAGCATGACGGCCTGCTTTCCATCGGCGACATCGACTGCGCGAAGAAGAAACACCTGCTGTCGGACGAATGCAATGAATTCAGCTATGAGCCGCTGTTTTCGCTCCCGACCTGCGAGCTCTACACACTGCCTGCATGCTGGGACGATCTTCGCCCTTCCGAAAAGAGTGCTGCGAAGACGATTCAGCATCTCCAGAAGCATCATCTGGGAGGCGGCATGCTCACCGTCGAGCAAATGCAGCTGATGGCGGAAACAGGCTATCTGAAGAAACCGGACGGCTCGCGCGTCCAGATATCGGCGAAGGAACGCGCTGCGGC
Source organism: Herbaspirillum sp. GCM10030257 (assembly GCF_042666555.1). Taxonomy (NCBI): domain Bacteria; kingdom Pseudomonadati; phylum Pseudomonadota; class Betaproteobacteria; order Burkholderiales; family Oxalobacteraceae; genus Herbaspirillum; species Herbaspirillum sp. GCM10030257. The sequence continues at coordinate 23,565 of NZ_JBHTDH010000044.1, forward strand.
ACGGGCATTCATGGCCGACGGCGGTGCGCTGTTTGCGCGAGTCGAGTCCATCAAGAACGGCCAGCACGATGGAAAACTTTCCATGAGCGACATCAACGTCGCCCGCGAGAAGGGAAAACTCTCCAGCCATCAGCCATGCATCGACGACGAGGGTGACGATTACACCTACCGCCCGCTATCCAGAAATAAGGCGGCCAACGCCATACACGACTTCATGAAAGCAGAGGCCGGTTGCGCCATGCTCTCGGTGGAGCAGATGGAAGAAATCGCCGAGACAGGTTATCTGACCAAAGGCGACGGGACGAGAATCCGTGTATCCGATAATGTGCGCAACGCTGCGGAAAAGATCATGGAAAACGGCGGAGGTTTCTTTGCGACGCTTGAGTCCGCCACCACGGGTGGACATGACGGCAAGCTGTCTTTCAGGGACATCGAAAAGTGGGCCAAGAAGAAGTAGCACTCTTGAGATTTACGAAATTCGCGACGCACTGATTGTCGTGCCAGCGAAAGGTGAAGCAGGGTATCTGGACACAAGCAGAAAAATTGAATCGTCACATTGGCTTGACCAGGTGCCCACGCGGTGAAGACTTGAAGAAAAACGACGATACCTGGAGACAGTCCACGCGTCCACCCAACTACTGCGTCACAAAACTTCGTTGTAAGGTTTCGTGCAGGGGAAAGGTTAGGGAGGGCTAGTGCGCACGAGACATCGTTGCGGTAACTCGAGCGCACTACCCCTGCGCGAGCCGCCCCATCTCAACTTCCCCCTACGCCGGGCGTCCTTGCAAGGGGAGGAAGAAGCCTGGCAGCGATGGGCTTATGAAGCAGTAATACTACCCTGCTGTACAAGGTACACGCTCGGGTGCATATCTACATGGATTGCTGTAGGGTGTGCATGTGATCATCGTGCGCGTGGCGCACTCTACCGGCCACCAGATTGACCGGGCTTTGCGTCTCTATCGAATCGGGAGATGCCTTCTGGGTAAGGTATGCTTCCAGATGAAGCCGGAACTACCGCTATCGCGCTGAATTAGCGCTTTGAAATTTGAGATGATGTTCGTGAATCGCTGATTGGGCTTGCTCTGCCCAACCGATCACTCAAATAGTGAAGAGCGTGCATCGCACGCTCTTCACCAGAGGTGATTCACCGTAAAATATCGGGCAATCAGTTCCCAATCGCATGGGGATCCGGTGTATTGGGATCCTTTTCCTGCGTTTGTTGAGTACCGCCGCCGCCACCCATCAATCCGCCCAATACTTGAGCAGCTACAGGAATCAATGCTGCAAGTGCCATGATCTTCTCCTAAAAATGAATGAATGTTGCACCGTTGAATGTGCATTCATGTGTGGCACCGGTAATCAATATAGTTCCCGCTTCCTTGAATGAATTATCAAAAGACCAGCCGACCTTGTCCACGCGATTTTTCATACTGACAACCAGGTGCGCCGCAATCTCGCTCAGGGGTGCGAGATGCTGGATGGAACGGCGCTCGAACAGCTTGTGGATGTGTGACCCTGCACCGGGAAACTGGACAAACGTGACTTAGGAAATCCGGCACAATTTGCCATTGCGCGAAGGAGTATGTGCCGTGAAGAAATCCAGCTATACCGAGGAGCAAATCGCTTTTGCTCTGCAGCAGGCCGAGCTGGGCACGTCGGTCGAGGAAGTCTGTCGCAAGATGGGCGTATCGGATGCGACCTTTTACAATTGGCGCAAGAAGTACAGTGGCATGGGACCGTCGGAGCTGCGGCAATTGCGGCAGCTTCAGGAAGAGAATGCCAAGCTCAAGCGCCTCGTCGCCGATCTGTCGCTGGACAAGGCGATGCTGCAAGATG
>NZ_JBHTDH010000045.1:0-24659 GCF_042666555.1 Herbaspirillum sp. GCM10030257
CGGACGGGGAGATCTGCGGGATGCCTGCTTCGTAATAGATCTTCGATGCCGGGATGGTGGTGCCGGAGTTCAGGTGACCGATCACGCCGTTGACCTTGGCATCGACCAGCTTCTGTGCTGCAGCCGTGCCCTGCTTCGGGTCAGCCGCGTCGTCTTCCGCCAGCAGTTCGAACTTGACCTTCTTGCCGCCGATGGTCACGCCCTTGGCGTTGAGTTCGTCGATCGCCATGCGGGCGCCGTTTTCGTTGTCTTTGCCCAGGTGAGCGATCGCGCCGGAGATCGGGCCGACGTGGCCGATCTTGACGACTTGTTCCTGTGCCGAAGCTGTGCCTGCGAATGCAAATGCGATTGCGCCAGCCAACGGGATCATTTTTGTATTGAACAGCATGTGTTGTCTCCTAAGGATGTACAGGATGAAGGTACTACTAGCTTGCCTGGACAGCGCAATGCGTCCAGGCGAAGGTCGCTGGCCTCGCGGCCGGAATGCTTAAGTGCTCATGAAATCACGTAAATGCAACATCAAAAGCCTTGTTTGCAAAGTGGCTCTGCGTGCCGCTTCGCGGCGCTGGAAACATACCGGCAGCGCTGATTTTCAGCCGGTCTAGGGAGAACTGGCGTAAATGGGTGAACACGCTTTGATTTATCGCAATCATCGCCTGCATCACCAGCAGGTCAACGTCATTGGGTACACGATCGGCGGTGTTTCTGCCGCCGGGACGGCAACGCGTTTGCTGGGTAGCAAGGACGCAGCGGAAGACATCTTCAAGCGTGACCAGGCTGGCTTCGCAAGCCAGCATCCAGCGTTCGGGCGCATGCGGATCGGGCCGAAGCAGGCCATCGCGAGCCAGGGCAGTGCAGAGTTTGGTGATTTCTTTTTCTGGGCGGCTGGTCTCTTCTTCGATCTGGGCGATGCTGACGGAACGCGGTGCGCTCGATACCAGTCTGGCGAGAACCTCTGTCACGGCGAAAAAGCGGTCATGCAATTCGCTATTTCCCAGTATGCAGTCTTCTACGGTAACCATCATGTCTCCTTTGTGAGGTCATTCTGCGTAAGCAGGTATCGGTTCGTGGCCGTGCCGGGGTACGCAGGTATTGCTCCGTTGTGATGTGTTTTATTTTTTTCTCCCCCGTTTGGGGAGTCGCTATTTTGTTAAAAGAGCGACTACAACTTGGATGGCAACTTTAGGGATAAACCGCAGCGAATACCATTTCGCTAATTGGCGCGACTTGATACTGCTTGATGCTAAAATAGCGCCAACCAGCATCATAGTTTCCATAAACCAAGGAAATGCCTCCATGTCCACTCTGTCCGCTCCCGCCAAGGCCCCCCACGCCGCCCAGCGCGAATTCAGCGACAACCTGCGCATGCTGTGCACCTACTACCGCTCGGTCGCCGATGTATGCCGGAAGCTTAATGTCAACCGGGCTCAGTTCAACCGCTACCTGAACGGTACCAGCAAGCCGTCCAGCCATACACTGGAGCGTATCTGCGATTTCTTTGGCGTCGAACCGGCCGAAATTTACCTGCCGCGCGAGCATTTTCACCAGATCATCCAGGTTCGCCCAAAGCAGCGCACCGAACGCGCTGTCCACAGCGAACACATCAGCCGCCTGCAGCACCAGACCATCGGCAAGCTCGATAAATATCTTGGCTACTACTACGAGTATTACCACTCAATGAGTGCACCCGGAAAAGTGCTGCGCGGACTGGTTCACATGTTTATCCATGAAGGCGCGATCTACCATGAGCGGCTGGAACGCTTTCCACAGCATGCGAATTTGGACGAGACCTACAAGTGCAAATACATTGGCGGCACGTTTTACCTGAACGACCGCATTTTCCTGGTTGACTATGAATCGCTGACCGGCAACGAAATCGCGCAGACCATCCTCTTCCCGACCTATAAGAACAAGGTGGCTCGCCTATCCGGCCTGATGCTCGGCGTTTCATCGAGCAACCAGCGATCGATAGCCTGCGCGCGGGTAGTATTTGAATACCTCGGCAAGAGCATCGATGTGCGCAAGGCGATGCGGCTGTGTGGCCTGTTCGATCCCAAGCGGGACGACATCGATCCGACCATCCTGAAAGTGATCGACAATTCTCCGCACAAGGACCAGCACCACTTCTACACGATCCCGCTTTAAGGTCTACACTCGCGTCCATGCGCACTCCCTTGCTGACCGACCGCGGCGTCGAACCCTACGAAACCACGTTTGCGGCGATGCGCGCCTTTACCGATGCGCGCGATGCCGAGACGCGGGACGAGCTCTGGCTGGTCGAGCACCCTCCTGTCTACACACTCGGACTGGGCGCCGATCCTTCGCATGTGCTGGATGCGCACGGGATTCCGGTGATCCAGACCGACCGCGGCGGCGAAGTCACCTACCATGGCCCGGGCCAGGTAGTGATCTATCTGCTCATGGATCTGCGGCGCAAACCGGGCGCGCGACTGTTTGCGCGCGAGTTTGTGAACAAGATCGAGCAATCGGTGATCCAGACCTTGCAGGCGTATAATCTTTCGGGTGAACGCAAGCCCGGCGCCCCGGGCATTTACATGGCCGATGGTCCCTGGAAAGGCGCGAAAATCGCCGCCCTGGGCTTGAAGGTCAGGGGCAACGGCTGCACCTATCATGGTGTGTCGCTCAACGTCGCCATGGACCTTGCTCCGTTTTCCTGGATTAATCCCTGTGGCTACGAAGGTCTGGCCACGGTGGATATGCGGACAGTGGGCACCGACGCGCCGCTGCGCGATGTCCAGCTGGCGCTGGCACACAACCTGACCGAACTGCTGACTGCGTAACGACAACTCCAGCTCTAGCCCTCGTCATTGCGGCATGGCCAAAATGACAACTGAACAAGCGATCTGCACGATGACCACTGAAAAAGAAGCTCTCGCCTCCTCCGCCTACAACCCAAGTGAAAAGCAGAAAGGCGCCGGCAAGACCGCTCGCATCCCGATCAAGATCATTCCTGCCGAGAAGCTGGCCAAGCCGGACTGGATTCGCGTCAAGGCGGCGTCGCCGACTACCCGCTTCTATGAAATCAAAGACATCCTGCGCGCCAACAACCTGGTCACCGTCTGTGAAGAAGCCAGCTGCCCCAACATCGGCGAATGTTTCGGCAAGGGCACCGCGACCTTCATGATCATGGGCGACAAATGCACCCGCCGCTGCCCGTTCTGCGATGTCGGCCATGGCCGTCCGGATCCGCTTGATCCGAACGAACCGGAAAACCTGGCCAAGACCATTGCCGCGCTCAAGCTGAGCTATGTTGTCATTACCTCGGTCGATCGTGACGATTTGCGCGATGGCGGAGCGGGTCACTTCACCGACTGTATCCGCCGTGTCCGTGAATTGTCTCCACAGACACGCATTGAAATTCTCACACCTGATTTCCGGGGCCGGATGGACCGTGCGCTGGAAATTTTGAAGGCGGCGCCGCCCGATGTGATGAACCATAACCTCGAAACCGTGCCGCGCCTCTACAAGGAGGCCCGCCCCGGTTCCGACTATGCATACTCGCTGAACCTGCTCAAGCGCTTCAAGGAATTACACCCGGAAACACCGACCAAGTCCGGCATCATGGTTGGCCTGGGTGAGACCGATGAAGAAATCCTGCAAGTGATGCGTGACCTGCGCGCGCACAATGTCGACATGCTGACCATCGGCCAGTATCTGATGCCGTCTGGCGATCATTTACCGGTACGCCGCTATGTGCACCCCGACACCTTCAAAATGTTCGAGGACGAGGCTTACAAGATGGGTTTCGTGCATGCCGCGGTCGGCGCCATGGTGCGCAGCTCCTACCATGCGGACCAGCAGGCGCACGGCGCAGGGGTCGTCTGACATTGTCAAGCTCGCAGCGGCGTTGATGGATGCGCCGCTGCACCTTATCTCCTTCCAGCCAAGTGTCACCTTCCTGCTACATGTCTATTGGGGCATCGTTCGCCTTTGAGGTGAATTAAGGCTGCTGCCACCTGCTGCCGGGACAATACGTGGCACGATGCTGGCAACACTGATGTACCCGTGCGCTGGCGCGTACTGGTGCAACTTCCCACGCGGCCGAAGACCGTCTCCTGTCCAGAAATGCGCCGGACGCCTGCGTGGCGCCATCCGGTGCAATTGCAGAATCAGTTACAAATCCGCATGAACTTCCCATTGGCGCCTTTGCCATATTGGTATCTATGATTGAATGGTCTGAAATTACACGCTTCGGCGACGTCACTATCACCTGCTTCGCGGCACTTGCGATCGCGGCGTGGCTGCTTGCCGAAAATGAAAACCGGCTTGCGCTGTGCTGGAGCCTGTTGTTTGCTACCGGTATGGCAGTGGTCGTGGCAACCAAGATGGCTTTTATCGGCTGGGGTATCGGCATTCGCGCAATCGATTTCACCGGATTCAGCGGGCATGCAATGCGTTCCACCGCAGTCATGCCCGTGCTGTTTTATTTGATGCTGGAAAAAGCGCCGCGGTCAGTGCGCGGAATCGGCGCACTGTTCGGTCTGATATTCGGCATAGTGGTGGGGATCTCGCGCCTCGCTGTTCATGCGCATTCGGTGTCTGAAGTGATCGCCGGCTGGATGCTGGGGGCGGCAGTGAGCGTCAGCTTCATCTGGGTTGCGGGGAGTACGCTGCGCAACCAGGTATTTAATCCCTTGCGTGTCATGGTCAGCATGCTTGCACTGCTGACCGCGCCCTATGTCCATCCGGCGCCAACCCAGCAATGGCTGACAAAAATCACCTTGTTCGTGTCAGGCCATGACAAGGCGTTTCCCCGTCGCGACTGGCAACACTTGAGGCCACGTATCGAATTCGGACGTCCGTTACCGGCATCTACTACTTTACCTGCGCCTACGCCGTCCAGCGCAGCTACTTCGCTGTAGGCAGTGCGATAGCATTCAACGCCACACCAATAAAAAAGCGCCCGACGGGCGCTTTTTTATTGGTGTGGCGACTGCTGTGAAACTCAGGCAGCCAGCGCTTTCTCCAGCAATTGATGCAAGGCGGCGAAATCCGGCTCGCCGACATAGCGCTTGATAATGTTGCCGTTCTTGTCGATCACATAGGTGGTCGGTGTAAGTTTGACGTCATCGAACGACCGGGCTACGTCACCTTTCGTATCGAGCGCGACGCGAAATGGCAGGCTTCGCGTCTGCGCATAATTGAGCACATAGTTGGGGGGATCGTAGCTCATTGCCACCGCAATAAAATCCAGACCCTTGTCCTTGAACTTGTTATAGGTCTGCACCATTTCCGGCATCTCCTTGACGCAGGTCGTGCAGCTGGTCGCCCAGAAATTGACCATCACCACCTTGCCACGCAGACTTTGCAACGTTACCTGTTCGCCGTTGATGCCGTTGAACGTTACATCCGGCGCCGCTTTCTTGTTGGAAAGAGAAAAATAACCGACCGCTGCGATGACAGCGATGATTACAAACCCCAGCACCTTGATCCAGGTGCGATTGCGTTGCTTGGAATGTTCTGCGGCTTGCATGGATATGGTCCAGATAACGAATGACGAGTAACGACAGGAGAATAAGGTGATTATAGTCCGCGGTAGCAAACGCCGCCGGTTACCGGATCAAGGGCGGATGTAAACGTAGCCCTCTTTCGCCTGCAATCTTGCCAGTTCCACTACGCCGGCAGTCACCAGTTTTGTCTCCGGTACCAGTTGCGAAGGTGAGACATCATGTGCTGTGAGCGTATTGCCACATACCTTGAATTCAACGCCTTGGGCAGCGAGTGCCGTAATAGCAGAATCAAAAGGCTTGCCATTACGCTCCCTGGCGCCGGCCAGCAAAAAGCGAATGCCATCACCATTGGCGACCACGACGATCCTGGTATCGGGCTCTGCGCGCAAATGGTTGCGGATGTTTGCCATGGCGCGGGATGCCTGGTCGATGCCGTCAGCAAGGTGATAGACCACCTTCACTGGTTCCGCGGCAAATGCGGGCAGACCGCGTCCGAGTGTCAGGGCGGGCAGCAAGACGGCGATGGATGTCAGAATGGTGCGTCGCTTCATGATGGTCGGCGAAGATGAGAGTGTTGGAATAGTGGAATGTTTGTTTGGCGAAATTTTTTTGAACGCAGTCCGGTTCTGGCGTAGCCGAATGATAATCCGGCTGGCGGAAACCTGCCTCGGCAACGGGAAGTCCATGGCCTGGCTAGCTCTCGCCAGAGCGTTAACTGGGCTTGAACTGTGCCGCGCTCGCCTCAGCCAAGCGGCAACACCGTATCGTGACGCTCGCGGATTTCGGCGATCGGCAATGGGAAGGCAGGTGTAAAAGCAAATACCACCGCAATGACTGAGCGCGGAAACAACCCCCGGGATTCGTTGTACTGCTCGACGCTTTCATTATAGGTGTGCCGTGCGAACGCGATGCCGCTTTCCACGGCGCGCAGGTTTTCGAGGATGGACATCGCTGCGCCATTGTCAACCGCAGCGCCTTCATTCCATGCCTCCAGCATGTGGCCTAGCACCCGCGCAAACTCGCCCTCGGTCAGCGCCATACGCTGCATCGCACTTTTATCGTTCATATTGGCCACTGCTGCGGTGTTGGCTTCAAGCGCACGGTTGCGTGCACCAACCACAGCTTCAAGAAGCTCTCGCTGCTGCTTCATCGCACCGTTGGCTGCCTCCACCAGTGCCGGCGCCAGGTCGTAACGTCGCTTCAGGCAAACATCCAGCGCCCTGAAGGCTTGCCCCACCCGGCGGCGCAGGCTACCCAGGCGGCGGTACGCCCCCACTCCCCAGAACAGTAGCAGCAATGCCAATACGCCTGCGGCGATCCATGCTGTCATTGTCTTCCTCAAAACAAAAGGCCGCAGATCGGTATGATCTGCGGCCCAATATAGCATTGCGAATGCCGGGTACCCGGCGGTTTTACAATTATTTGCCGTTCTGCGTGTCAGCCGAATTGCTCAACTGGCGCAGATCGTCTTCGGAGATGTATTCAAATACCTTGACGACCTTTTGCACGCCATTGACGCCACGCGCCACTTCTGCCGCCAGCTGGCCTTCACGCTGGGTGACACGGCCCATGAGATAGACCACGCCGCGCTCGGTGACAACCTTGATCGAGTTAGCCGACAGGTCACGCGCATCGACGAACGCCGCCTTCACCTTGCCGGTAATGAGAGAATCGTTGGAGCGCGAGGTGAAGCTGGAGATGCCGGCGATTTCAAGATCGTTGACGATGGATTGCACGCCTTCGATAGCGCCAACTTCGCGCTCTACCGCGGCCTTCATCGCCTCGTCACGGACTTCTCCGGTGAGCAGCACCTTGCGATTAAAACTGGTGACGTTGACATGGCCGGCATTGCCGACCACGCTGGGTACGCGTGTTTCACCCTTGAAAACGATGGCCTTGTCTTCGGTTTGTGCGCCAAAGGTACGGCGATCGGTAGCCGACAGTGTGCCGACAACCGCGCTTCCGACTGCCATTTCAACGCAGCCCTGCAGGCTGGTAACGACAACACCGCACAGTACTGCTGCGGCCAACGGACGTGTAATACGCGTCCACTTATTCATGCAGATCCTCCCCAAATAACGCGACATCAATGCCGTCGCAAATACAATGAATCGTGAGCAGATGCACTTCCTGAATGCGTGCCGTACGGTCGTGCGGTACGCAGATATGGACATCGGCTTCGGTCAGGCGCTTGCCGATGGTGCCGCCGCCCTTGCCTGTCAGCGCCACGATGCGCATATCGCGTTCAAGTGCGGCATCGACGGCCGCCAGCACATTGGCCGAGTTCCCCGACGTCGACATGGCCAGCAAGATATCGCCGGCCTGGCCGAATGCCTGTACCTGCTTGCTGAAAATGTCGTTGAAGCTGTAATCATTTCCTACTGCGGTCATGATCGAGGTGTCGGTGGTGAGAGCCAGCGCCGGCAGGGGCAAGCGCTCACGTTCGAATCGGCCGACCAGTTCAGCAGCGAAATGCTGGCAATCGGCAGCCGAGCCGCCATTCCCGCAGGCAAGTATCTTGTTGCCATTAGACAAGGCTGTGAACATGAGTTCCACAGCTTGCGAAATCGGCTCCGCCAGTTCTGCAGCGGCACGTGTTTTGAGTTCGGCACTTTCCTGGAAGTGCGCCTGGATGCGTTGGTTCATCATGATGCTGGGGATTATAGTGCACACGCGCCGGATGAATCGCGCAGACAACAAATTGATGCAAAGTATTGGTTATGGCTCGGCTTACCAGAGCTATGACTGAATTGCATTGGTGATCCAGGATAGCTGGTCGCCATCGATTGCAATGACGTCGAAACGGCATGCGGGCGGCGTACGGTAACGTTGCAGAAACAATTGGGCCGCAAGGATCAGCCGGGCTTGCTTGCGGGCGGTGACGCTGGCTGCTGCTCCGCCGAAAGCACTGCTGCCACGCTTGCGAACCTCTACGAATACCAGTCCGGATCGATCTTGCATCACAAGATCGATCTCGCCGCCTTTGCAGCGAAAATTGCGTTGCAGCAGCGACAGTCCTTGTCGCTGCAAATATTGCAATGCGAGGTCTTCGCCGATTGCGCCATCACGTTGCTGCGCGGTGCGGGCACGGCCAAAAGAAGGTAACAATCCCATTATTCAATGACATCCGGGATGGGTGTCACGCTACCGTCCCGATACACAGCACGCTGTGCAACACGATCGATATGTGCCGTGTTGCCATCAAATTGAACGATCAGTTTGCCGGTGACGCCATCGATTTGGAATTGATCGTTCTGCAAGGCCAGCTCGCGGGCAACACGATACGCGTCGATGCCAAGCGCATAAAAACGCTCCATGTCGGCTGTACGTCTCTGATCAGCCGCAACAACGAGGCGGGGATAGACCATCACGGCGGGATGATCCGGCTCCAATTGCCATGGCATATCAAGCAGTCGCGTGCCGTCCATGTCCGGTGCGCGTTCGTTTGCCATGCGATCGGTCAGAGTATAAGGATTGATTTGCGAGGTGCCGTACATCGTCACGGCGTTACCCATGACGGCATGCACCTGTCGCGCCTGACGTGCGTCGAGTGCCGCGAACAGGATGATGGGACGGTCCGGCGGCACGTCTTTCTTGAGTTGCAGCAGCGACCGGCCATTGAGAAAACCATCATTGGACGGCAGCTCGATCAGTTGCACGTCCTTGCCGTTCTTTTGCCATTGTGCTTCGAAAGCGCTTGCTGCGCGGCGCTGCCACGCGGTGCCGGTATGCAGCACAATCGCTGTCGCACCGGGGTTGTCCCGAGCGGCCCAAGTGGCGACTTGTCTGGCTTCGTCCTCAATTGACAAGCCCATCACCAGCATTTGGGGTGGCAGAGTAACGGGCGCGTCCGAAGCTGATTCCGGCTGGGCCAATGCAATGGTGGGTTTGAGGATGCTGCCGCTTTGTGCAACAGCTGCGACACCGGTCCGCGTAAGTGGACCGACGACGATATCGTTCATCGTTGCTGCTTCCTGATAGCGTGTCAGAACATCCTGTGGCGCTTCGCCGCTATCCACCACGCTGACTTCTACTCCTTCGGGTTCGCGCTCGTAGGCGGCTTGTACGCCTGCGCGCACGGCTTCGGCAATCGGGCCAAGCACCTGCGATTGCAGCGGCAGCAGCAATCCGATACGTACCTGGCGAGGTGCAATGTAGACAGGCGCTTCACGGGGAATGGACAAATCGGTTTGTGCAATGATTAGCGGCTTGCCGGTTACGGGCACGGGTGTCGCAAGTAATGCCGCTTCTGCAACGGTTGTGTTTGCCGCCAAGGGCAGGCAGAATCCACTCAATACTGCGATCAATACACCTGCTCTCGCCATTTGGCTCAACATTCGCACTCCCTTATGACTTCGTCTGCATTTGATCTGCCGCCGCTTTCCCCGGTGCTGCAAGAGGTGGCGCAACAAGCCTATCCCTTGTCGACATTATATGTGGTGGCTACTCCCATCGGAAACGTCGGCGATATTACGTTGCGGGCAGTCAATGTGCTTGCGATGGCCGACGCAGTCGCCTGCGAGGATACCCGCAATACCGCACATCTGCTGACACGCTATGGCTTGTCGAAAGAATTGATTGCAGCGCATGAGCACAATGAACGGGAAGCCGCCGACAAATTGATCGCACGACTGCAGGCGGGCCAAAGGATTGCGCTGGTTTCTGACGCCGGAACACCTGCCGTATCCGATCCCGGTGCGCGTATCGTTGATGCGGTACGTGCCGCAGGCTTGCGGGTGATGCCCCTGCCTGGCGCTTCGGCCGCCGTGTCCGCGCTGTCGGCCAGCGGCTTGGTGAATGACCGTTTTTATTTCGCAGGTTTTCTTCCAACCAAGGGAAAGCAGCGCGAAGGCGTCTTGCAAGATTTGCTCGCGGTACGCGCCACGCTGGTGTTTTATGAAGCGCCGCATCGTATTGTCGATGCGGTCGCCGCACTTGCGGCGGTATTCGGGCCAACGCGGCAAATCGTGTTTGCGCGTGAGCTAACCAAGCTTTTCGAAGAACTGCATCGCTGCCCCCTGAGTGAGGCGTCGGCCTGGGTCGCTGCGGATCCGAATCGGGAAAAAGGCGAATACGTGATACTCGTCGAAGGCGCCGCGGCCGACGCTAATAACGACGACGCGGATACAGAACGCATCCTCGGCATTCTGCTCGCCGAATTGCCTCTCAAACAAGCGGCTGCGTTAGCCGCGCAGATTACCGGCAGAAAAAAGAACGCACTTTACGAGCGTGCGCTGCAACTGAAAGGCGAAGCCTGACCCGTCCTGGTTTCGTCGGCTCGTCGCCTTCAATATTTCAGTAACTTAGAGCGCCTATAAAAATGACGATGGCAAGGCGCGCCGACGAAGACAGTACAGATGTACGGCTAGGAGTAGCAACGCGGCAAGCGGCATTTTTATAGGTGCTCTTAGCCTAGTGCTTCATCGTTGCACGATCATTGCCCGTATACCCCGCTCCTGCAGCTGTGTGGCAGCGATGGCCGCGTCCGCCCTGGTGGCAAACGGGCCGCTGAACAAGCGATGGAATGTGCCGAATTCCACGACTTCGATCGCGGCGAGTGTGCCGGCATGCTCCTTCATCAGGCGGTTGCGCACCGCTTCCGCATTGGCAGCCTGTCCATACGCGCCTAGCTGGAGGTAGTAGCCGGAACCGGCGTTCGCAACCGGTGAAACGACGATTGTCGGCTTGATACTGGTTGAATCGGCTTGCGGGGAAACCGGGACCGTGTCGGGCAAGGCAAATGTGGTCGTGTCGCTGGTGAATGCAATCGGTTTGGCTTCTACTGCGGCGGATGCCGGGGCAGGTGCGGATGCAAGCTCCACGGCGGCACGCGACTGAACCGGCTGCGGAGAGGCAGCCGTAACCGGTGGGGCGGGTTTCGCGGCAGCGAGCTGCGTATCCTTCGCTGCGTTGTTGATGCGCGCAATTTCGTCTGGCAGCAGGCGCTCGACCTCGAGCTGAGAACTGCCACTGCTCAGATAGCCAAGCTTGAGTGCGGCAGTGTACGAGAGGTCAATGATGCGGCCCGAGTGGAAAGGCCCGCGGTCGTTGACACGGACTATGACTTGCTTGCCGTTGGTTAGATTGGTTACGCGCACATAAGAAGGAATCGGCAGCGTCGGGTGTGCAGCCGTCATTTTGTACATATCGTAGAGTTCGCCGGACGAGGTCTTCTGCCCATGGAACTTCTTGCCATACCAGCTACCCACGCCACGCTGCTTGAATGGTTTGTCGTGGGTAATCGGGGTGTAAGTCTTGCCGAACACGACGTAAGGCCGGCTGTTTCTGGCGTAATACGGCTCGACGCGGGGCTCTGCATCCGGTGTATCAAGCAAGCCTTCCGGCGGCGCATCACCGGGACCATCATCCTTGTAGTAGCCTCCGCGGCCGGAGCCTGCTGGCGGCAATGCCGGCAAGTTTGACGCCGTCTTCGGTACGGTTGATACCGGAGCAGGACGTGAGGCGGTCTCTGCAGGCGGATTTACTGGCACGCTGTTACAGCCGATCATGGCCATTGGCGGTAGAACTGCGACGAGCAACCGAACAATGCATTGATAGCGATGAGCATAAGCGCGCAATGACATTGCGTCCTCCCTGTTTCTTTGATAACGATGGAAGGCGCCGACGCGTTGGGCAGCCCGCCAAATTGGCAACAGTGTGCCTTGGCAAGACGTTTGCCGCAAGGATAGAGTTTTTAGAAATTGTAAAATGACTATGCCGGCCACACGGGCCGGCATAGAGCGGAGGATAGGTTGCCGAAAAGGCTCTAGCTTCGGTGAGGCTTGATCAGCTTTGCACGAGCTTGCGATGCCGCTGGATGCTCATCAGGATACCCATGCCCAGGCCGAGCGTCACGAATGCCGTGCCGCCGTAGCTCATGAATGGCAGCGGTACGCCGACCACCGGCAGGATGCCGCTGACCATGCCCATGTTGACGAAGGCATAGGTAAAGAAAATCATCGTGATCGCACCTGCCATCAGGCGGCTGAACACCGTCGGCGCATTGGCTGCGATGAACAGGCCGCGTGCGATCAGCATCAGGTAGAGCACGAGCAGCACGCAATTCCCAATCAATCCGAATTCTTCGGAAAACACAGCGAACAGGAAGTCGCTGGTACGCTCCGGTATGAATTCCAGATGGGCTTGCGTGCCGCTGCGCCAGCCTTTTCCGGCGATGCCCCCGGAACCGATGGCGATCATCGATTGGATGATGTGAAAGCCCTTGCCCAGCGGATCGGTGGTGGGATCGATCAGGGTCATCACTCGCTGGCGCTGATAGTCGTGCAGCATGGACCACACCACCGGGAGGCTGGCCATGCCCGCAACCGCGAGCCCGAACATGATTTTCCACGACAGGCCTGCGAGGAAGATGACATAGAAGCCGGCAGCCATTACCAGCGTTGCCGTTCCCAGATCGGGCTGCTTCATGATCAATACTGCCGGAATCGCCAGCAGCACCGCGGCAAGCGCGAACTCCTGCCAGCGCAGCGCGCCCTCGCGCTTCTGGAAAAACCAGGCCAGCATGAGCGGCACGGCGATCTTCATGATTTCGGACGGCTGAATGACGACGCCGACATTGACCCAGCGGCGCGCGCCCTTCTTGACGATGCCGAAAACCGCCACCGCAATCAGCAGGGCGATGCCGACGGTATAGAGCGGCACGGCAAAGCGCATCAATAGCTGCGGCGGCACGCAGGCGGCAATCCACATCACCACGAAGGCGATGATGGTATTGCGCATGTGGTCCTCGAAGCGCCCCGGCGCATCCATGCCGGCCGAGAACATGGCGAAGCAGCTGACCGAGAGAATCAGGAACAGCGTGAGCGTCAGCGGCACATCGAACACCGTGATGTAGCGCTTGATGATGGGCCAGACCGCTGGCCGTTCATTACTGAATTGCATGGTCGCCATTAGTGCGCGTGCTCCTTGGCTGCCGCCGAAACGGGAATGACTGCGGCCGGCGCATTGCTGCGAACCGACTGGTCGGGCCTGGCTTGCGGCCGGGCGGGTTGATGTGTTGACGGCGACGACGCCGCAGCATCGTTCAGGACCGGCGCGGTCTTGTCAGGTGCCGGTTGGGGGCGCTTGCCGAGCAGGTGATAATCGAGCACGATGCGCGCGATCGGCGCTGCCGCCTGCGCACCGAAGCCCGCGTTCTCGACAATCACGGCCAGGGCGATGGTCGGATTGTCGGCAGGTGCGAAGGTCATGTACCAGGAATGGTCGCGATGGTGCTCCGCCATTTTCTTCGCATCGTACTTTTCATTCTTCTTGATGCCGATCGCCTGCGCCGTCCCCGTCTTGCCGGCCGAGACATACTGCGCCCCGGCAAACACGCGCGACGAGGTTCCTTCACGCGTTACACCCACCAGTGCCTTCTTGATGAAGTCGATGTTTTCCTGCTTGAGCTTGATCTGCGCACTTTCGCCGTTGACCACCGGCACCTGTTCCTTGGTCACGCTGTTTTCAATGGTCTTGACCAGATGCGGCCTCATCACGATGCCGTTGTTGGCCAGTGTTGCCGTGGCATGCGCAAGCTGCAGCGGCGTGAAGGCGTTGTAACCCTGTCCGATGCCGATCGAAATGGTTTCGCCGGCATACCATTTCTGCTGTTCGGGACGCTTGTAGGCTGCCCGCTTCCAAGCGGTGGATGGCAGGGTGCCGGTGCGCTCGTTCTCGAGGTCGATGCCGGTCAGGCGGCCGAAACCGAAAGGCTTCATGAAGTCATGGATGGTATCCACGCCGAGATCGTTGGCGAGAGTGTAATAGTAGGTATTGCATGACTGGACGATCGACTTGTACATGTCGACCACGCCATGGCCATCCACCTTGTCATCGCGGAACTTGTGATTGCCGAACCAGAAATAACCAGGATCGGAAATCGCGTTGGCCGGAGTGCGCTTGCCCGTCTCCAGCGCCGCCAGCGCCATGAACGGCTTGTAGGTCGAGCCCGGCGGATAGGTGCCGATTAGCGGACGGTTCAGCAGGGGGCGGTCTAAGGATGTGTTCAACTCGTCCCAGCTCAGCTGGTCGATGCCGTCGACGAACAGGTTGGGATCGTAGGTCGGCTTGGAGACATAGGCGAGCACGTCGCCGGTTGAGGGCTCGATCGCCACCAACGCGCCGCGGCGGTCGCCGAAGGCTTCCTCGACGATCTTCTGCAATTCGATGTCGACCGACAGGACCAGGTTACTGCCCGGCGTGGCCGGGGTGCGCGAGAGCGTGCGCACGGCGCGGCCGCCGGCCGAGACTTCGACCTCTTCATAGCCGGTGACGCCATGCAGGACCTTTTCGTATTTCTTTTCGACGCCTTCCTTGCCGATATAGTCGGTCCCCATGTAATTGGCGGCATCCTCCGAGTCGGCGATCTTTTCCGCGTCGCGCAGGTTGATGCGGCCGATGTAGCCGATGACGTGCGAGGCTGTCTCGCCGAGCGGATACTGGCGGAACAGGCGCGCCTGGATCTCGACGCCGGGAAAACGGTAGCGTTGCGCGGTGAAGCGGGCGACTTCCTCGTCGGTCAGGCGCGTGCGGATCGGCACGCTTTCGAAGTTTTTCGCTTCTTCCTGTAATCTGCGGAAGCGGCGGCGGTCCTTGGGCTGGATGTCGACCAGCGTGGACAGATCGTTGATCACCGTGTCGAGAGGTTCGCTCAGCTTGGACGGCGTGATTTCAAGCGTGTACGCGGAGAAATTGCGCGCCAGGACCACGCCGTTGCGGTCGAGGATCAGGCCACGGTTGGGCACGACCGGCACGACCGAGATACGGTTCTCTTCCGCCTGCGCCTGATAATGATTATGCCGCACCACCTGCAGCCAGACGAAGCGCGAGACCAGCAGGCCAAAACAGATCAGCACGAATACGCCGGCGACCGACAGCCGCAAGCGAAACAGGTGGACTTCACGTTCAGTGTTTTTGAATTCGGTCATGTTCCATCTTGCGCAAACGCCATCATGCAGTCTGCACCATCACACTTGCCTCTATTACATGCATCGCCGGCGGCGACGCGGCGAGGACGACGCCCGCGAGAGCGCCTATTGCATTCAATGTTCGGGACGAGCAGCCAGGACTGATCGCACGTCATATCGGACGGGTGTCGTCGCGATTGATCGCCCGGCGCTGCGGCGCCAGGAGAATGGCCGATACGACGGGCCATAATGCAGCGGCGACCAAGCTCTCCAGGAAATACATCCATCCAGGAAACCTTCCACTGACCAGCATGCGGATCACAAGTTGCACCGCCTGCATAAATAAAAGCAGGGGCAGCACATGCGCAGCCTGTGTTCCCATCTTGAACCACAGCACACGGCGATGGATCATGATTGAAAAATAAGACAGCAGGGTGTAGGACAAGGCATTCTCGCCGAGCAGCGTAGCGTCATGCACGTCCATCAACAAGCCCATCATGAAGGCAATGCCGATACCGACCTTGCGCGGCTGATGGATGCTCCAGAACACCAGCACCAGCGCGACGAAATCCGGCACGCCGACCCAGTGCCCCCAGGGCAGCAGGTTCAGCAGAAAGGCCAATGCGATGCTGGCGGCGATAAACAGCGGGTTGGCCGGCAACAGGATGTAATGCGGACTGTTCATGGCGTTGCCCTTTGCGGCGGACCGTCGGTATTGGTCTGGGTATTAGGCGTCGGTGCCGTCCGGTTTGCGGGAGCGGGGACGGTAGCGGTGGCAGCCCTTCCCGGCGTGACCGCGCGTGGCGCTGTTGCTGATGTTGACGGTGCCGCCGTTGTCGGCTTCGCATCCGCCGCTGCGGGCGTCGCTCTCGATGTCGCTGCTGCAGCACCCGCTGCGCCATTCGGCGGGGTCGCCGCGGCGGGCCGGTTCGCCGGCGTTGCGGCAGGTGTTGCTGCGCCAGCAGGCGCCGGCTGATTCGGTGCAGGCTTGGTCGCAGCGCCCGGAGCGACAGCTTGCGCATTGCCCGATGCCGGCTTGGCGGACGCCGATGCTGTCGCATTTTGCTGCGTAGCTGCCGGAGCCGTCGCCGCATTTTGGCCGGCGGGTTTGGCAACGTCTTTCGTGGCATCGGCGGGAGCCTGCTGTTCCTTGGCGGCTTCGCCATGGCGCTTGCCAGCCTTAGCCTTCTCTTTCGGATTGTCCGGCTCCGGACGCGGCGGTAGATTTTCCTCCGTCAGCAGTATCAGCAGCTGGCGGTTGCGGTCGACGCCTGCGATCGGCAGGCAGACGATGCGGGCAAACGCATCGGAAGACTTGCTCTCGACCTGCACCACCTTGGCGACCGCGAGTCCGGCCGGATAAATGCCGTCGATGCCGGAGGTGACCAGCACATCGCCGTTCTTGATGTCGGCGTTGACCGGCATGAAACGCAGATCCAGCGAACCGGAATGGCCTTGGCCGTAGACGATGCTGCGCAAGCCGGTGCGCACCACCTGCACCGGGATGGCCTGCTCCTTGTCGGTCAGCAGCGTGACTTCCGACGTGAACGGGAATACCCGCGTCACTTGCCCGACCACACCGATATCGTCGATCACCGGCTGCCCGGGACGCACGCCGTTGCGGCTGCCACGGTCGAGTATGACCTTGCGAGTGAAGGCGTCGCGCGCATCGTAGAGGATTTCGCTCAGCACCGACTTGACCGGCAGGCGCTCGCTCGCGTCGAGCAGTTTGCGCAACTGCGCATTCTCGGCCTCCAATTGCTGCACCTGCTGCAGCGTCTGGGCATTGGCGACCTGCTCCTGCTTGAGCTTGTCGTTTTCGCGCTGCACCGAAGATAGCGTCGAGAAATAGTCGCCGACCATGTAGATCGCGTCGCGCGGCAGCAGCGCCACGACCTGCAGTGGATACAGGCCGGTGCCGACCAGTTGGCGAATGGTGCCCATGGTGCGCAGGCGCGCATCGGCAATCAGCAGGACCAGAGCAATCAGGGAGAAGAACACCACTTTGACGCGTGCGGAAGCGCCTTGCTTGAAGAGTGGCGGTGGACTGTATTCCATCAGGGGCTAACTATATTTCCGGGAATGTGACTGGGATGTCGTTCCACCGGACGCGCCCACGAATGCTCGGTGGGCGCGACGCAATGCATAAGTTACTCGTAGGAGAAGATGGAGCCCAGCTTGTCCATGCGCTCGAGCGCCATGCCCGAACCACGCACCACGCAGGTCAGCGGGTCTTCGGCGACGATCACTGGCAGGCCGGTTTCTTCCATCAGCAGGCGATCGAGGTCGCGCAGCAGCGCGCCGCCACCGGTCAGCATCATGCCTTTTTCAGCGATGTC
Source organism: Herbaspirillum sp. GCM10030257 (assembly GCF_042666555.1). Classification (NCBI taxonomy): domain Bacteria; kingdom Pseudomonadati; phylum Pseudomonadota; class Betaproteobacteria; order Burkholderiales; family Oxalobacteraceae; genus Herbaspirillum; species Herbaspirillum sp. GCM10030257. The sequence goes on from NZ_JBHTDH010000045.1 coordinate 17,719, forward strand.
TGCACCGAGTTCCGGCGGGGTCTGCTCAAGCGCGTTCTTGACTGCAGACACGATGTTGTTGAGCGGATCGGTCAGCGCTTCGAGGATCTCGTTGCTGGAAATGGTGAAGGAGCGCGGAATGCCTTCGGACAGGTTGCGACCCTTGACTTCCATTTCCTTGACTTCGGAACCCGGGAAGGCGGAACCGATTTCCTTCTTGATCGCTTCGGCGGTCTGCTCGCCGATCAGCATGCCGTAGTTGCGGCGGATGTAATTGACGATCGCTTCATCGAACTTGTCGCCGCCGACGCGGACCGAACCCTTGTACACCATGCCGCCCAGCGAGATGATGCCGACTTCGGTCGTACCGCCGCCGATATCGACCACCATCGAACCGGTCGCATCGGAAACGGGCAAACCGGCGCCGATAGCGGCAGCCATCGGCTCTTCGATCAGGTAAACCTGGGAGGCGCCGGCGCCGAGTGCGGATTCGCGGATCGCGCGGCGCTCGACCTGGGTGGAGCCACAGGGAACGCAGATGATGATGCGCGGCGAAGGCTTGAACAGTTTGGAGTCGTGGACCATGCGGATGAATTGCTTGAGCATCTGCTCGGTCACGGTGAAGTCGGCAATCACCCCGTCTTTCATCGGGCGGATGGCTTCAATGTTGCCCGGCACCTTACCCAGCATCTGCTTGGCTTCCTTGCCGACTGCCTGGATGGTCTTTTTGCCATTGGGGCCACCCTGCTGACGAATCGCCACGACCGACGGCTCGTCCAGTACGATACCCATGTTACGCACGTAGATCAGCGTGTTGGCTGTACCCAGATCGATTGCCAGGTCGTTAGAGAAATAACTGCGTAAAAATCCAAACATGTATTGTCCTGATGCGCAATAAAGGCGCGCTTAACATTGGTGGTGAAATTCCGGGTACCCTTTGCGCTTTGCTGCGCCGCGTCGACAAGGTATTAACCCGTCATTCTACCTTATAATTTAACCGAAATTAGTCACGGGAAACTCCAAAAATGCAGTATGGATACACCCTTTATCCGGCCTTTTGACAAGTTTTTGCCAGAACTAAAACACATTTTGCTTTCTTGATGTTTTCCTGAAAATACCAGCCGACAACGGCTAGTTCCAACTACACAATCATGTCACTCGACCTCAACGACGTTAAACGCCTGGCCCGCCTCGCGCAACTCGACCTGGATGAATCCCAGGCTGGCAAAACCCTCGACAAGCTTAACGGCATTTTCGCGCTTGTCGAGCAAATGCGCGCGGTCGACACCAGCGGCGTCGAACCCCTGAACCATCCGATCGCTGCCCACCAGAGCGATGTGGCCCTGCGACTGCGCGAAGATACCGTATCCGAGCCGAATCGCCGAGACGACTACCAGCAGGTCGCACCGGCAACACAGGACGGCCTCTACCTTGTGCCTAAAGTCATCGAATAACCATTTGCCGGACCACTGCCGGTTCCGATCGAACCGGCCGCCCAACCTATGCATACCAAGACTCTAAAAGAACTCTCCGCGCTGCTGCAGGCAAAACAGGTTTCCGCGACTGAACTGTCGAAGCTGTTCCTCGACCGCATCAAGCAAAGCGACCTCAACGCCTTCATTCATGTCGATGAAACACTGACACTGCAACAGGCTGCCGACGCCGATGCCCGTATTGCAAAAAACGATACGACGCCCCTGACCGGCATACCCATCGCCCACAAGGACATTTTTGTCACACGCGGCTGGCGTTCGACCGCCGGCTCGAAGATGCTCTCAAATTACGTCAGCCCCTTCGATGCAACTGTCGTCGATCAGTTCCGTACGGCAGGTATGGTCACGCTTGGAAAATTGAATTGTGATGAATTCGCCATGGGTTCTTCCAACGAGAATTCTTTCTTCGGCTCGGTGAAAAACCCTTGGGACAAGAAGGCCATTCCGGGTGGTTCGTCCGGCGGTTCGGCTGCAGCAATCGCAGCAAGACTCGCGCCGGCAGCCACCGCCACGGATACCGGTGGCTCGATTCGCCAGCCGGCATCGCTGTGCGGCGTCACCGGCATCAAGCCTACATATGGCCGCGTCTCACGCTTTGGCATGATCGCTTTTGCATCGTCGCTGGACCAAGGTGGTCCGATGGCGCAGACCGCGGAAGATTGCGGACTGCTGCTCAATGCCATGGCCGGCTTCGATCCGCGCGACTCGACCAGTCTAGACAGGCCCACGGAAGACTTCACACGTGATCTGAACAACAAGTTGCAAGGCCTGAAGATCGGCATTCCGCGTGAGTATTTCGGCAAAGGCCTGGCGCCGGATGTCGAACAGGCAGTCCGCGCCGCACTGGCAGAGTATGAAAAGCTGGGTGCGACGCTGGTTGACATTTCGCTGCCTAAGACCGAGTTGTCGATCCCCGTGTATTACGTGATCGCGCCCGCCGAAGCCTCGTCCAACCTCAGCCGTTTCGATGGCGTGCGTTATGGTCATCGTGCCAAGGAGTACAAGGACTTGGGCGACATGTATCGCAAATCGCGCGCGGAAGGTTTCGGCGATGAAGTCAAGCGCCGTATCCTGGTCGGCGCGTATGTGCTGTCGCACGGCTATTACGATGCGTATTATCTGCAGGCCCAAAAGATCCGCCGCTTGATTGCGCAGGATTTTCAGAATGCCTTCAAGCAGTGCGACGTAATCATGGGGCCGGTTTCCCCAACCGTGGCATGGGATCTGGGTGACAAAGCGGATGATCCGGTTGCCAACTATCTGGCCGATATCTTTACGCTGTCGACCAGCCTGGCCGGTTTGCCTGGCATGTCGATTCCTTGCGGTTTCGGCCAGGGGGACAAGAATGGCAAGCGCCCGGTCGGCCTGCAGATCATCGGCAATTATTTTGAAGAAGCGAAACTGCTAAACGTCGCACACCAGTACCAGCTGGCGACCGACTGGCATCAGCGGACTCCGGAAGGCATATAACCATGACGCCGCCCATCCTTGTTCTCGCCCTCACCCTGTCCGTCACCTCGGCCAGCGCGCTGGCGCAGCAGCTGGATGCGCGGTTCTCGTGTAGCAATGCACGCACGGAAGCAGGCGAAAAGACCATCTATGCCGACAGCGGCGAGTTCCGCCTGAACGGCTCGAAGATCGAAGCCTTGCGCTGGGAATCATCGCTGTTTCGCAGCACGCACGGCTTTGATTGCAGTATCGATCAGAGCGACGGTCCGTTGGCGGAAGCCAGGGAAGAAGGATCGACTGCCTCCTGGCGCATCAGTTTGAAGGACGCGCCGGCTGCACGTTTCCAGCGAGGTTTCGATTTCGGTCGTCGCCCAAACTGCACGATACGCCTGGAGCGCGATGGCGATACGCTCAACGTCAAGCCGACCTGTCCGGCACTTTGCGGTTCACGCGAGAATTTCACCGAGTTCTCGGTCGACCTGAAGACCGGGCAATGCCGGTATGAAGAATAATCAGCAACCTGCCATTCATGCTTGTGCGATGACGCTGGCGGGAAGCAGGCAACAATGAGGACAACACCATGCAATGGGAAGTCGTAATCGGTCTTGAGACGCACGCGCAGCTCTCGACCCAATCCAAAATTTTCAGCGGCTCGCCGACACGTTTCGGTGCGGAGCCTAACACGCAGGCTTCACCGGTAGACCTGGCCTTGCCCGGCGTGCTGCCCGTGATGAACAAGGGTGCAGTCGAACGCGCGATCCAATTTGGCCTCGCCATCGGTGCCAAGATCGCGCCGCAGTCCATCTTCGCTCGCAAAAATTATTTCTATCCTGACCTGCCAAAGGGTTATCAGATCAGCCAGTATGAAATTCCCGTGGTCCAGGGCGGAACCATTTCCTTCGTGCTCGAAAAAGACGGCAAGGCGGAAATGCGTACCGTGCAACTCACGCGCGCGCACCTCGAAGAAGATGCCGGCAAGTCGCTGCACGAGGATTACCATGGCATGACAGGCATCGACCTCAACCGCGCTGGCACACCGCTGCTGGAAATCGTGACCGAGCCTGACATGCGCAGCGCCGGAGAGGCGGTCGCCTATGCGAAGGCCTTGCATTCGCTGGTGGTCTGGCTTGGCATCTGTGACGGCAACATGCAGGAAGGCTCTTTCCGTTGCGACGCCAACGTGTCGGTACGTCCGATGGGACAGAAAGAATACGGTACACGCTGCGAAATCAAGAACCTGAACTCTTTCCGTTTTCTTGAAGAAGCGATCAACTTCGAAGTGCGTCGCCAGATCGAATTAATCGAAGACGGGGGCAAGGTCGTGCAGGAAACGCGCCTCTACGACCCTGATCGCAAGGAAACACGTTCGATGCGCAGCAAGGAAGACGCGCAGGATTACCGCTACTTCCCCGATCCCGACCTACCACCATTAGTCATTGCGCAAGACTGGATCGAGCGGGTGAAAGCCACCATGCCGGAACTGCCGGGCGCAATGCGTGAGCGTTTTATCAGGGACTATGCACTGCCCGAGTACGACGCCGCAGTGCTGACACAATCCAAGGCGATGGCGTCGTATTTCGAAGCGGTCGTCACCAGGGCCGGCAAGGAACAAGCCAAGCCTGCCGCCAACTGGCTGATGGGCGATGTCTCCTCGACCTTGAACCGCGAAGGCGTCGAGATCGCCGAAGCACCGGTGAAGGCCGAACAACTTGCATTGCTGTTGCAGCGCATCGCCGACGGCACGATTTCCAACAAGATCGCCAAGGAAGTGTTCGCCGGCATGTGGGATGCGAAGTCCGACAAGACGACGATCGCCGACGACATCATTGAATCGAAGGGGCTGAAACAGATCTCCGACAGCGGTGCGCTGGAAAAGATTGTCGATGAGGTGCTGGCGGCCAATGCCAAGTCGGTGGAAGAGTACCGCTCCGGCAAGGAGAAGGCCTTCAATGCCATTATTGGCCAGGCGATGAAAGCCACCAAGGGCAAGGCCAATCCCGCGCAATTGACAGAGTTGCTGAAGCAGAAACTGGCTGGTTGATAGTGATGTTGGTGTTGATGGCGGGATGCTTCATCCCGCTATTCAAGGTTCAACGGCTTGGCCGTCACGCCTGACAATTCACGAAACCGCTTCAAGGTATCGTCATAACGCGCACTCACCTGAGTGCGCTCCCCTTCCGCTTCCTCAAGCTGCTTTCTTGCTGCGATCACGCTTTGTGCCGCGTCGTCCAGCTTGCGTTTTACATGAGCGGGAAGTTGCCGGTTTTTCTTTTGTACGGCATCGGCTTCGGCTTGTGCTTCCGCCTGCTGCTTTTCGGCTTCCGTGAGAGAGCTCTTTTCCCTGCGAATTTTTTCCTCGATGGGAGCCGTTGCGCGTCCTCTTGCCATCTCGATATCGGTTTCGCTGCGATAGCGCGTCTTGATCGCCAGGTCGATACGGCTGCGCTCCGCAGCGACGATGTCATCAGCCTTGCGTTGCTCTTCCTGCTCTTTAAGCTTGCGTTTCTGTTCGGCGGTCGGCGGTGGCTCGATTACACGCCGGGTGTTGCCGCGCCCATCAAGCACCCGGATGGGCCGGTCAGCGCATTCAGAGATGGGGCGATCTGACGTCAGCGTGCGTCCGCCGGCATCCTTGCATACAAAAATCTGCGCCCATGAGGCTGTATGAAAGGCCAATAGCGAAAGCATCAAGGTTACAGCGACTGCGGGCTTCATCGCACCCCCCGGGAATGCGAATGCGGCGGTTTACACGACTCCGTACCGGCTACGGTAGGCGGCGACCGCGTCTTTGTACTGGGCCAGGTCCTGATTTGCACCGGCCTGGGAAATATACTCCAACAAATCGGCAAGGTTGCCAATAGAAATCACCGGCATGCCATAGGTTTTCGTGACTTCCTGCACAGCCGAATGCTCGGACAGTGCACCGTCCTTGCCCGAACGTTCCATCCGGTCCAGCGCGATCAGGACCGCGCAGGGCGTTGCGCCGGATGTGCGGATCATCTCGACTGACTCCCGCACCGAGGTGCCGGCGGAAATGACGTCATCGATGATAACTACCCTGCCCTGGAGTTTCGCGCCGACGATGGTACCGCCCTCGCCATGGTCCTTGGCTTCCTTGCGGTTGTAGGCAAACGGCACATTGCGGCCCTTGTTCGCCAGCGCGACCGATGTCGCCGCCGCCAATGTAATGCCCTTGTAGGCCGGGCCGAACAGCATGTCGAATTCAACGCCTGAATCGATCAGGGTCTGCGCATAGAAATCGGCCAGCTTGCCAAGTGTGGCACCTTCATTGAACAGTCCGGCATTGAAGAAATAGGGGGAATTCCGCCCAGCCTTGGTAACAAAATCACCAAAGCGCAGCACGCCGGTGGAGACAGAGAAAGCGATGAATTCCTGACGTAGATTGCTCAAGATGGTCCTCGATAAGAAACGGATGTAGTGGCAGGGTCGGGCCGGATCGCATGCATGCATGTATGCGTGCGGTGGCCGGCAAAGCCGACATTCTAAGTCCTAAGGCGGAAGTGTCATACAGTGGCGCGGAGACTTTTGCGTTCGCTGACGTGCATGTTGACTTTGACGCCAGACCGGGAAAGTACTTGCATGAAGCGAAAGCGGGGAAGTGCTTGTGCCCGGATGAAATGTTGATGTATTGTTAACATATCTGTTTGACAATACTCTCCATGCCTCCTCCGCCTGCCCGCTTATCCGCCCCTGCCTCTCCCGACTTCGTGCTGCGCGAACTCCTCGACAAGTACCACCGGGCCAGCGATTCCGTTAAGGCCCAGATCCACCACCGCATCGGCCACTACACCCACCAGGTTTCCGATGCCTATGACGACCTGGCCAGGCGCGTCGCTACCCTGCCCGGCGTCCACCATGGCGCCTGTGTCCGGTCCGCCTTTGCCGCCAGCACCCCGCGCGCCGCTGACATGATCCGCGAAGCGCTGCCGGCATTTGATGCCTCCACGCTCGCCCAGGCTGCATTGCGCAGCATGCAGGCGATTGCCGAGGAAGTGGCGA
>NZ_JBHTDH010000046.1:0-24098 GCF_042666555.1 Herbaspirillum sp. GCM10030257
GCGAAGTTTCCGGATGCCGAGCAGATCGTCACCATCGATGGCTTGCGGGTCGAGTATGCGGATGGGTTCGGACTGGCGCGTTCATCCAACACCACACCGGTGGTGGTGATGCGCTTTGAGGGAGAAACCGAAGCAGCATTGCAGCGCATTCAGAACCAGTTCAAGCAAGCGATCCTGGCCGCCAAGCCGGATGCCGTGTTGTCCTTTTGATGCCTCGTCGTTCTGACTCGCGTTCATCGTGAAGATCCTGATCGTCCGCGTATCGTCACTCGGCGATGTCGTTCACAACATGCCGATGGTGGCGGATATCCTGCGCCACTATCCGGACGCCCAGATCGACTGGGTAGTAGAAGAGGCCTACGTTAATCTCGTACGCTTGAACAAGGGCGTGCGGCATGTGATTCCGTATGCGTTGCGGCGCTGGCGCAAAAGTCTCTTTGCGCCAGCGACACGTACAGAGATGGGTGAATTCCACCGGCGCATACGCAAGGAAGAGTACGACGTGGTTTTCGATACCCAGGGCTTGCTAAAGACTGGCATTGTGATGCGCATGGCGCGCGTGGTGGTCAATGGCCAGCGCGTTGGCCTTGCCAACGGCACCGAAGGATCAGGCTATGAAGGCGCTTCGCGTATTTTTCATACCAAAAGCGTGCCGGTCGATGTGCGTACCCATGCAGTATTGCGTGGCCGGCTGGTCGCGGCCGCAGGCCTTGGCTATCGTGTCGACACGCCGGCAGACTTCATGCTGCAGTCCCCGCATTTCGATGTATTGCCGGCGTGGCTGCCGGACCGGCCATACGCGGCCTTCTTTCACGGCACTGCGCGCGCATCCAAGCAATGGGCTCCGGATAACTGGATACAGGTATCGCGCCTGATGGCTGAACGTCATCTGCCGGTGCTGCTCGCCTGGGGAAATGACGCAGAACATGAAGCTGCAAAGGCACTTGCCGCGCAGATGCCTGATGCAAAGGTCCTGCCGAAACTGCCGATGATGGAAGCAGTATTGTTTGCACAGCGGGCCGCACTCGCCATTGGCGTCGATACAGGCCTTACGCATATCGCCGCCGCGTACAATCGGCCCACCATCGAGCTCTATTGCGATTCGCCGCGCTGGAAGACCGAAGGTAACTGGTCGAGCAATATCATCAATCTTGGTGACCAGGGCACGCCGCCGTCGGTGCCTGACGTGTCGACGGCCATCACCAGTCTGCTTGGGCGCGCCAATGCCAGGCGTTAAGGCTTTGCCGGTCAGGACGACGATGTAATGGCGCGCATACTCTATTCCCTGGCATGGTGGCTCGCCCTGCCGCTGGTCGTCGGTCGGCTTTGGCTGCGCGGCAAAAAAGAACCTGGCTATCGTCATCATCTCGGTGAGCGCTTCGGCTTTTATCGGCAAAGCAAGGCTCAGTCATTCATCTGGGTCCATGCGGTGTCGGTAGGCGAAACGCGTGCAGCCGAACCGCTGGTGGATGCGCTGCTGCAGGCTTATCCGGCACATGCCATCCTGCTCACGCATATGACGCCAACCGGGCGTGCGACCGGACAATCATTGTTCGGCAAACACGGAGGCCGGGTTGTGCAGTCCTATCTGCCCTATGACACGGGCTGGATGGTCGGACGATTTCTTCGTTATTTCAAGCCACGTATCTGCATTCTCATGGAAACCGAGGTATGGCCGAACGTGATGGCGCAATGCACGAAACATCGTGTACCGGTTGCCCTCGTCAACGCACGACTCTCTGAACGGTCACTGAAAAAAGCGCAGCGCCTGTCTGCGTTGATGATCGATGCGGCGCATGCGATGACGATCGTAGCCGCGCAAACGCAAGCTGATGCCGAACGACTTTCGTCACTTGGCGCGCCAAGCGTGCAGGTCACCGGCAGCGTAAAGTTCGATGTGACGCCGCCGGAGCATGCCGTCGAGAAGGGCAGGATAATGCGCTCGCAAATCGGCTCTCGACCAGTGATGCTCTGTGCAAGTACACGTGAAGGCGAAGAGGCGTTGATACTCGACGCATGGCAGGCCGCGCCTGCAAGCGATGCCTTGCTGCTTCTCGTTCCAAGGCATCCACAGCGATTCAATGAAGTGGCGCAGATGGTGCAGGAGCGAGGGCTGTCGCTGGTCCGTCGTTCCGCCATGGGCGATGCTCCGGTATCGGCCGATACGCGAGTGTTGCTTGGTGATTCAATGGGCGAAATGTTTGCTTATTACACCGCCTGCGACCTCGCGTTTATCGGTGGTAGTCTCATGCCGCTGGGCGGGCAAAATCTGATTGAAGCGTGCGCCATCGGCAAACCGGTGCTGATCGGACAGCATACGTTCAACTTTGCCGAGGTCAGCGATGATGCAGTTGCGGCGGGCGCGGCGTTGAGGGTGAACGATGCAAAGGTGATGGTCAGCGTAGCGCAACGTCTTTTGTCTACCGATGCAGAGCGCCGTGCGATGGGAGAAAAAGCGTCGGCGTTTGCGCGTCAGCATCGTGGTGCTACGGCTCGGACGATGGAGTTACTGCGACCGTTGATTGATATTTAAAGTCTTTGATTTGCCTTCTCTCACTCTGCTAACCGTAATGCGGGGACAGTTCCGCTGCGATACCTTCGTACAGCGCTGTTCAGTACAACCACTAACTACAACGAAAACGCGTGGTACAAAAAGCCGCCTGTTCTTATAGCGTAGTCTGCGCGGACTTACAATATCGATACGATGTTTCCGACACCTGCAAACATATGGAATGCTTTGAAGAACTAGACAAACGACGCAAAGTTAAATATCAAATTGATTAAATGGGTTTAGCGCGATTAACCGATTTGCTAGCGGAGATTGACATGAAACGACTGATTCTAACGGTGGCCTGCATCGTGCTATATGGATGCGGTGGGGCTAATGCGCAGACCAGCTCAACGTTATCAAATCCTCAATCCCGTAGTGGGACCATGGAACAGGTCGGTCAAGGTCAAGCCCTTTTTGAGAAATACAATTCCCAGTATCGTAACAATCCAAAAGATGGAAGAGAGTTGCTCGACAGAGTTGCCGCTTATGGGCTTCCAAAAAATTCGGACAGTGTTAAGTCAGTAAGTGGATTGTTAGCATCCAGGATCACAAAGGAAGAAAAAGTTGCGCTCATCCGTATCCTGGCTCAACAACATACCTATGACAACAAGACTGGCTTGAATGACACCATCGCGCGCGATCTTCAGGGACATGTAAATTCAGGCGATCGTGAAGTTGCGACAGCGGCGACTTTGGCATTATCCCGGCTGGTAAATGTTCCGGATAAACGCGAAGTTCTGCTGTCAGCTAAGAATCGAGGATTAATCGATACTGATGGCTACTATGGTGAACTCGCTCACGCGGTAGCATTCAGCGAAGCGGATGAGCAGTTGAAAATCCTCGGTGAGATCCGAAATGCAAAAAATCGGTATGCGGCCGAAATTATAACGATGACAGTGAATAGTCCGGATATTGCCAAAAATCTTCGACCGGATGCGCGTGCCGAAGTAGCCAGTCTCCTTGCCGAATCGGAGCCGACATTCAGTCAAGCCGTTGGCCAGTATGACGTTATTGAAGGACTTCGGTATGCAGCCTGGATACGAGCGCTTGCTACGATGCGGGGCGCCGGACTTAACAAAAACAGCAGTGAGTTGATTATGTCGAAACTTTCTGAAGAGCGCGCGGACCCTCGGAAGATCATCGCTGTCCTCACTTCAGGTTACGCACCACAGTTCGTTAGCGAAGTCGGTCAACGAAATCGCTTCGACATTTTGTTGCAGCGTGCGGCGTTATACGCAAAGCAGCACCCAGGGAACCGCGATGTAAAGGAAGCTGTTGAGCATATCCGCATGATGATCAATACTTCGTCGAAATAACGCGGTAGATGCAGCCGCAACAAAGCAGTATCTCTACTTTGCGGTAGCCACCTTACCGCATCAGATGCTAGGCCAGAGATGTAATTTTGCAGCGCAGACGTAAAAATGGCCTGTCGTTAACCAACCGACAGGCCATTCAAATAACGTCTTCTTATTCCGACTTACTTCGTCTGCGCAACCGTCACTTCATTCAAGCCGCCACCCAGCGAGCGATACAAATCGATCGCATTCGTCAGACGCAGCAATCGCGCCTGAACCAGCGACTGCTGTGCCGAAAACAATTCACGCTGCGCATCGAGCACATCGAGCGAACTCGACACGCCGGCCTGATAACGCTGATCGGCCAGCTTGAGACGTTCCGCTTGCGCTTCCTGCACCGCACGCTGTGCATCGATCTGCTCTTCCAGTGTGGCGCGTGCGACCAGTGCATCCGATACTTCACGGAATGCGGTCTGGATGGTTTTTTCATAGTCAGCCACTGCAACGTTCTTGCGCACTTGCGCGATATCCAGGTTGGCGCTGTTGCGGCCCGCATCGAATATTGGCAATACCAGCGATGGCGCGAACGACCAGGTGCGGGAACCCGTTTCGAACAGGCCGGACAGTTCCGAACTGGCGGTACCAATGCCGGCGGTCAGTGAGATACGCGGGAAAAATGCGGCTCGTGCCGCACCGATGTTTGCGTTCGACGCCAGCAGACGCTGTTCGGCTCCACGGATATCGGGACGGCGTGTCAGCAGTTCTGACGGCAAGCCGGAAGGAATGTCTGTCACGATGTTTTGTTCAGACAGGCTCGATGGCGGAGGCAGGTCGTTCAGCGGACGCCCAACCAGCAAGGTCAGCGCGTTGGCGGCCTGTGCACGCTGGCGTGCCAGTGTTGCCAGCGAAGCGCGCGCAGTCTGCACCAGGGTTTCGTTCTGGCGCAAATCGAGTGCGGACGAGGCACCTACCTCGAAACGTTGCTGGGCAAGCTTATAGGCAGTCTGCCGGCTTTCAAAGGTCTGACGCGCCAGATCGTACTGCTCGGCAAACGCACGTTCCGCCAGATAGGCTTTGGCCACTTCGGCGATCAGGGAAATGCGAGCCGATCGCGCGGCTTCCTCGGTAGCGAGGAATTGCGCGAGCGAAGCATCGTTCAGGCTGCGCACGCGGCCAAAGAAATCCAGTTCAAACGAGGCAAGGCTCAGGCCAACCTGATACGCGGTGCCGACCGTCGACACGCCCAGCGGGCTGACTCCGGCAGCCGTGCGCGCCCGTGTTCCGCTCACGCCCGCGTTAAAGGTCGGTAACAGGTCGGCCGACTGAATGTTGTACTGAGCACGCGCTTCTTCAATACGCAAGGCGGCAATGCGCAGGTCGCGATTGTTATCCAGTGCGGCGGTAATCAGCGCCTGCAAGCGCTGGTCCGGAAAGAATTCACGCCAGCCGGTGGTGCTGGCCGCAGCCGCGCCCTGACCGGGATCAGCCGGAAAGGCGGTCGCGATCGGTGCCTCAGGCCGCTGGTAGGTCGGCGCCAGCGAGCAGCCGGTCAGCACGCCGGCAAGCAGCAGGGCAGAAGTGAGTCGTTTCATCATTGTTGGGCTTCCTCTTGCAAATGCAGGTGCGAATGCTCGGCGTGGAAACGCTTCTGGCGTTCGCTGTCCTTGAACAGTCGGCGCACGATCACAAAGAATACCGGCACCAGGAACACGGCGAGCACGGTCGCGGTAATCATGCCGCCCATGACGCCGGTACCGATTGCACGCTGGCTGGCGGAGCCTGCGCCGGACGCGATCACCAGCGGCAGCACGCCGAGGATGAACGCGAGCGAGGTCATGATGATCGGCCTGAATCGGAGATGTACCGCTTCCAGCGTCGCGTCGAACAGATCGCGTCCTTCCGCCTGCAGATCCTTTGCAAACTCGATGATCAGAATCGCGTTCTTCGCCGACAGGCCGATAATCGCAATCAGCCCCACCTTGAAGTACACGTCGTTCGGCATGTCGCGCAGCGTGGCGCCGAGCAGTGCACCGAGAATACCGAGCGGCACCACCAGCAGCACAGCGATCGGAATCGTTGCGCTTTCATACAACGCTGCCAGCACCAGGAACACCGCGAGCAGCGACAGCGCAAAGAGTGCCGGAGCCTGTGCGCCGGAGGTCTTTTCTTCCAGCGACTGGCCAGTCCATTCGAGGCCGATGCCTGCGGGAAGCTGACTCACCAGGCGTTCCATTTCTTCCATCGCTTCACCGGTACTGCGTCCCGGTGCTGGGCCACCGGAAATCTTCATTGCCGGATAGCCGTTGTAGCGGAACAGTTGCACCGGACCCTGGATCCACTTGGAGGACGTGAACGCCGAGAACGGCACCATCGCACCCTGAGAATTGCGCACATAGAGCTGCAGCAGGTCTTCGGGCTGCATGCGTGTCTGTGCTTCAGCCTGGACCACGACGCGTTGCTGGCGGCCCTGGTTCGGGAAGTCGTTGATGTACGACGAACCCAGCGAGGTCGACAGCGTTGCATTGATATCGGCAAAGGTCACGCCCAATGCATTTGCTTTGTCGCGGTCAATGTTGAGTTGCAACTGTGGCGTGTCTTCCAGTCCTTCCGGACGTACGCCGGCCACCACCTTGCTCTGTCCTGCCATGCCCATCAACTGGTTACGCGCGGCAAGCAGCGCATCGTGGCCGACGCCACCGCGATCCTGCAGGCGCATGGTGAAGCCGGTTGCGTTACCCAGTTCGGGGATCGGCGGCGGGCTCAGCGGGAACACGATCGCATCCTTGATCTGCGAGAAGGCGCCGAAAGCCTTGCCGGCAATCGCTTCGGCCGACTGGCTCGCGTCGCGCTCCGACCAGTCCTTCAACGGAGTGAACACCAGTGCAGCATTCTGGCCGCTACCCGAGAAGCTGAAGCCGAGCACGCCAACCACGCGTTCCACGCCCGGTTGCTTCAGGTAATACTGCTCAACCTGCTCCAGCACCTCCACGGTACGGTTCGCGCTTGCGCCCGGCGGCAACTGGATGTTGGTGATCAGGTAACCCTGGTCTTCCTGCGGCAGGAAGGAAGTTGGCATGCGCACATACAGCAAGCCGACGATGCCAACGATCAGCGCAAAAATGATCATGTAGCGGCCAGCCCTGGGAAGCATGCGTGCGACCACGCCCTGATAGCTGTTTGCGGTCTTGTTGAAGCGGCGATTGAACCAGCCGAAGAAGCCGCGCTTTTCATGGTGATGGCCTGCTTCGACAGGCTTGAGCAGCGTGGCGCAGAGTGCCGGTGTCAGGGTCAGCGCCATCAGGGCGGAGAACACCATTGACGACACCATCGACAACGAGAACTGGCGATAGATCGCACCAACTGCGCCGCCGAACATGGCCATCGGCAGGAACACCGCGATCAGCACCAGCGTGATGCCGACGATCGCTCCGGTGATCTGGCCCATCGCCTTGCGTGTCGCGTCACGTGGCGACAGACCTTCCTCGCTCATGATGCGCTCGACGTTTTCCACGACGACGATCGCATCATCGACGAGGATACCGATCGCCAGCACCATGCCGAACATCGTCAGCACGTTGATCGAAAAACCGAACAGCAGCATCGTCGCAAAGGTACCCATCAGCGCAACCGGCACGACGATGGTCGGGATCAGGGTATAGCGGAAGTTCTGGAGGAACAGATACATCACCAGGAACACCAGGATGATCGCCTCAATCAATGTCTTGACGACTTCCTCGATCGAGATCTGGATGAACTTGGAAGTGTCGTACGGAATTTCGTACTTCACGCCCGTCGGGAAGTAGCGCGACAGTTCATCCATACGCTGACGCACTGCCTTCGCCGTCGCAAGCGCATTAGCCGTCGGTGACAACTGTACGCCGACGGCGGCAGTCGGCTGGCCATTCAGGCGGGCCGAGGTCGCATACACCTGCCCGCCGATTTCGATACGCGCGACATCGCGCAAACGTACAGTGGAGCCGTTAGGATTGGCGCGCAGCACGATGTTGCCGAACTCTTCAGGCGTGGAAAGCTGACCGGTAATGACGATCGGCGCCGTGACCTGTTGCGTATTCGGGTTGGGCAAGTCGCCCAGGGTACCGGATGCAACCTGCGCATTCTGGCTGCGAATTGCAGTGTTGACGTCGGCGGTAGTGAGCTTCAGACCCACCAGCTTGGCCGGGTCGATCCAGATACGCATGGCTCTTTCGGTACCGAACAGCTGTGCCTGTCCGACGCCGGGCACGCGCTTGAGCTCGTTGAGCACGTTGCGCGAAATGTAGTCACCCAGCGCGATCGGATCCAGTCGGCCATCAGTGGACGACAAGGTGGTGAACAGCAGGAAATTGTTGCGGGCCTTGGTAACCTGCACGCCTTGCTGCGTCACCGCCTGCGGAAGACGTGCTTCGACGCGCTTGAGGCGGTTTTGAACGTCAACCGCGGCGAGGTCGGGGTTGGTGCCTGGCAGGAAGGTCACCGTGACCTGTGCCTGGCCGTTGGCCTGTGCCTGCGACTCGATGTATTGCAAGCCGTCGGCGCCATTCATTTCCTGTTCGATCAGGCTGATCACGCTTTCGTCCAGCGTTTGCGCGGTGGCGCCCGGATAGTTGGCGGTGATCTGTACCGCTGGCGGAGCGATAGTCGGATATTGCGCAATCGGCAGGCGCGTGATCGACAAGGCGCCTGCGAGCAGGATGAAGAGCGCGATTACCCAGGCGAATACCGGGCGATCGATAAAAAACTTTGCCATGCAGTGCTCCGTTATTGAGCGCGACCGGTGTGGCTGTGCGCCATGCCGGTCGTGACGCAGTGCGCGCGCTTAACGGCGCGCGTACTGCAGCAGATGAAGGAAACGTATTGCGGTTGGTTCATTGATTACGCGAACTCGTTATTTCGTTTTTTGTTGTTGTGCCGCTGATGTTGATTGTGTTGTCTGTGTTGCCTGTGTCGTTTGTGCAGCTGGTGCAGCCGGTGTGCTGCCGGTAGCCGGAGCAGCGGCTGGCGCTCCAGCGGCGGCCGCAGGTGCCGGTGCCGACGCATTCTTCCAAGGTACCGGCTTGACGGCCGCGCCCGGTTTCGCTTTCTGCAGGCCTTCGACAATGACCTGATCGCCTTCCTTCAATCCTTCGTTGACGATCCAGCTGTCGCCTTGCGAGCGGTCCGCCTTGATGGGACGCTGCACAACCTTGCCATCCGCGCCGACCACCATCACAGATGCGCCAGTCATGTCACGCATGACGGCCTGTTGCGGCACGGTAATCGCGTTTTCAGTCACAGCCTGCTCAAGCTGAGCACGCACATACATGCCGGGTAACAGCATCCGGTCCGGGTTGGGAAACTCGGCGCGCAAGGTAACCGCACCCGAGCTTTCATCAACTGCCACATCCGAGAACAGCAGCTTGCCGGAATGCGGATAGGGGCGGCCATCTTCACCCACCAGCGTTACCTTGGCCTCGTCCTTGCCTACGCGCTTGAGTTGGCCATTTGCCATTGCCCGACGCAGTTGGAGCATGTCGTTGCTGGACTGGGTCAAGTTCACGAACACCGGATCCAGTTGCTGAATCATTGCCAGCGGCGTTGCCTCGCCTTGACCGACCAGTGCGCCCTCGGTCACCAGTGCGCGGCCGATACGACCGGAAATCGGCGCGTTGACGGTTGCATAACCAAGATTCAGGCGGGCTGTTTCCTGTGTTGCCTTTGCCGTGGCCAGATCGGCGGTCGCCTGTTTCTGCGCGGTCAGCGCGTCGTCATATTCCTGCTTGCTGATGGCGTTGGTTTCAACCAAAGGCTTGTAACGCTGCACCTTCAGGTTCGCCTGTGCAAGATTGGCTTCCGCCTTCGCCACGGCCGCGACCGTACTATTGAAGGCCGCCTGATACGGACCCGGATCGATACGGAACAAGACGTCGCCTGCCTTTACGTCGGAGCCTTCCTTGAATACTCGCTTGAGCACAATGCCGGGAACGCGGGCACGTACCTGCGCGACGCGGGTTGCCTCGATACGCCCTGGTAATTCAGTGGTCATGACAAGGCGCTGCGGCGCTACGGTCACAACGGAAACTTCAGGGGGAGGCATGCCGCCTGGCGTCTGGGCATTGGCAGACTTTTCGCCGCAACCCGACAGCACGGATATAGCGCCGGCGAGAGCAAGAATGCAAGATAGTTGACGAAGGTAAGTCATAAGGGTCGCTCGTAAGGTTGTTATTGCGGAGCTGCAAGCGGAATACGCAGGTGGCGGGTTGCTGGATGCGTTATTCACAACGGCGTTATTTTTTTCAAGCAGCGAAGGTGCTATTATACATACATGCGCGAATGTATGTAACGCCCGGCACGCTGCTTTTACGGGCAACCGATGATCATATCGTTATTAATGAAATCGCACCTGACTCGAGAAAACCGCACCTGACATGGCCCGAAACACAAAAGAAGAAGCGTTGGAAACACGTAACCGCATCCTCGATGCGGCAGAAGAAGTTTTTCATATGCACGGCGTGAGTCGTACGACGCTGGCCGATGTCGCGGATGCCGCCAACGTGACGCGCGGTGCTATCTATTGGCATTTCAAGAACAAAAGCGACCTGTTCGACGCCATGTGCGAACGGATTCGCCTGCCGATGGAGGCGATGGTGGAAGCCAATGCCGATGGGAATGAAATCGATCCTTTGGCCCGGCTGCGCGAAATCTGTATTTTTGTCTTGGTGGAGGCGGTCAACAATCCGCATTCAAGGAAAGTCTTCGACATCCTGCATCACAAATGCGAATTCGTCGACCCACTCGATCCCATCATGATCCGGCAGACCGAATGCTATATGGAGGGACATATTCGGCTCGAACAAATTCTGACCAATGCGATTGCCCGTGGCCAGTTGCCCGTCGATCTGGATGTCAAATTGGCAGCAGTCACCTTGCGCAGTCTGCTGCACGGATTGCTGAACAACTGGCTGTTTGCGCCGGCTTCATTCGATCTTGCACAAAATGCCGAACGCCTGGTGGACGCAGCGCTTGATACGCTACGGTATGCGCCTTCACTCCGCAGGCTTGCGTCGTCATCCGCGTAGAAATTTGCTGCACCGTGGCGCTATAGATAAAACCATGTCATGCCGTAACAGGCGCAACATCTTGAACCCGCTTACGGCACCAATAGCGAATTCACCACCGCTAGATCTTCTTCTCTCAGGACACCGGCTGCCGATTTCAATCGCAGGCCGTTGACGATCGTGTCGTAGCGTGCGCGCGCCAGATCACGACGTGTCGAATAAAGCTGTTGCTGTGCATTCAATACGTCGATGTTGATACGCACACCGACCTGATAGCCAAGGCGGTTGGATTCCAGCGCGGACTGGCTGGAGATTTCGGCAGCTTCCAGTGCGCGCACTTGAGCGAGTCCCGAGTTGACGCCAAGGAAGGCCTGGCGTGCACCTTGCGCCGCCACACGGCGTGCATTTTCCAGATCGGAACGAGTGCGGTCTTCGAGTGCAATCGCTTCCCGTACCCGGCTTTCCACTGCAAAGCCCGCGAACAGGGGAATATTCCATTGCACGCCGATGACATTGGTATCGGACACGCTGCCGACCGGTGAGGTCAGGCTGCCGGTCTGGTTGCTGTGATTGCGGCTCGCCACCAGATCCAGCGTCGGGTAATGGCCAGCGCGGTTGCGCTTGATTTCTCGCTGTGCAATTTCCAGCGCAAGCTGCTGACCGATCACGCCATAATTCTGCTGTTCGGCGCTTTGCACCCAGTTGTCGATAACGGTCGGTTCCGGTCCTGACAACTTGACGCCGGGACGTAGCGTCGCCAGACCGCCGGGTGGCTTGCCGATGATCTGCTGCAGCGCGGTGCGCTTGATTTCCAGATCATTCTGGCCGGCAAATTCCTGTGCGATCACGAGGTCGTAGCGTGCCTGCGCCTCATGGGTATCGGTGATTGTCGCGGTGCCGACTTCGAAATTGCGCTTGGCCGATGCAAGCTGCTCGGTAATCGCGCTTTTCTGTGCCTGCACCGAAGCCAGCGCATCCTGCGATGCCAGTACGTCGAAGTAGGCTTGCGATACGCGCACGATCAGATCTTGCTGCGCCTGCGCAAACTGCGCTTCGCTCACAGCGACCGACAGCTTGCCCTGCTGGTATTGCTCCCAGTTGGCGGCGCGGAACAGCGGTTGAGACAAGGTGACGCTGTAGCCATTGGTATTGAAATTGCGGCCGGTCGAAATACCTCCGGCATCCAGATCAAGATTGGTGCGGTTATAACTCCCGCCGGCTCCGATCTGGGGCAACAGTCCTGCCCGTCCCTGCACGGCTCTTTCCTGACCGGCTGTCAGCGTCGCACGCGCGCTGGCATACACCGCATCATTGGCGAGAGCCTCGCGATACACCTGCAGCAGATCGATCGCGTACGCATTGATCGACATGAAAGCGCCGGCAAGCAGGGTGGCGATGGCAGTTTTCCGCATTGGAATTTCTCCGGGGAGTCAGTTGGGACGGTTGAATTCTTGTTTTAACAAATGCCTGTCAGCGCGGTGTGCCTAATAAGTCGGCATTGACTGATCCACCTGCAACGCCCAGGCATGGATGCCGCCGGTCAGATTGATGACATTGGCAAATCCATTCCGCTCGAGAAAGGCCGCGACCGACATGCTGCGTGCGCCGTGATGACAGATGCAGACGATCGTCGCTTCGTCATCGAGCTCCTGCATACGGGCTGGCACGGTGCTCATGGGAATCGGCACCGAACCTTCAATATGGCAGGTCTGGTATTCCCAGGGTTCGCGCACGTCCAGCAGCACCGGTTTCTGGCGCGATTCGTCGGCAAGCCATACGGCCAGTTCAGGAGCGGTCAGGTTTTGCATGATGTCGATCTCAGAAGGTAAATTGCGGCGGCAAGACAGCTTCGCGCAACGGCTTGACATCGGTCTCGAACACCTTGACGGTGTCGTAGCCGGTATCCGACGTGCGCGTGATGAGCTGCGCCGACATGACAGGCGGTTCGCCGACGATGACAAACAGGCGGCCACCGACTTTCAACTGTTTGAGGAAGGCATCCGGCAGCACCGGCAGCGAGCCGGACACCACGATGACGTCGTATTGCGCGTCGCCTTTGCCCCAACCCTGGGCGCCGTTGCCTTGCACCACATCGACATTGCTCACGCCGTTGGCAGCCAGGTTCTTTTCCGCAAGCGCTTTCAGCTCGGGGTTGATTTCCACAGTGGTCACATGGCGTGCCTTGTGGGCGAGCAGGGCAGCCATGTAGCCGGTGCCGGCACCGATTTCGAGAACGTTTTCATGCTTCTTCGGTGCGACTTCCTGCAGGATGCGGGCTTCCATTTTCGGTGCAAACATATACTCGCCACCGGGCAAGGGAATCTGCGTATCGACGAAAGCAAGGCTCTTGTAGGCATCCGGAACATAGGCTTCGCGCTTGACCACCATCAGCAGCTCGAGCACATCGGGAGCGAGCACGTCCCAAGGGCGGATCTGCTGTTCAATCATGTTGAAACGGGCTTTTTCGATATTCATGTCAGGACTCGATAGTGGGTTGGAGACGAACTCGCTATTTTATCAAACGGCATCGTTATTTTTGCTCTGCAGCACCGGTGTTGCTGGGATGCCTTGATGCGTGTCAGCCTCGGCGCCATGCCACTTGCGCCGCGCCCATGATGCAAAATCGTCAAGATAGGTATAAATCACCGGCACCACGACCAGGGTCAGCAGCGAAGAGGTGATGATCCCGCCGATCACCGCCTGGCCCATCGGCGCACGTTGTTCCGAACCTTCGCCAAGGCCAAAGGCCAGCGGCACCATGCCGAACACCATGGCCAATGTCGTCATCAGGATCGGGCGCAGACGCACGTGGGCCGCTTCCAGCAGGGCTTCGGTACGCCCGGCACCGGCCTTGCGTGCCTGGTTGGCAAAGTCGACCAGCAGGATCGCGTTCTTGGTTACGAGGCCCATCAGCATGATGAAACCGATAATGGAAAACATGTTCAGCGTCGAACGGAAGAACATCAGCGCGAGGAATACACCGATCAGTGTCATCGGCAGTGCCGACATGATCGCGATCGGCTGCAGGAAGCTGGCGAATTGCGAGGCCAGGATCATGTAGATGAAGATGATCGCCAGCGCCAGTGCCGACAACGCATAGCCGAAGGACTCCTGCATGTTCTTGGTCGCGCCGCCCATCTGATAGCGATAGCCGGGCTGCCAGTTCATGCCGTCGAGAACGCGGCGCACCTCGGCGCTGACTTCGCCGGCGGAGCGGCCGACCACGTTGGCCGACAGTTCGACCTCGCGGTTCAGGTCGCGCCGGTTGATCTGGTTGGCGCCGGTGGACGGCGTAATGGTCGCCACCTGGCGCAGCGCCACCATGCGCGGCGTGCCGTCGGCATTGGTTTGCGAGCTGGCCAGCATCAGGCGCGACAAGTCCTCGGCATTGTTGCGGTCCGATGGGGCAAGGCGCACCTTGACGTTGTAATTCTCATCATCAGGTGCACGCCATGTCGTGGTTTCATCGCCTGCCAGCAAGGGGCGCAGCGCATTGCCGATCTGTGCCACGCCAACGCCGAGGTCGGCACCAATGTCACGGCGCGGCTCGATGGCGATGGTCGGCTTTTCCGCTTTCAGGCTGGAGTCGAGGTCGACCACGCCCGGAATCGCGCGGATTTTTGTCATCGCTTCGTCGGTCAGGCGCGCCAGCTGTTTCAGGTCGGTGCCCTGCAGGCTCAGACGCAACTGCTTGTTGTCGCCGCCAACGCCATCCAGCGAGCCGACGTGGGTCACCGTGATACCGGCGACCTGTAACAGGCGCTGCCGGATCGGGTTGCTGAGCTGGCCGGTGCTGCGCTGGCGTTCGTTGCGCGGCACCAGGCGCATGAAGGTGGTGACGTAATTCTTGCCCTGCGCGGAGCCGGTATTGATTGTGGTGTACAGGTCACGCACTTCGGGAAATTCCCGCAGCATGCCTTCTACCTGCCGGCTCTTGGTTTCAGTGAATTCCAGTGATGAACCGACCGGCGTGTAATAGGTGACGCCGATTTCGGAATAGTCGCCCTGGGGCACGAATTCGCTACCGATCAGGCCGGTAGCCGGAATCGCAAGACCGGCGAGAAAGGTCGCTATCGCAATCACCAGTGTCAGCACGCGACGCTTGAGCGACCAGGCCAGCAAATTCTGGTAAGTGCGCGACATCCACTGCACGAGCCGGTCGAACTGTCCAAGCACGCGCCCGATGGTGCGGTCGTACAAATTGCGATGCTTGCCATGCTCACCATGCACCGCCGGATCCTTCCAGATGGATGACAGCATCGGGTCAAGCGTGAACGAGACAAACATCGAAATCATCACCGCCGCCACGACTGTGATGCCGAACTGATGGAAGAAGCGACCGATGATGCCGCCCATGAAACCCACTGGCAGGAACACCGCAACGATGGAGAAGGTAGTGGCCAGCACCGCCAGGCCGATTTCCGCCGTGCCTTCGAGCGACGCGGTGCGGTGGTCCTTGAAGCGGCCATTGACCTTCATGCCGGCGTGGCGAACGATGTTCTCGCGGACCACGATGGCGTCATCAATCAGCAAGCCCACACATAAAGACAGCGCCATCAGCGTAATCATGTTGATCGTGAAGCCGAAGATGTACATGAACAGGAAGGTACCGATGATGGCGACCGGCAAGGTCAACCCGGTGATCACGGTCGAGCGCCACGAGTTGAGGAATAGGAACACGATCAGAATGGTCAGGGCCGCGCCTTCTAGCATCGTGCGCCGCACGTTGTCGACGCCGGTGCGGATCTGGCGCGAACTGTCCTTGATGACTTCAATCTTGATGCCCGGATAGAGCGCAGCGAGACGCGGCTCCAGTTCCTTCATCGCTTCGTTCATGCCATCGGCGACGTCGATGGTGTTCTGTCCCTGCGCTTTCAGGATTTGCAATGCCAGCGTGCGCTTGCCGTTATACAGTGCAAGACTTTCCTGTTCTTCCTGCCCATCGACCACCGTGGCGATCTGCGACAGCGTGACCGGCTGACCGCCACGGCGCGCAACGATGATGCGATTGAAGTCTTGCGGATTCTTGACGCGCCCCTGGATCTGCACGACCTTTTCATCATCGACCGAACGGATCGCGCCGGTCGGCAGTTCCTGGTTTTCATTACGCAGAGCATTGATGACCTGATCGATGCCGATGCCGAGCGCTTCCATTTCGGAAGGCTTCACATAGATCTGGATTTCGCGCTTGACGCCACCGACCAGCGAGACCGAACCAACGCCACGCACATTCTCCAGGCGCTTCTTCACCACCTGGTCGGCAATCGTGGTCAGCTCGCGCATGTCGCGCGTCTGGACGACGGGATCGCTGGTCACGGCCACCGACATGATGGGCTGGTCGGCCGGATCGAAGCGCATCACGCGGGGTTCCTTTACTTCACGTCGGAACAGCGTCTTGACCAGTGCAACTTTTTCGCGTACGTCCTGCGCCGCCTGAGCCGGGTCGATGGTGAGATCGAATTCAATAATGACGACTGAGCTGCCTTCATATGAGCGCGAAAACAGGTTTTTAATACCATTGATGGTATTCACGCTTTCCTCGACCTTGCGCGTAATGTCGGATTCCACTGTCTCGGGTGATGCACCCGGATAATCGGTCTGAACCACGACCACGGGAAAAGTAATGTCAGGGAACTGGTCGACGCGCAGACGCTGATAAGAGAACAGCCCGAGCACGACCAGTACCATCATCATCATGGTGGCGAGGACGGGGTTGCCAATACTGATGCGGGTGAACCACATGAAATGTGTTTTCCTTCAGCGCGGTTGTGGGAAGTGATAACGCATTATTGTGCGGTGCCGTTGCGTACAGGCGATGCATTGGCTACCGGCGAGGTGGCCGGTGCACTCGCAGCCTGCGGTGCAGGACCGTTTCCAACAATCTTGACCGGCGTACCGGGACGTAACATGCCGAGGTTGGTCCTGATGATCTGCGCACCCTTGTCAAGGCCGGCAGTAATTTCCACCGCGTCGCCGCTGCCGTTGTTGCCGCTCATACCGAGCGTGACGGGCCTGCGCGCCAGCTTGCCGTTTTCGATGGTGTAGACAAAGGTTTGGCCGCCGTCTTTTTGCACGGCCGACGCGGGGACCGCCAACACACCCGCTTTGCTGGCCAGCGTGAGCAGGGCTTCACCAAACATACCGACGCGCAACGCGGCTTGTGGATTGTCGACCACCACATAGACCAGGATGGAGCGCGAACCGGACTGGGTCGCCGGGTTGATGCGAGCGACCTTGCCGATAAACGGTTTCGGCAAGCCTTCCACCTTGACCTGTACTTCCTGGCCAAGTGCGACATTGCTGATGTCCGATGCTGGCACGGCAGCTTCCATTTCCATTTGCGCAAGATCCACCACATCGAGCAGGCGATTGTCCGGCGAAACTTTTTCGCCCGGCTGGACCATGCGGCTCGACACCAGGCCGGCAATAGGTGCACGGATCACGGTGTCGCCAAGTGCCTTTTCCGCCAAGTCGAGTGCGCCACGTGCGGATTCGACGTTGGCGCGTGCGATGTCGTACTGGCTTGCCGCGTTATCAAAGGCATTCTTTGATATGAAACCCTTGTCCAGCAGCGCCTTGTTGTTGTCGCGTGACTTGGTGGCGATATCGAGCTGGCCGCGTGCGGCTTGCAACGCGCCCCTGGCTTGGTCTAGGCGGGCCTGGTAATCGCGGGTATCCATGCGTACCAGGACCTGGCCGGATTTCACCGCTTCGCCTTCGCGCACCAGTACTTCACGAATATCGCCGCCGACGCGCGCCTTGACACTGACCTGGTTGAAGGCGCGCAGTGAACCCGACAAGGGCATCAGATGACGTAGCTCACCGACGCCGACCTGCATCACATCGCTTGGCAAAAATTCCATCGCGCCCGGAGTCTGTACAGCGTTCGTCGTTGGGGGCACTTTGTCCTGCGCCGGCTTCCTCAGCATGGCTCCGGCAACCCCTGCAGCCAGCAGGCACAGGATAAGGATGATCCAGAAAGAGCGTCTTTTCAGCATGGAGAGTCCGAAGATCAGGAGATCAAAAGGTCATTTGCGCAGGGTGTCAGGACACCGGCGCGGCGGAAGGTTTCAGCACGCCGTGCAGGAAGAGATCGATAAAATTTTTCAGGTAGGTTTCCGGAGAAATCGCTTCCGCATCAAGCGCGCCAAAAGAATGTTTCCAGAGCATCAGCATGATCATCGGGGCACATACGACATTCAAGCTTTGCTTGATGTCGATATCACGAAATTCCCCGCTTGCGACACCACGTTCGAGCATACGCCCGATCATCGCGTTGCCGCGTGTGATCACCTCGTCATGATAAAACTTTGCCACTTCAGGGAAGTTGCTGGACTCTGCGATCATCAGCTTGGTAATGCCCGATAACTTGGTGCCCCCAATCCTTTCCCACCAGCCAAAGGCGATTTCGCGAAACAGTTCGCTGGTCGGGCCCTGGAAGTTATCGACGATGCTTTCCGCTTCGCCCAGGATGGGCACCACGTTTTCGCGTACCACTGCCTTGAACAATTCTTCCTTGTTCGTGAAATACAGATACAGTGTGCCTTTGGAAACACCGGCCTGTGCCGCGACATCGTCCAGTCGTGTCGCTGCATAGCCGCGTTCGACAAACAGATCCAATGCCGCCGCAAGCAACTCTTGCGGACGAGCATCCTTACGCCGTGCCCAGCGCGGCTTTTTAAACGGGCAATTCATAGTGGGAATGAGTGTTTTCCAAATAACTTACTAATGAGTCAGTAATGTAATCTCCCTTGACTATAGCGTCAAGAACTGCCGGCCTTGCAAAGCACAATCACCCAAAACACCGCAACGTCATATCGGATAGTCGATAGAATTGCGGTCTGCTCGGAATGGCAGTGCGGGGCGGCACAGATATGAATTTGGTAAGTCGACGATGGAAGACGGAATATGCTTGGTATGGACACGAACGCAGCCTTGAGCAAGAGTAAGGAAGCTAAGCTATCGTGCCGTTCGGGATGTGGCGCTTGTTGCACGGCACCGTCAATTTCGTCGGCAATTCCCGGCATGCCGGAGGGTAAGCCGGCCGGTGTGCGCTGTGTGCAACTTGACGCCACAAACCAATGCATGATCTTCGGCAAACCCGAACGCCCGCCGGTGTGCGAAAGTCTACAGCCGTCGATAGAGATGTGCGGCGACTCGCGCGAGTACGCCATGCAGTATCTGACTCGGCTGGATGCATTGACGAGTTGACTAGTGCACCAGTCCACATTGGCCCGAAGGAGAAACAATGAAAATCCGGCTGATTACGCTGTGCCGGTTGTCTCAACTATTCATCCTGTCCCTGCTGGTGTCGTGCGCGACGATGATCGGTCCGCAGACCCGGGAGATATCGCTGGCACAACTGCAGGAATCGATTTCCAAACGCTTCCCTTTTAACAACCGCTATTTGCAATTGCTGGATATCCGGGTTACCAATCCACGCGTCTCCTTGCAGCCGGAAGGTAACCGCCTTTTGACAAGTATGGATATTTCTATATCCCCACCTTTCCTGAAGCAGTCCTGGACCGGGAATTTCGCAGTGTCCGGCCAACCTCAGGTCGACATGGCAAAGAATGCAGTTATCCTGGCCGAACCACGTGTAGAAAGCCTCACTGTCAATGGTCTGGATCCCTTGTATTCGAACGAGATAACGCGCATCGGCGGTTTTGTCGCAGAGCAAATGCTGCAAAACTTGCCTCTCTATACATTCCGACCTGAAGAGTTGCGTTATGCAGGTGTGACTTTTAATCCATCAAGAATCACCACAAGGCAAAATTCCGTCGTGGTAACCTTTGAGCCCGTGAAATAATAACGAGCAGGACTATGCCGGCTTGAGCCATGGCAAGGTTTGCCAGCATGGTTTAAGGCAAGCTCATACCTCTGACCGTTGTATTGCCGACCCGCGAGGCACCCCCCGCGGGTTTTTTATTGATCTGAACTTCACCACACACAATGGACCTTACGCTAGCACTCAAAGCGCTCATCATGGGGATTGTCGAAGGATTCACGGAATTCCTGCCGATCTCTTCTACCGGCCACCTTATCCTGGCCGGCAGTCTTCTCAACTTCACCGGGGATAAGGTAAAGGTCTTTGAAATCGCCATTCAGGCAGGCGCCATGCTGGCAGTGTGCTGGGAATACCGCGTCCGCCTTGCCAAAGTGCTGACGGGACTCGGCTCCGATCGCAACTCGCAACGGCTGGTGATCAATCTGATCATCGCTTTCATCCCGGCCGCCGTGCTTGGTTTCCTCTTCGATAAGAGCATCAAGGCCGTGTTGTTTGCCCCGGTTCCCGTGGCGCTTGCCTTTATCATTGGCGGCCTCATCATTCTCTGGGTTGAGCGTCGCAACCGTCGCATGCCAACATCGGCTCGTGTCGACAGCGTCGACGACATGACCGCAATGGATGCTCTCAAGGTTGGCCTTGCCCAAGGGTTCGCACTGATTCCCGGCACCAGCCGCTCTGGCGCGACCATTATCGGTGGCATGATGTTCGGCCTGTCGCGCAAGGCCGCAACAGAATTTTCGTTTTTTCTGGCGATTCCGACATTGTTCGCCGCGACGATTTATTCGGTGTACAAGGAACGCGCTCTGCTTTCGGCCGCGGATCTTCCCTGGTTCGGTATTGGTGCAGCGTCGGCCTTCGTTTCCGCTTTTCTGTGTGTGCGCTGGCTGCTGCGCTACATCAGCTCGCATGATTTCACCGTGTTTGCGTGGTACCGCATCGTGTTCGGTTTTGTCGTGATTGCATCAGCCTATGGCGGCTGGGTAGTCTGGGCTGAATAATTCGAAGGATCGTCAAAGAAATCACGCCGGAAAACCATCGCATCGATAGGGATGCGATGCGTTCTAAATTAAAATAGCGGGATGCCTGAACAACCTAGTCACGATCCCGCACTGCATATTCTGCAGACAATATTTGGTTATCCCTCGTTTCGCGGCCAGCAGGCCGATATCGTCGACCACGTCGCCCGCGGCGGCGATGCGCTTGTGCTGATGCCAACCGGCGGCGGCAAATCCCTGTGCTACCAGATTCCTGCCTTGCTGCGCGATGGCGTCGGTGTGGTTGTTTCTCCGTTAATTGCGTTGATGCAGGATCAGGTTGATGCGCTCGCCGAAGTCGGCGTCAGAGCAGCCTTCCTGAATTCCACACAGAGTTTCGAAGAGGCAATGCGCACCGAGCGCCGCGTTCGCAATGGCGAGCTCGACCTTATCTACGTTGCACCTGAGCGGCTGATGACCCCGCGATGCATGGAGTTGCTGGAGGCATCGAAGATTGCCTTGTTCGCCATCGACGAAGCCCATTGCGTCTCGCAATGGGGGCATGACTTCCGGCCGGAATACATACGCTTGTCGGTATTGCATGAGCGTTTTCCCGACGTGCCGCGCATCGCCCTGACCGCGACTGCCGATCCGCAGACACGCGCCGAGATTGCGCATCGCCTGCAACTCGACGACGCGATGCAATTCGTATCATCGTTCGACCGCCCGAACATCCGCTACCAGATTGTCGAGAAAACCAATGCGCGCAAGCAGGTACTGGACTTCATCAACGATGAGCATGCTGGCGAAGCAGGTGTTGTGTATTGCCTGTCGCGCAAAAAGGTCGAAGAGACCGCCGAATTCCTGCAATCGCAAGGCATCAATGCATTGCCTTACCATGCCGGCATGGATATGTCTGCACGCACCGCCAACCAGGCGCGCTTCCTGCGCGAAGACGGCATTATCATGGTTGCCACCATCGCGTTCGGCATGGGCATCGACAAACCCGACGTGCGCTTCGTTGCCCACCTTGACCTGCCGAAGAGCATAGAAGGGTATTATCAGGAAACCGGACGTGCGGGTCGTGATGGTGCACCCGCCGACGCATGGATGGCCTATGGCTTGCAGGACGTGGTGCAGCAGCGCCGCATGATCGATGAGTCGGAAGCCGATGACACCTTCAAACGCATTCAGAGCGCCAAACTCGATGCGATGCTCGGACTGTGCGAAACACTCAACTGCCGTCGCGTACGCCTGCTCGATTACTTCGGGCAGCCATCAGGGCCGTGCGGCAATTGCGATATCTGCCTGAACCCGCCGGTTTCCTTTGATGGTTCGGTACAGATGCAAAAGCTGCTTTCATCGATTTACCGCGTTGATCAGCGCTTTGGTGCTGGACATGTGATTGATGTGCTGCGCGGTGTCAGCTCGGAAAAGGTCAAGCAATGGCGGCACGACAAGTTGTCAACATTCGGCGTCGGTAGTGAAACAACCGAAGCGGAATGGCGCGCGATCCTGCGCCAGGCGATCGCGCTGGGACTGGTGGAAGTCGACCACGATGCCTATGGCTCACTTAAACTGACCAATGAAGCACGCCCGGTGCTGCGCGGTGAACGCAAGGTGCAGTTGCGTCAGTACCAAAAACCCGCGAAGAAGCGTCGCGAAGCCACAAAGTCGAAAGGTTACGTCGAGACGGATCTGTCGGGCGTCGAACAGGCAATCTTCGACAAGCTGCGCTGGTGGCGCGTTGAGACGGCACGCAAGCATAACGTGCCGGCGTACGTGATTTTCCATGACGCGACAATGCGCGAGATTGCCAAGATCAAGCCGACTTCGCTGAATGATCTGCGCAATGTGTCGGGCGTGGGGGAGAAGAAGCTCGAGACGTATGGTGAGGAGATTGTGGCGTTGATTTCGGAGTTGGCTTACTAGGAGGCGACGATTTCGCCTTTGCCGCTTTTCAGATTGCGTCGTGTGCCAGACCTATTGACGTAGATGTGATGAACTTTCTGCCGTCACCTGAAGCGGAATATATTTCATTAATGTTGGCTGATCCAATTTATTTTTCTTCGGCCGGGAAACAAGAATTGCCATTACCCAGCGAAATAATTTTCACTTCACTTCTTAAGCTGCTATGTGTTTGGGTACCAATTAGAAAGAACCGTAATGAAGTCGTCGAGATTTAAATAGATCGATTCTACGTCTTCATCCCACAAGTTTTCGATCAGCACTCCCTCAATGGAAAATTGAACGTTAAACGCATTTCCGGTTAGCTGAAGTAGATCATGGTGACCTAGCTTGACATTATGTGCATGTCCCATATATGTTTCACGATGATCAAAATTTTTGACGTCACTGCGCAAGAAAACTTGAAGTGTATCCATTCTTTACTTAACGACCTTGACCGTATCCCAATAAACAGTCCCGTTCAGACGTAGAATTTTCGGTGTGATTTTGTACTCTGGGAAGTAGGAGTCATGCCATGAAGAAGAGCAAGTTTACCGAGCAGCAAATCGCGTTTGCGCTCAAGCAAGCCGAACTGGGGACCCCGGTCGAAGAGGTGTGCCGCAAGGTCGGCATCAGTGATGCGACGTTTTATAACTGGAAGAAGAAGTATGGTGGCCTGGGTCCGTCCGAGCTGCGTCGGATGCGCCAGCTTGAGGAAGAGAACAGCAAGCTCAAGAAGCTGGTCGCCGATTTGTCGCTGGACAAGGCGATGCTGCAGGATGTGCTTTCAAAAAATGTATGGTCCGCCCCGTTTTACAAGGCAAACGTTGGTCTGCTGACGCTGGTCAGTTTGCGTTAATGTATCCGGCCTCTCGCGAGTCAGGCGCTTTTAGCGCCCAGGCCATGATGAGATCTGCACGCACCGTTCCTAATAAGTTTGTACGGGCTCAAGGCACCGCATTTTTGGCAAGGCTTACAGCGCGTCGGTCCACTGTTGCGTCATCATTCCATTGCGTCCCTGCAAACTAGGTAGAAGTGCTGCTGCATCAATCGATAAACTTTGGATCCAGTTTCCTATACGAGGCAGCTGGCTTGGTCAGGATCGCCCAGGCAACCCTGGCCAACTTGTTGGCCAGGGCAATCACCACTTTGTTATGGTGCATACGGTGCTCCAGGCTGGTCAGCCACATTCCCAGCTTGTCCCTGCTGCGGTCCAGATGCATAAGACAGGTTTGTGCGCCCAGCACGAGTAATCGTCGCAGGTAAGCATTGCCGCGCTTGCTAATGCCTAGTAGCGTGGGCTTACCACCGGTCGAGTACTGTCGGGGCACCAGGCCAATCCATGCAGCAAGATCACGACCGTGTTTGAACTGTTTGCCATCTCCAATAGCAGCACACATTGCGCTTGCACCCAAAGGTCCGATTCCTGGAATGCTCATTAATCGCCGCGCTGCATCGTCGCGGTTGGCCGTAGATTCAATTTGCCGTGACAACGATGTAATCCTGAGT
>NZ_JBHTDH010000047.1:0-23121 GCF_042666555.1 Herbaspirillum sp. GCM10030257
TGGGGTGGCTCGGGAGGCGGTGAGAACCGATGGTTCTCTTCAGCGCTCGCCGAGCCTAAGAGAGGCAGGCGAGGTCTCGGGTGGACAATTGCGCGCGGCCGGCATTCGAGAGCAGATACCCGAATGCAGTGCGGCACTGAACATGGTCAGGAACAAAGCGCGAAGCCATAGGTGACACTCCCTCGTTCAGGGACGAACAGTTGCGATTCATCTGAATGCAGATCTTGTTCACGTTGGCGTCAGTAGGAAGGTAGGCTAATTTCACTTGAGTATATACACATTGCACAATTCGTCAACTCCACCGCTCAACGCCCCTGCGCTTGAGCAACCATTGACTGTTCATCGTAAAAATCACGCTCGGCGTCATCGTCACCCGAGCATGAAGGTCGTCGTTATCAATGCAATTTTGAAGGCGATAAAAATACGTATCCATGCCCGCGTCCGCCTCCCGGTTTCGACCAGCTCTTTTGCACGACGACGTTTATTAACGCGTGTCAGAATACGTTTAGCCCGCGAGCCGGCATCTCGCTGCAGCGAATAGTTAATGTTTGTCATGATCACAGTCCCAACCCTCTCGGGTGAAGCAAAACAGAAGAATGTGTTGCATTTGGCAGGTGCCCTATGCAGCACTGGGATTCGTGTTACTCGGCGTGAACAGAAGACTGGTTATGACCAGCTCAACCGACCCGCCGAGCCAAAGGGAGGCAGGCGACGGCCTGCGACGTCAGGTGCCCGGTCGAAGTCATATAGAACGACATCAGGGCAGAGGTAGACTGGATCCTAGAATGCGGCAATGCGCGACGCAGCAATATCCTGTTCAGTGGATATCCGAAAACAATATTTTTGTCGGTGCGCTGCTTCATTGAAATCTAGTGTCGAATTTGATTAAATAATAGCGCCGATTCCTGTCGAAGCAAGGAATCGGCATTCTGCTTATGCGACCACGGTGGCCTACATAAGTGTATTCGGAAAAACGGCGCAGCTATGCAGAACAGCCTGCATATTTAGTGCAGCCAAGGGCCGTCTGAGTTATTCCATATACGTCACCCTGTGCATTCCATGGCTGCTAACCACGCCACGTTGACGGTGGAAGCACTATTCCGGATGAACTTCCTCGTTCATGGCCGGCCGGGTAATTTTACGGACGGCCTGCCGTTGTCGCGCAATGATCCGTGACGCTCTGTAAGAAGCTCGCTTTACGGCACAGTCAATCGCTGAATACATATCTTCCTGAATATCCTTCACCAGCAGTTTGGGCCGTCCGGGAATGACGACGGACACCTGGCATAACATGTCGCGGCCTCCTTTCGGCCCGTTCAGATCGCGAAGGCGCACGGATACCGTCGCTATTTTGTTCTGAAGCGACACAAACGCGAACTGCAACCGTTTGCTGAGATGGTCGTGCAGTGAAGGGGTTAAGAAAAAATCGTTCGAAATGAAATGAACCTGCATGGAAACCTCCTTGCCGAACATTTGATGCGGCTCAGCTGAGCCGTATTTACATTGTTTCATGTCCGCTCTCAAGCAGGAATACAGAATAAGCTGAGATTGGGATCTGAAAAACGAGAGAACATTGGAACGTTTACTAATTATCCGTAGAGGCCTTGGATTTCTTGATCGGGCAAAGCTACTCGACGATGCATTACGAAAGGAGTGCTTTGACCATGTAACAGGGATTGCCTGGATAAGTACGCACCATCAACTCGGAATCAGCATCCAATCCGATGTAAACCCTGAACCCTAAGTGTGTCCAAAACGACGAGGATCGCTGGACTGCGATGAGGGCAGAATGGCTGATTCCCCGCATTTTCGCCAGCTCGAATGCGACGTTTACCAATGTGCGTCCTATTCCAAGCCCTGTCGATTGCCTTGAAACGGCAAGGTCATGCAGATAAAGCGAATCAGGTTTCGACGCAATGGAGAATTTGCCGTCGAGAGGAGTGACACGTCCCAGAAGTGAGTGATAGGCAAACAGGTAAGCACACACACCGTGAGAGTTGAGCGTGACCAGGGAGGTATCCCGCGCAGCCGTAATCCGTTTCGCAATGACGTCAGGAGACTCCTGCATTTCACGTGGGTAGTTCTCCGCCTGGATGTGCAGTATGGCTGCTAGATCGTCGTCCTGTACGGATCGATACCAAAATGCAATAGGCGTGTCGTTCATGAATTCCTCGTTGTTTGAATTAGCTGTGATAGGTCTCTGGCCGGGCTATATCCTGTGTTACCAATCTGTTCCGGAATATATTCGCTGAGAGCCGTAGGGGTCGCCAGAAGTGACTATGGCTCTTTTCTTGGCGCTGCATAGAGTTAGCCCTAATACGTACCGTTTGCTTCAGGCTGATAAATCACGTCCAGCACCCGTAATCCTAGTCGTCGCCCCGATGCGCCAATCCAGTGGATGTCTTGTCCCGTTGATAGGCCGAGCAATGCTGCGCCAACTGCGGAAAGTACAGACACTTCACCTGTATGCATGTTCGGCCCTGGATAGGCAAGTGTGAACCCATAAACAGCTTGCGTGTCAATTTCAACAAAGAGGACCCTCGAATTCATCGTAACGAGATCTGGTGGTACACGTTGAGGGGCAATAAGGCGAGCTGCTGATAATTTCTTTGCCAGTAAAGCATTAGCATGGCTGTTTGCCTCACATTCCCGCGACAGAACTTGAGTTAAACGACCGTGGTCCGCAGTAGAGAGCGTAACGCAAACCAGTTCCCCAGCTTCACGCGACGGGTGTCTATCATGCTGAGTTTGTTCAATCATGTCACTTCCTTCTTGGAATAAACGTATCGTGATCCCCTGCGTTTGGTGGCCCAAGTTTTGGCACCGCTTTATCACGTTGCAGAGGTTTTTCACGGCAGAGGCGGCGCGGCGTGGCGACAACGAGTAGGTCACAGCTTGTATGGTCAATAAGACGCTGCGCCACGCTTCCGAGCAGGAATTCGTGGAGCCGTGACGTTCCATGTTTGCCGATAACGATCAGGTCGGCATTTAACCGTTTTGCACGGTCGCAAATAACGGGAACGGGGAATCCGTACTGAATCGCACGCGCGATAAGTTCTCTACGTGGTCCGAGGTCGTCAATGAACTGGTTCAAACGAGCCCGCGCTCTTTCGCATGCCTTGTCCCTGTATTTATTAATCACCTCGTTCGTGATTCCCGCCTCTCGCATGATTCCTTCGTTTGTCACGTGGCATGCATTGAGGAAAGTAAAATAAGCGGTTGGAGCGACAGCCAAAGCAAGCAGAGCTGCATCTCGCGAATGCTCCGAAAAATCAATCGCCACTATTATTTTTGAGTATGGCGCCTGCGATTGTGAGTTAACTAAAAGGATAGGCCGATCGCTTTGACGAATAAGCTCACTGTTGGTTTGACAGGTAAAAAAATCAACCATGGTAGTACGCTCTTTGGCGGCTACCACAGTAAGGTCGGCAGCCAACTCATTAGCGCGCTCCAGAATCGCAGTCACGGGTTTACTGGTAGCCGTAGATCGCGTGCAGACCGGCTGCGAAGCGATGGGCATTATTGAACCTGGTAATTTTCGTCCATGCAATAAGGTATCGAGAGAGATAGCATCCCCAATCTTTTCGCTCGTGAGTGCCTGCGAACAAGGAGATGCCTTGAGTGTTCCGGGCATCGACATAATGTCGAGTAAATCCGCGTTTAATTCAACACTAAGCACGGCTGCGCGGTTTTCTGCCCAACGGGCTCGGGGCGAATGGTCCGTGGCGACCAGAATCTTTTTCAATTTGATCATTGCTACCTCCCTTGCTAAAGCCGCTACCTCGGTACCTACGTGACGATGCTCTTATGTCGTCGATGAGTACTTCGCAAACGCTATAACGTGTACCTCAGCTTGTTGTTACTGGCTCCCTTCATGTCAAATGCGGTAATGTTTTAAGCGGGGGCGAGCGCCTGAAACCAAGTTAACTAACTGCTCAAAACGGTGAAGATGAATCCCAAGTATGCGTAGCAAGTCGTCCGAGAGTTCGCTCAGAATCTCTACATCGCTTTGGGACAAGAAGCGTTCATTTTCCATGGCAAAAGGATCCCCAACGGCCGGTGCGAGTAGCATGGCCGATCATAGGACGAGGTCCATCCGACGCCGCTAAGGCGCAGACAGGTTAATTAGGTCTTTGGGGTATGGCTCGGGAGGCGGTGAGAACCAAGGGTTCTCTTAGGCGCTCGCCGAGCCTAAGAGAGGCAGGCGAGATTCCGGGCAGACAACTGCGTATGGAGAACATTCGAGAAAACATTCCCGTGTGGCAAATGCCACGAACGCTGACTCAAATTTAAGTGCGCAACAATAGATGACACTCCCTCGTTCAGAGTCGAACAATTGCGATTCGCGAGAATGCAGGCCTTGTTCATTTTAGTGTCAATATGAGGATGATTGAATGTGACTTGAGTATATACGCTTTGAATTATTCGTCAACAGGGTGCCTCGAAGCTGCAAGGCGTGTGGAACAGTGGGCGGCGAGTCGCCAGTTCCGGGTTTTGCATTCGCTCGCCATTTTTCTGTCTATATTCGACTCTCACCGACCGAATCCGGACATTCCGTCAAGTTTGACGCCTACAGGGACTTCAGATATTGCGCGAGGTCCAATATTTCACTTTCTGTCAATCCCAAGGACTGCTTGGTGTTATAGGTTTCCACTACGGCCTCCAGCGTAGCAGCCGTCCCGTTATGAAAATAGGGCGGGTGTTGCCATACGCCGCGCAGCGGCGCGGTGCGATACAGACCGGTCGCGCTTCTTGATGCGTAGCTAGGCGTACCATTGGGTTCGGGCTCACTTACTACCTCTGCCGGCAGATGCAACCGGAAGTTTGCGTCGGTCAGCTCGGGACCGCTATGACAGGTGACACATCTTGCAGCGCCATTGAACAAGACTTTGCCTCGCGCTGCGGCGACCGGATCGAAACTTCCTGAGGGCGGCGGCGGAGCTTTCAGGCTGAGTTGATACGCCTGTAGAGCCGGCAATTTAGGCGTTATCTGATCGTCCGTCCCGTTCGTAACCCGAACGCCCGTTCGCGGTTCGATGAATGTTCCATGTCCGCCCATCTGCGTAATACCGACATAGCGGTTCCAGTACGCGACGTCTTCACCGTCGCCCGTCGAAGTAATGCGATGAATACCGTCGAGACCATAGGCAGGAGGAATAACCTGTGGGCCATTCTTGCCATCTTGATTGAAGCGCGGATCGTACATGCCTTTGCCCCAGGAGTTGTAAACCGCTTTCATGGTTGCGCTCAGCGCAGGCGACAATGCAATGATCGCTCCTGGATTGAGATCGCGGTTTGCCCACCCGTCGAGTCGTTTGCCAATGCCGGGAGAGAACGAGTTATCAACGGTTGAATGGCACAGGGCGCACGTGACGCCAACACGTGTCAGCGTATCCTTGCCATTGATTGTCTCGACTTTCCCTTGCAGCCCAACGACGGCATTGAGTTTGAGAAGCGCTACGGTGGTATCTGGCGCCTTTAAATCGATACTGCCGTTCTTGATGCCTTCTACTACGGGAGGGGGTAATGCTTCTGAATCGACCTTCAAGCCGACCGACAATGCTGTCAACGGATCGACGGCAGTGCGGATGACCTCGTGCATGCGCAGCGTGTCTGTCCATTGCGTTTCATCGCCGAAGGTATCGAAACGAAAGATCTGCTTTCCTTGTGCAAGGAGAAGCGAGTCGGACATTGGACTTTGTGTTTGATCCGGATTCAGCGCGCCTTGATTGTTATTGCCTGCTGATTGATCTGCGTCGGCGCCGCAGGCCACCACCAACATGGTCGTCACGCCGACGACTGTAAGCAGCGTCAGGTTTCGCCAAGTGTTGACGAAAATAGTGCCGACCCATACCTGGGCTTGCTTGATCTGGTTACAGACAGGAACGGGTTCACACTTATCCGTCGGTTTCATGGTTAAATTCCTTTCCGGTGGCATGCAGCGGGTATCCTGGCGCTGCCCGCATTGCGTTAAAACGCTGCGTATTTCTCTCCAGTACAATACCGCCGCGGTGTCCTAGTAGCCGTAAAAATCCTCGCTACGAATATCATTTTCACTGGCACCTATGCCCGCCAGAATGCTGCGTACGGTTTCCACCATTCCTGGTGGTCCAGCCGTATAAAATATGGGTGCCACGAGGCCTCCAGTGGCATCTTCGACGAATGCAGTGTCTAAAGACCGTGTTTTTCCTTTCCACGGCAGGACTGATCTTCCAATGTCAGTCATCGTTGCCACGAGTTGAAACCGTTCATTTTGTTTGTCGAGTCGCTGCAGTTCGTCGAGATATGCAGAATCCTCCGGCCGTCGGTTCGTGTAGAGAAGAACCAATTGCTGCGGCGTTTTGTCACGGGTTGCCTGCCGCAATATGCTTATAAACGGCGTAATGCCGATACCGCCCGCAATGAAAACAGCAGGACGTGCGATATCCTTGTGAAGAGTTAGGGAACCGAACGGCCCCTCGATGGTTGCTGCCGTGCCAGATTTGAGCTCCCGGAGCAAGCGTTTATATGCCGTGTCGCGCATACGCGTGGCAATTTCCAGACCTTCCTGGTAAGGTGCGCTAGCGATAGAAAAGGTGTGACGCAGCGGCTCGGCGCTTTGACTTTCAGGATTGATCAGCACGAGATCGACTGCCTGCCCCGGCTTAAAATTGAAGTCATGTGGCTTATTGAAGTGAAATGCCATCGTACCGGTGGCAATCTCTTTGCTATGCGTGAGCCGAACTTGGTAGGTAGCCACGACGTACTCCTTAAGTATCAGGCATTGATGCTACGGCGGCATCTGAGCCGTCATGAATTGCTAAAAATCTTTGCGTCGTTTCTCCTAACGCCGCAATGAGCGCAGGGGCACCGGTTCTGCGAACGCGTTTACATCACCTTATATATTTCAAGGCATGTCGTTGTCCTTGATAGCATTCATGAATAAGCCACCTTCAATCTGAAAGTACTTTGGGCGTATCGCCATCTTGCCAGTTCGAATGTAGGCTAAGATCTGGATTGGCAATCGTATTTCAGACGTCAGCAACTTTGATGCGTACAGCACCAATTACAGCAGGTAGGTGCATGTCCTTGCCATGGTCTTCGAACGTTTTTGGTAGTAGTACGACATTTGATGACACTGCCGTTTCCCACGTTCCCGAAATGCGCAATAGTAGACAATAATTTTGATGAACAAGGAAAGCCGGCCCTGAAATGCATCCACTGCTGTACATGAAGATTTTTGTAAGGAGAGCCGCATGTCAACAGACGCTAATGTTCCAGTCGCAACGCTGTATCAGCGTATTCTCGAATCCATGCCGGAGGCATTGATTTTGTCAGATCTGGAAGGGACCATTAAAATATGGAACGCGGGAGCCGCATCTTTATTTGGCTATGCTTCTGACGAAGCTCTCGGACGCAGCCTTAATCTCATCATCCCTGACCATTTGCGCAAAGCGCATTGGGACGGATTCCATCAAGCGATCATGCGGGGCAGCACGGCACACGGTAAACGCTCGGCAATTACACGATCGCTACACAAGGGCGGCCAGCAGCTTTACGTAGATATGAGTTTTGCCGTGGTGAGCGATAGCGACGGCAAAATCATCGGAGCATTGGCAGTCGCCCGCGATGCTACGGAACGGTATGTTGAGGAGCGGAATCTTCGCCGACAGCTTGCTGAGATGAAGTCAATGCGCCACGATTGACCATGACCAACGCCGCGCTTGGCTCCAGACGCAACCCCGGACGATGACATGGCGAAGAGTCGCAACGCATGGCGCCAGACAAAGTGTACGGCATCAACGGTACAGCCAGGCTGAGGCCGCTCTAGATGTATCGTTCGTTCATTTTCTTTGCGAAGAACTGCACAAAGGCTTCCACCTTCTTCGGACGGTTGCGCGCCTTTGGAAACACTGCATAGATCGCTGGCAATTCTGAAGCCATGCTCATCGCATATTTATCAAGCAAGCGGATCAGGCGGCCGTTGCGCAGGTCGTCGTCGACCAGCCATTCTGGCTGTATGGTAATGCCGAGCCCACTTCGAGCCCATGCGAGCAGCGCGTGCGATTCGTTGCTCGCATGCGTACCTTTAACAGCAACCTTCATCGCGACGCCATTCAGCCGATATTCCCAGTGCAAGGGATGGGGTTCATGACAATAAAGAAGGCACTGATGTTGTAGCAGATCCGAAGGGTGCTGCGGCGCTCCATATAATGCAAGGTATTGAGGGCTGGCGCAGGTAATGCGACGATAAGGCAGCAGCCGGCGAATCATAAGGTCCGAATCCTTGGCATGGCCGGCACGAAAGGCGAGGTCAAAGCGATTCCCGACAAGATCGACAATCCTGTCACTTACCTGTAGATCGAGATGAATCTTCGGATATTGCGTGGAGAACTCATGCAAATGAGGATAAACGAACGTCATCGCCACGCCTAAGGGTAAGGTGACACGGAGAGTGCCACGAGGTTCGGCGGCTAGGCTTCGTACAGCGTCTTCTGCCTCCATGGCCTGCTCAATGATCCGGTTGGCATGCTCATACCAAAGTCGCCCGGCTTCCGTGACATTGATGCGGCGCGTGGTTCGATCGAGCAGGCGCACGCCGAGTTTTTTCTCCGTGCGTGCTAATACACCGGTAACAGTTGCGGGTGCAAGTCCAAGCACGCGTGAAGCCTGCGCCAGACTGCCTGAGTCGATGATCTGGCAAAACACCTGCATGTTGAAAAGCTGGTCCATTCGGTAATTATTCAGTAAACGTGAAGAATCTATTCATCACTGTCCACTTTATCAAAGTTTCTGCCAGTCATAAGATTATATGCATCAGGTATTTTATCTATCATCCACAATCAGGAGAAACTCATGACGCAACGCGGAAGCTGTCTTTGCCAAGGTGTGCAATACCGCATCCACGGCCCACTGACTGACGTCCTCAACTGCCATTGCTCAATGTGCCGAAAGCTGCATGCTTCGGCCTTTCGCACGCGTGCCAAAGTGGCGAGCAAGGATTGGGAATGGGTATCGGGAGAGAAGCTCGTCAAGTACTATGAATCCTCGCCGGGTGAACACAAAGGTTTTTGCAGTCAATGTGGGTCGAGTCTGTTGACGCGTTTCGACAAGTACCCCGAAGTGTTTGGTTTTCCGCTCGGGACCTTGGATACCGATCCCGGTGTGCGGGCAGGGCGGCATGTTTTCGTAGGAAGCAAGGCGCCATGGTTCGAAATTACAGACCAACTCCCCCAGCATGAGGGATACGGCTATTGACAGCCATGCGAGCGAGTGTTTTAAGCCGGGTTTAACCCCTGTTTTATTTGCTGATGAGTAAGGACCCGAAGTGAACTGCGCAGCTAAGCGGTGTGACGTAGGGCCTGCTCAAGACTTAACAGGGGGAGATTGCCTGCCAGCTCATTTGAAGTTCGGCAAGCTGGCTGGGTGGCGCGGGCCGTCCAATCAGAAAGCCTTGCACTTCGTCGCAACCGGCTGCGCGCAGGTATTCAAGTTGCTCGGCGTTTTCAACGCCCTCGGCAATCACCCTAATACCGAGGCCATGTGCCAACGCGATCGTCGCGCGTGCAATCGCCGCACTGCGTGTATCCGCAATGATGTCACGGATAAAGCATTGATCGATTTTCAGCTTATCCAGGGCAAAGCGGCTCAGGTAGCCAAGAGAAGAGTAGCCTGTTCCAAAGTCGTCCAGCGATACGCGGACGCCAAGTTCTCGCAAGGCAGCGATCTGGCGCAGAGCGATTTCCGTGTCCCGCATTAGTACACTTTCCGTCAGTTCGATCTCTAGATAACGCGGCTGCAGGCCGGATTGCGCAAGTGCGCTTTCCACTACCTGAACCAGCGTTCCGGCGGCGACTTGCTGGGCCGATACATTGACCGCGACAATCAATGGCGCCGGACCTGTCTCCTGCCAATCCCTCGCTTGCGCGCATGCCTGCCGGATGACCCATTCGCCGATCTGGACGATCAGGCCGATATCTTCCGCCATCGGAATGAAGTCGGCCGGCATGACCATGCCGAGCTTGGGACTGTCCCAGCGGAGCAGGGCTTCCACGCCACATAAGCGTCCATTACTAAGGCATACCTGTGGTTGGTAATACAGCAAGAGCTCGTTGCGTCCTAGTGCGCCGCGCAGCTCATGTTCTATCGAAATCCAATGGAGCGCCTGCGCATTCATGGTTGACTTGAAAAAACGCAGTGTTCCCGGACCGTACTGCTTGGCGTTCGACAAAGCGGCATCTGCGTTCTTCAGCAGATCACTTGCATGTATTCCGTCATAAGGATAGACAGAAATGCCTACGCTCGCTGTTACCGAGAGATTTCGACCCTGAACCAGGATGGGCGCAGCAATTTCGTCTAGCAACTGGTGCGCAAAGGTAATGACATCGTTATTGTCCTCGAATCGTGTGAACACGATCACGAACTTATCGCTGCCTGGGCGTGCCAATGTATCGCCATGCGGCAGGCGTGCAATCAGGCGCCTCGCGATTTCCCACAGGACCGTGTCCCCGGCCTCATGTCCCAGACTATCGTTAAGCCGTTGCAGGCGATCGACATTGAGAATCAGTACTGCGACCGCGGGATGTTCTGGCTGAGCATTATCAATGGTTTGCTGCAGGCGATCATTAAGCAAGCGCCGGTTGGGCAACCGTGTCAACGGATCGTGGTTGGACAGGAATGTCAATTGGGCATTTGCCTCCGTGATTTCGCTAAGGTCCGTGATCACCGCCACGTAGCCGGTCCGGCGGCCGGCATTGTCACGCATGACGCTGATGGTCATCCATTGCAGATAGGCGGCACCGTTCTTTCTTTTCCCCCAAATCTCGCCACGCCATTCTCCGTTGGTCTCGACGGCGTCGAGAATGGATCGATAGAACGCGTCGTGATGGCGTTCGGAGCGCAGCATGGTGGGATGCTGCCCGAGGACGTCCATCTCTGGATAGCCGGTGATGCGTTCGAAGGCAGCGTTGACGGCGACGATCCTTCCGTCGATATCCGTGACTACGATTCCGTCTTGCATATGGTTAAAGACGCGCGCGGCCAGGTTCAGCTTTTCATCGGCGAAATGGCGCTGCGTCACGTCCTGCAGCGTGCCACTGATCGCCGTGGTTTCGCCCCTCTCGTTTTTTTGTTCCGCGCTGCTGAAGTACAGGTACCGCACTGGTCCCTTGTCGGGATTGGTACGTAGTTCGCCAAGCCAGGCACGTCCTTGCCGGAATGCCGACTCAACCTCGGTTCGGTCATCCGGATGTAACGCCTCAAGGAACTGATGCAACGGCGGCGAATCCGGCGTCTTCTGCATGGCCAGCAAAGCAAACATTTCCTCCGACCATTTACCCTTCTTGCGCTGCAGGTCAAATTCCCAACTGCCAATACGTGCAAGTTTTTGAGCCGCGTTCAATGCCGACTCGCTTGACACCAACGCCTTGTGAAGGCTGGCGCGACGCCGGAGTTCATGCAGCCCGACGTACCCTAGCCAACAGACTAGGAACAGAAATGCAACGGACACGGCCGTATAGGCCTGTGCCGCGTTCCGCCATGGCGCAAGGACTTCGCGCTCGCCAATCCCGACCAGCACGACCAACGGCCGGCCCCGGACACGGCGATAGAAATAGATGCGTTCAACGTTGTCCACACTGCTTTTGGCAGAATAACTGCCCACGTTTGCATGCGGCAACATTCCGACGAAGCGAGGGAGCGGATTCAGCTTCTTTCCTTCAATACCGTGCTGATCTGGCACCCGCAGCATCAGCGTGCCGTCAGTGCCGAGGAGCGAGACCACGCCGTCATTTCCAGGTTTAATCGACTTGTAGAATTGATGAAAATGTCTTGGTTCGACAGCGGCCGCAATCACGCCGCCAAACGAACCATCCGGGCGGCTGATGCGCAGGCTGACGCCGATGAACCAGACGCCATGCTTGCTCAACTGCGGCCGGTCGATGTATAAGCCTTGCGTCGTCGTTTCCCGGTGTACCTTGAAGTAGTCTCTATCGGAAAGGTTGTACTTCCCGGGCAAGCGTTCGCTGTCATGGATCATGTCACCTTCCGTATCCAGTACCCAGATGGCGCGAACGAAAGGCAGGTTCCGGATCGCAGAGACAAGGATGTCGTGCACTGCTTCATCATCCTTGCGCTTCTGCGATGACGGCAGTGCGATCGAGCGGGAGGATGATTGTAACGCAAGTTCGACGGCATTCAGGCTGTCAGCGGTTTGCTGCTCCAATACATGAACCAGCTTTTCCGAGGTCAGTTGCTGCAACTGCAGAACGCCTTGTCTTGCTTGTGACAGCGTGTAGATAAGGTTGGTGATAATGCCGATGAAGAGCAATGTGAGAAATGCGATCAAAAGGACACGCATTCGCTCCTCGTCCAGGCTCGTGTTACCCGGCATGGGAGGAGTATCGTTCGGCTGCGACTTGAAAGTCCAAGAGATGGGCATCGAAGATTGCCGCGCTTAAATTTTTCGGATGCCGGGGCGGAAAATACATCCCGGCGCGGAATCTCAGTATAACGAACTGGCACAAAGTGTTGGTGCGGGTGCATAACCAGACCCGCTTGCCG
Organism: Herbaspirillum sp. GCM10030257; assembly: GCF_042666555.1. Classification (NCBI taxonomy): domain Bacteria; kingdom Pseudomonadati; phylum Pseudomonadota; class Betaproteobacteria; order Burkholderiales; family Oxalobacteraceae; genus Herbaspirillum; species Herbaspirillum sp. GCM10030257. The sequence continues at coordinate 12,541 of NZ_JBHTDH010000047.1, forward strand.
TCTATTCGGCAAATCATGCTTTCGACAAGTTAAACAGGTTAATTATTTTCCGCTTCGCTCCGATTTATTCAGCGAAGCGGCACGCGCTGAAGGTCGATCAACCATGTTGAAGATGAAGGTGGGTTACAGCCACAGCTATTATTTTTCATCTGCGCCTTTATTGACGGGTATCTGGAGTTCCATGCAGTAAAGCTCCTCCGTTGATACCTGGCTTTCCTCATAAGGAACAACCCTGGATCGGTCAACCCCGGTCTGGCATCAAGGTGTATGAGGCACAGGTTACACACAACAGGTGCTGGTCATGGTTCATTGAAAGCTGCATGCACGGTCAGCACATTGCCAGCCTTGCTTGCGTCATAGCCTTCCAGCGCCTTCGCCGATTGGCGAAAGGCGTCCGACTTCATGAGTGCCATCAATTGTTCTATTCCAGCCAGATCAAGATTGAGCGCCTTTGTGGCAAAGAAATAGCGCTCAATTGCGAGTGGAATGAAGTGCAGATTGAAACGCTGTGCTGCCGTTTCAACGCCAAAGCCAACTTCAGCCATACCACTGGCGATATACGCGGCGACGGCCGCGTGGGTAAATTCGGCGGTTTCAAATCCGTGAATATCTTGCGAACGAATATCGCAGCGCTGGAGCATCATTTCCAGCAGCATCCGTGTGCCTGAGCCTGCCTGACGGTTCACGAAACGGATATCCTTGCGTGCAAGGTCCGCCAGACCTTTAATTCCATGAGGATTGCCACGTGCAACGAATAAGCCCTGACGCCTGGTCGCGACCTGGATCAACGCGTAATCCGGTGTGAGCCACTTTCGATACTGCTTTAGGACAGGCTCTTCAAACTCGCCTATCGGTACGTGGAAGCCCGCGAGCTGGCATTCGTCATTGGCCAGCGCCGCAAGTGCTTCGCTGCTGTTTCGATAGCGCACTTCAATGAGAGCGCCTTCCTTCTTGATCAATCCCAGCAGCGTTTCGACCGCAAAGCCATGACTGGCAAACAATCGGATCGCTTCGCGCTTGAACGGCAACACTTTGCGCAGTTCTGCCTCCAGTTCAGATGCGAGCGATTCCAGCGTCGGGGCCAGGCGTGCGGAAAAACGCCTGTCTGCCTGGATCAGAACATTGGCAAGCTCGCTGAGGTCTGTACCTTTGCCGGGTCGCTTGACGATCAATTTGCTGCCAAAAAAGAGTTCGGCATCGCGCAAAATACCCCAGGCATGGCGGTATGACATGTTCATGATACGACCGGCGGCGGCGATAGAACCCGCTGTCTGAACACGCGACAGCAGTTGAATCAGCAATGTTGCGTCCACTGGGTCGCTATTGCCGTCTGGCGGGGCGATGGCCCAACGGGGGGATAGGATGACTTTCATAAATATCTATGTAAATTCAAACATATTTGTTCTCACTCCGCTCTCTGCTACAGTCTCTCGGTAATGAACATAAATATATGTCATTTCGTGCATATTATAGATTGGCGTACAGGTTTTTAAATCGATAAAGTCTCCATGGACCAAAAAGTCATCCCTATCCGTGCCGCACAAGAACCACGTGAACGCAAGCGTCAGGCACCCAAAGGCAGGCGCGTCGACCCAGCCGCCCTGGCGGAAGTGCAGGCACTGCTTGGCGAATTACCACGTCGTCGCGACTTGTTGATCGAACACCTGCACTTGATTCAGGATCGCTATCGCCAGCTGTCGTCCCGCCATCTTGCTGCATTGGCGCAAGAAATGCGCATGGCGCAGGCCGAAGTGTACGAGGTGGCGACGTTCTATCATCATTTCGATGTGGTGCGCGATGATGGTGACCAAGGCGACACCAAGCCCGCCGATCTGACCGTGCGGGTGTGTAAAAGCCTTTCCTGCCAGATGGCAGGTGCGGATGACCTCTTTGAGCGTTTATCGGCAATTCTGGATACCAATGTTCGGGTCGTATCGGCCCCCTGCGTGGGGCGTTGCGAGCAGGCCCCGGTCGTGGTCGTGGGCCAGCATGCCATCCCCGCTGCAAGTCTGGGTCAGGTGAGTGCTGCAATTGCATCGGCCAGTGTGGAAGAACCGCTGCCTCCGTACGAAGACTACGACGCATACCGGCGCAACGGAGGCTATGCATTGCTGCAAGCTTGCGCAGGTGGCGAGCGCGATGTCGAACAGGTGATCCGGGCACTGGAAGATTCCGGCCTGCGCGGCCTTGGCGGAGCAGGGTTCCCAGCCGGACGAAAATGGCGCATCGTACGCGCGGAGCCTGGTCCGCGTCTGATGGCGGTCAACATCGACGAGGGCGAACCCGGGACTTTCAAGGATCGTACCTACCTGGAGCGCCAGCCACATCAGTTTCTTGAAGGTATGCTGATTGCAGCCTGGGCGGTCGGCATCGATGATATTTACATTTACCTGCGAGACGAATACCACGGCTGCCGGGCGTTGCTGCAACGGGAATTGGAGCGGCTGACAATCGATCCGCCGGTCAATGTGATGCCGACGATTCATTTGCGGCGTGGCGCTGGCGCTTATATCTGCGGCGAAGAGTCGGCGATGATCGAGTCCATTGAGGGTAAGCGAGGCATGCCGCGGTTGCGCCCTCCCTATGTCGCCCAAGTCGGCTTATTCGACCGGCCTACACTGGAACATAATTTCGAAACGCTGTATTGGGTACCCACGCTGCTGCAGCGAGGCGCGGCCTGGTTTGCTGCACAAGGCCGGCATGGTCGCAAAGGACTGCGTTCTTTTTCCGTGTCTGGCCGTGTAAAAAAGCCCGGCGTGCACGTTGCCCCGGCGGGCATCACGATACAGGAACTGATCGACGAATACTGCGGCGGTATGCAGGACGGCCACCGGTTTTATGCTTATCTGCCGGGCGGTGCGTCGGGCGGTATCCTGCCCGCCAGCCTGAACGACATTCCATTGGATTTCGACACCTTGCAACCCTATGGCTGCTTTATCGGCTCGGCCGCGATCATTGTCTTGTCAGACAAAGACAGCGCAATGGATGCGGCACGCAACATGATGCACTTCTTCGCGGACGAATCATGCGGTCAGTGCACACCGTGTCGGGCCGGCACGGTCAAGACACTGCAGTTGATATCGGGATCGAACTGGGACGAAGCCTTGCTTGCCGATCTTTCCATGGTCATGCGCGAGGCATCCATCTGTGGACTGGGACAGGCGGCTCCCAATCCGGTCGATTGTGTCATCAAGTACTTCTCCCATGAACTGGACCACAAAGGAGCACAGCCGTGAATGCCATTCTTCGCCAGGAAAATAAGGATGCGCCGGCCGCTATCGTGCAGTTTGAGCTCAATGGCAAGATCGTTGCCGCCTCAGCTACCGAAACGCTGCTCCAGGTTGCAAAGCGCGAAGGCGTCGCGATACCTCACCTGTGCCATACCGATGGTCTGGAGCCCGCCGGCAACTGCCGCGCCTGCGTCGTCGAGATCGCGGGAGAGCGGGTGCTGGCACCTTCCTGTTGCCGGCATCCTGCCAACGGCATGAAGGTGACAACGGACAGTATGCGAGCGACCCGTGCGCAGAAAGTGGTGGTTGAATTGCTGATGGCGGATGTCGGCGAACACTTGCGCGGCCGTGACAACGAGATGCAGGAATGGGCCGAACGCCTTGCAATCGGCAAGCCACGTTTCGAGGCCAGAAAGCGTGTCGCGCATGACAATAGCCATCCCGCGATCAGCGTTAACCTGGATGCCTGCATCCAGTGCACGCGCTGCTTGCGTGCCTGCCGGGACGAGCAGGTCAACGACGTGATCGGTCTGGCACTGCGCGGCAACGGCGCAAAGATTGTCTTTGACATGGACGATCCGATGGGCGCATCGACCTGCGTGGCTTGTGGCGAATGCGTGCAAGCCTGTCCGACGGGCGCCTTGATGCCGGCGCGTGACGCAGCATTGCCTGTGCCTGACAAGAAAGTCGATTCGGTTTGCCCGTACTGTGGTGTCGGCTGCCAGTTGACCTACAACGTCAAGGACAACCAGATCCTGTACGTTGAAGGCCGCGATGGCCCGGCAAACAAGGGGCGCCTGTGCGTGAAGGGTCGTTATGGCTTTGACTACGCACATCATCCGCAGAGGCTCACCAAGCCATTGATCCGCCGGCCGGGCGTGCGGAAGGATCCCCATGCGCCGATGGATCCCGAGCGTATCCTCGACGTCTATCGTGAAGCAAGCTGGGACGAAGCCTTGTCTCTGGTGGGCCAGCAGTTAAGCCGGGTAAAGGAACTGCACGGTAAGCGCGCACTGGTCGGCTTCGGTTCGGCCAAGGGCAGCAATGAGGAAGCGTATCTGTTTCAAAAGCTGGTCCGTACCGGTTTTGGCAGCAACAACGTCGACCACTGCACCCGTCTGTGCCACGCATCGTCTGTCGCGGCACTGCTGGAAGGCATTGGTTCCGGTGCGGTCTCCAATCCGGTCATGGATGTTACCGAAGCGGAAGTGGTCCTGATCATCGGTGCGAACCCGACTGTTAACCACCCGGTAGCGGCTACCTGGATCAAGAACGCGGTCAAGAATGGCACCAAGCTGGTGATCGCCGATCCGCGGCGGACCGATTTGAGTCGCCATGCGCATCGCACGCTTCAGTTCCACGCGGATACTGACGTCGCCTTGCTCAACGCCATGATGCACGTGATCGTGGAAGAGGGCCTCGCTGATGATCAGTTCATTGCCGAACGCACTACCGATTATGAGGAACTGAAACAAAACGTCAAAGAATATAGTCCTGAACGTATGGCGGCCGTGTGCGGTATCGATGCAGGCACCATCCGGGATGTGGCCCGGCTGTATGCGACTTCAAAGGCCTCCATGATCCTGTGGGGCATGGGCGTATCGCAGCATGTCCATGGTACCGACAACGTACGCTGCCTGATTGCACTGGCACTGATGACCGGTCAGATCGGGCGTCCGGGTACAGGGTTGCATCCATTGCGTGGGCAAAATAATGTGCAGGGTGCATCTGATGCCGGTTTGATCCCGATGATGTACCCGGACTACCAGCGGGTCGACAATCCAGCGGTACGCCAGCACTTCGAGACGCTATGGCAGACCAGCCTTGATCCGCAGCCTGGATTAACCGTTGTCGAGGTCATGGATGCAGCGTTGGAAGGCAAGGTGCGCGGCATGTACATCATGGGCGAGAACCCGGCGATGTCCGACCCCGACGTCAATCATGCACGCGAGGCATTAGCTGCACTGGACTTCCTGGTGGTCCAGGATATCTTTCTGACTGAAACGGCCTACTTGGCCGACGTGGTGCTTCCGGCATCGGCATTTGCTGAAAAAACCGGCACCTTCACGAATACCGACCGTATCGTGCAACTCGGCCGGCAAGCGATCAATCCGCCAGGCGAGGCTAAACAGGACTTGTGGATCATCCAGGAAATCGCCAGGCGCATCGGCCTTGCGTGGAACTATTCGGATGTGTCAGAGGTATTCGACGAAATGCGCCGCTGCATGCCAAGCATTGCCGGCATTACATGGGAGCGGTTGCAGCGGGACGGTGCGGTTACCTACCCCTGCACGACTGAAGGCGATGCCGGCATACCGATTGTGTTCACCGATCATTTCCCGACCACCACTGGAAAGGCGCGCTTTGTCCCTGCAGACGTCATCCCGGCGGCAGAACGGCCGGACAGCGATTACCCGTTCGTGCTGATCACCGGACGGCAATTGGAACATTGGCATACCGGCAGCATGACGCGGCGTGCCATCGTACTGGACGCCCTTGAGCCGGACCCAGTAGCGCTGGTCCATCCAATGGATTTGGTCCAATTCGGCGTACAGCCCGGCGAACTGCTCACACTACAATCCCGTCGAGGTGAGGTCACTCTCTATGCACGCGCGGACGAAGGTACACCTCAGGGAGCGATTTTTGTGCCATTTTGCTATTACGAAGCGGCGATCAACAAGCTGACCAACCCGGTGCTGGACCCGTACGGCAAGATCCCGGAATTCAAGTATTGCGCGATTCGTGTTCGACCCGGCGGTGAAGCGCCAGTCCAGGGAAGCTATGGTGGCGGCCAAATCCTGAATCGAGTCACCGAAGTATCCTGACGTGCAACTGCTGCGGTCGGCATCAGAAGGCCGCAGTCTAGATCATGGTGCGGATGGACGTGGCAGGTTGTTAACCCAATAGCGTAACGTTCGTGCGGCGATGGATCCGATTACTACGGATGCCCCGTACTTGCGGAGCCTGCATTAATCTTCCCAGGGTTTCTCCGTCTATTATGGAATTTTCAGTGATCATATCAAGCAGTTGCGCCGGCGAACCGACATCACGCAAATTCTGCGGCATGCCGATGCCAAGCTCCTCCGAAGTGGACAAATCACTGTCGGCATGACCTATTAAGCACCTTCATCCTATGGGACTGGCACATCAATTTAGATGTACGCAACAAACTTCAAACTTTCCAAGCCGATTTTGGTCCATCGCGCAAAATCACTCTCGGCAAAGTCTTGAAACGATTTTAATTTTTCGCAGCAAAGCGACTGGTTTAAATAAAATGGCCCATTTATCTGCACTTACAAAAGAAGGACATGCAAATTCAGGATAAGTAAAGGAACTGCCTTTAGATAATCAATGAAGTGCGCGCGGCTTCGTTGGTATGTCGGCTTGTGAGCGTATACCGGTCATGGAAGATTTATGCTGGTATGTCAGCAATCGGCCAAAACCGGTCAGTTAGATAGTCCGCTCCACTGACGGCTCCAAGCCGGGGAGCGGACGTTTCATCAATTTTGATAACGGGTGGCAGCCGATCCGTCCATAAACTGTTTGCCGGTCATTTGAAGCGCCCGGCCTGGAAGTCTCGTGCGGCCTGTACCACCTCTTCATGGGTGGTCATGACGAAGGGACCGCGCGCCGTAACTGGCTCCTCGATGAGCGGCGCATGGCCGTAGATGACATGTGCGGTATCCGTCGCGGTGAGGGTGATCTCATCGCCGCTCTGGTCGAACTCGACACGGGTGTATTGCTCTACCTTCTCATCACCGATGTCGACAGTGCCTTCGACGACGTACAGGAAGACCGCGCGCCCGGCCGGTGCAGGTAGCGTCACGCTGCCGCCTGCCTTGAGGTCAATGGCCTGCATCGTGGCGTCCGTGAGAGACTGCATCGCGCCGGTCGTATCGCCGAACTGCCCCGCGACCACATGGACGGTCACGCGGCCCCCGTCCCTGGATACGCTCGGAATATCGGCGGCTTACAGGCCAACGTAGTTTGGTGCCGATCCCTTCAAGCGGCTCGGCAAATTGAGCCAAAGCTGCAGGATTTCAATCTGGCCACCATCGCGTCGAAGTTCGGGCGGCGCGGATTCGTTGTGAGTAACGCCAGACCCGGCCGTCATCCATTGGACGCCGCCTTTATGTACGACCCGTCCGCCTGTTCGGCTGTCCTAATGCATGAGGGCGCCACGCCGGACAAACGTGACCGTCTCGAAGCCGCGATAGGGATGCCGATCAAACGGCAGACCATGATTATTCGGCGGCAACGTCTGCGGTCCATGGTGGGCGATGAGCAGGAATGGGCTCGGTCCGGAAAAGGTAGGTTCCGGCACGCGCGTAATCAAGTCAGCCATGTCCTGTCGGACAGTCGAGTTCTGCGAGAGGATGGTGCGGGATGTGTTGCGCGCGGATCCGTCGCTATTTACGACGTGGCTTGCAGTCGCTCCACTTGTAAAGCAAGGCTGATCGATTGCGAATGGTGATCGCCATTTTTAGGCTACGCTGAACAAGTAAACAGGATTGGTTGCCGAGCGTTATAGACTGAATCGACAACTCTCCGGGGCGAAGGACAATGACACAGCAGACTCTGGCCATGGCACAAGACGGATTCGAGCAGTACCGCAAGCCGACGCGGCGCGATCAGTTCCTGGACACGATGGATCAGATTCTGCCGTGGGAAGCCTTGTGCGCCGTGGTCGAGCCGGTCTATCCCAAGCCGGGCAACGGCCGGCCGCCCATTGGACTGGAACGCATGCTGCGCATTCACTTCCTGCGGCACTGGTTCAACCTGGCCGACTTGGCGTGCGGGGAAGCGCTGTACGACAGCGCCAGCCTACGCCGCTTCGCTGGCATCGATCTGGGCCGCGAGCCGGTGCCGGATGCAACCAGCCTGCTGCGCTTTCGACACTTGCTCGAGCAGCATCCGTTTGGCGAGAAGCTGTTTGCCCAGGCAGGCCGGGTGCTGCAGGACAGCGGCATGACACTCAAGACCGGCACGATTGTTAATGCGACGCTGATTGCCGCGCCTTCCTCGTTCATTGAGCGCGGCTGTCTCCAGCACCACCGCAAACTTGTCTTCCGAGGCCCATCCCTCGGGGGTCCCTCCCATCTCCCGGCACCGGCATTCCCTGATTCTTCAATTGACGCCGCCAAGTATAGAGGGTCTGCTCAGTGATTCCCGTCTCTCTTGCCAGTTCTGATACCGCCTTGTTCTCCGGCGGCATCATCCGCCGTAGTACCACTTCTTTTCGCTCCGCCGAATACGATTTCACTTCGACTCTTTACCCGTCCCCAATAAGATTTACTTCAATCAAGTGACACGATAACTATTCTGACACCGGGCCCCGGCAGCACTCGCGATGCTACGTCAGTTCCAGCCATCGTTCGGGCTGACCTGCCAACGGTGCCAGACGGCAGAGTCGGTGCCGCCGACAAACACGTCGATGCGTCCGTCGGCGTGATTGCCCACCGCGGGCCGCGTGCTCAGTCCGCCGCCCAAAGACGCCCAGTCGGACCAGGTCGAGATATTCGCGTTCTGCGAGATATGCCACAGCGCATTGTCCGAGCCTCTAGCAAACACTTCCAGCCTGCCGTCGGCGTTGCGCGTGACTCCTGGATCGGTGGTGATCACCCCGCCCAAAGACGCCCAGCTGGACCAGGTCGAGATATCCGCGAGCTGCCAGATATGCCACAGGGCGTTGTCGCTGCCGCGCGCGAAAACTTCCAGGCGCCCGTCGCCATTTCGCGTAGCGGACGGATTGGTGGTGATCACCCCACCCAAAGACGCCCAGCTGGACCAGGTCGAGATATCCGCGAGCTGCCAGATATGCCACAGGGCGTTGTCGCTGCCGCGCGCGAAAACTTCCAGGCGCCCGTCGCCATTTCGCGTCGCGGACGGATCGGTGGTGATCACCCCGCCCAAAGACGCCCAGCTGGACCAGGTCGAGATATCCGCGAGCTGCCAGATATGCCACAGGGCGTTGTCGCTGCCGCGCGCGAAAACTTCCAGGCGTCCGTCGCCATTTCGCGTCGCGGACGGATTGGTGGTGATCACCCCACCCAAAGACGCCCAGCTGGACCAGGTCGAGATATCCGCGAGCTGCCAGATATGCCACAGGGCGTTGTCGCTGCCGCGCGCGAAGACTTCCAGTCGCCCATCGCCATTCGACTCGACGGCAGGACTGCTGGTCAACACCCCGCCCAGCGAATACCAGCCTGACCAGGTATTGGAATTTGGCGCCGTTTCCCAGTTGTGATATAGCGCGTTGTCGGTTCCCCGCGCGAAGATTTCGAGGCGGCCGTCCTTGTTATTACCGACCGCGATGTCGCTGGTAATGATGCCGCCCAGGCCGGCAAAGCCCTGTGCCGCGGCCGCAAGCGGCAAGGCGAGCAGTGCAAGCAGGACCAGCCTGGTGAACCACCGATGGGCCGTATGCCCATGCCAGGGTGACGCTAATGCAATCGGGTTCATGATGTGCTCCTTCAAGGTAAACGACTTCCAACACAGGTCTGCAGGAAATGCCTAGCCAGAACAGAGACAGCGGAGAAGGTGGTCTTCAGACTCCGACGATATGGCAAAAAGAGCTCGGGCACGACCGGCCAACATATGCAACTGGCAGTTGAACAGACGAGGCGTGCGAGCTTGCAGACGAGCCGGCAGCGAGGCGCCGACTGAATGATGAGAAGAAAGCCTTGCGCTTCCCGGTCGATGCATGGGTTCAGAATAGATGGAGGCCTACGCCAAGTCAGCATGCCTTTTGAAGGCGGTTTGTAAAACATCAAAACATGCGAACTTAAGCTTGGCGATGCGGAATATTGCGTATAGTGAGAAACCAACAATTGCTTTAATGCAATGCTGAATAAGTAAACGAGATTGGCTGCCGAGCGTTATAGACAGAATCGGCAACTCTCCGGGGTTTCCCGGCCCGAGGATTGACCCGGCGCATGAAGGCATCATGTCCATTCTGTTGCGCGGAGAACCGACGAAGGTACACTGACGTGGTTTAGCCAGACTATTCCGGTTCGACCCAATCAGTTTGATTTCTCTTAATGAGATTGGCCGCATGGCGACAGGCAAGGGAAACCGCGGCAACGGTGGTCCAGCCGAGCGCACTTGCCGCTCCGTTAGGGAAGGCGACGCTAGGAATCGCGCCGGCGCCGTTCGCAATGTCTATCTTTCGTTCTATAGCAGACATCGGTGACAGCTATCCGACAGGCGGGAAAGGGTCGATTCTGTTTGCAAGGACTTCCCCTGCGAGTCAAGAAGTAATTAAGGCGGTACCTGCGGCGGCAGGTACCTCAACCATTGCGGTGGGCCAGTTTCTGTAGTCATATGGCGAATTGATGTCAGCGGATACAAC
>NZ_JBHTDH010000048.1:0-22072 GCF_042666555.1 Herbaspirillum sp. GCM10030257
GTGAGCACTTAATGCTTGTAGTATTACGATAGTCCCGAAGAACCATCGCCGCACTCCATCAAGCGCCCACACTTATCGGCTGTTATTTGTTAAAGAACCATCCTGCCCGTACCGCAGATTTCCATCTGCCGTACCCGCCGCCAAATCGTTGTGTTTGTCGGCCAGCATTTATTCAATATGACGCGTTTCCGGCAAAATTCAAGAACATGCGTTCCTCAATCCTGCTGCAGAAGCCGCAGAATTCTCATCCCGCTTCGCCATCCCCATCACCGCTCAAACCGCTTGCTGCGCTCGCTTTGTTTGCTGCGTTTCGCGACGGGAGCCGAACTATAGCAAAAGGCCGATCTGTCTGCCAAGCCCTTTTCGAAAAATATTTTTATCGTGGTTGGGTTGCAATGAAGATGCCGCAACCTGCCATCAATTCCAGCATGGTGCGCTGTCCTTTCTGGGATTGACTCTATGCTTAAACGACGTGATGGTCAGCACCGCCAAGGTGACGACGCCGTACAAGAAAATTCAACCGAGCGAGTGCATCGGTTTTTCATTTCGTCATGCCGCCGACGAACCTGATGCCGGCGACGTTAAAGAGTTAGCGTTTACCGCTTAGGCGAATCCGCAGTTCATCACCGAACTGAGCGATCCTGAATTTGGCAAACCCAATCGCGCTCACGCTAGCCTAGATCCGATCCCTGCATGATGTTGGTGTATTGCCCAAATCGCTGGCAGATACGTGGCGCCTGACATTCGTTTCAGGCAAGCGATTAACTCGGCGTTCGAGATCATGGTCGTTTTCCTATCTACCCGCTGCGTAAATGATTGAAGGTTGACTGTGGACGGACAAGCGCTTTGAAGGTGTTCAACGCAATCCCAAGCTTGCACTGACGACAGCCGCTTTTGTGTCGATGTGAAAATGGAAACACTTTACTGATAGCAATTTATTATCCGTGCACGCTCGCCTGCGGACCTCAATGCTCATTACAGCGAACGCTGGCCGTAAATAGGCGTGGATATCTTCAATCCAACGCTACACGCATGACGCATATAGAACCATGTGGCGGAATCTGAATCCAAAGTGTCGCTCCTTAAGTCATCAACCGCAATCTAGTGCGCCCTGTCAGACGCTGGATATGCAGGACTTAAGCTCGGTCAAGTTACCCGCCCGGTACGGCGGCAGAATAAATACATCGCACACTTATCGGTAAAGATTCATGAAATCCGCATCTTCCTTCGCTGGTGTACTTTCTGCCATAGCTGTCATCAGTGCATTCAGTTTTGTCATTCTCTTCCTGCCCGGCGCAGGTGATCCGCCTAGCCAAGCTATGGAAGCTACCCAACAATCTGCCAACGAGGAAATTCAACCTATACGGGTTGCTCCGCACGAGCATTCATCGAAGTCGGTAAGTGGCTGACTTATCGGGTGATCAACCCTCGTGGCGGGCTATTTCCGTACGATGCCCTGCTATTCAATTTCGCGCCCTGAATGTGTCGCCGCTTAGGAAGATCCACGGCATGGCGAGCACACCGATAAAAACCAGAATTGCCATCCAAATGTCGCTGTGGTGTTCTGTGGTGTTATAAGCAGACACGATCACGATAAGCATTTCCCATCGTCAATCCAGCACCGGGCGATACCTCTTCGGGATCAACGCATGTTCAACGATCTGTCGAGCCGGAACGCTCTTCTTATCGAAGCGTCCTGCAGTGTCGTTCGGCATGCCGCGTCAAACCCGCTATACTGCGCACACCTATCCCTATCCCGCCTTACGGCTCACGCCATGCCAATGACCTACGAAGAATACCTTGATGAAGTCACCACATTGATGACTGAATTATTCGACATGAGTGACGAAGACGCCATCAAACATGTCATGCGGGCGCAAGCTGCCGACTTCTTTACCCTGCACGATGATCTGCCGGAAATGCGCACGCAAGAACGCGCGGAACAGGATGCGAGAACCATTTTTGAGCAACGTAATAAATCACGTCCGCATACCCCGCCAAAACGGTCCGGCAAAGTAAAAAATAAGTGACCGACCGAATCGCAAGTCCGTTCGTGGCGCCCGCTTCTTCGTGACACCTGCATCTGAAGCTACGCATCGATTCCGTGGCCTGAACATTTTCGCCTCTCTACTTCTTACCCGGCCCGACGAATGAAAATTCCTAAAAGACTCCAACCACTCGTTGAAGAGGGCCTCATTGACGAGGTGATCCGGCAGCTCATGAGCGGCAAGGAAGCGACGGTCTATGTAGTGAGGTGCGGCGACGAGATACGCTGCGCCAAGGTATATAAAGAGGCGAACCAACGCAGTTTTCGACAGGCTGCTTCATATCAGGAGGGCCGCAAGGTCCGGAACAGCCGCCAGGCGCGCGCGATGGAAAAGGGAACGCGCTACGGACGCAAAATGCAAGAAGAGGTATGGCAGAACGCGGAGGTCGATGCCTTGTACCGCCTTGCCGCGGCTGGCGTACGCGTACCCAAGCCCTATATTTGCTTCGAAGGCGTTTTGCTGATGGAACTGGTTACTGACGCAATGGGGCAGGTCGCGCCACGCTTGAACGATGTTGCGCTAACCGCCCAGGAGGCAGTCGAATATCACGAGGCCTTGCTGCGTCAGGTTGTGCTGATGTTGTGCGCCGGCGTAATCCATGGCGACTTGTCTGAATACAATATCCTGGTCGACGCAGAAGGCCCGGTCATTATCGATCTTCCGCAAGCCATCAATGCGGCGGGCAATACTGAAGCCGCTCCGATGCTTGAACGTGACGTGGCCAATCTGGCGGCCTACTTCAGCCAGTTCGCGCCGCATATTAGCGATACGCAATATGGCAAGGAAATCTGGAAACTCTACGTTGACGGGTTACTGAACCCCGACGCCGTATTGACCGGACGTATCGCCCTCAATAAAAGGCCGGCGGATGTTGGCGCGGTACTACATGAAATCGAGCTGGCACGGAGAGAAGAGGAAGAACGACTACGTCGTCTTCAAGAGATGTAAGGTAAAGACGTGAGCCAATATGCCGCAATATGTTTATGCCGCGTCCGCTCATTTCCGTCAGAGATATATGCCTAGATTAAGATGCCCGAACGTCATGTCCCGGGCATCTTATTTTTCCAAAGCTTGCCGACAACTCAGCTGGGATCTCCAGTCTTGGGAGAGCCGGTACATGCAGACATCTCATCGGCACTCTGTGCCCTGAGATCCAGTGCACTTGCGGAGCCAACCAGCATGGCGAATGCAGCTATTGCGAACAGAAAGCGCTTCATATGTCCTCCGAAGTCTGAAATCAGCCTATCAGTATAGGCACGCGTTCGCGCCTTGCAAGAGGATTCGCCTATACCCGCCGTTCGTTCGTCCATGCCGCGAAACGGATGCATGGTGGCGTAGGTATATGCACAGTGGCAAATGTGGTTTAGCCTTTGCCGATTCGCCGACGTCCAAGCATAATGGAGCCAATCGAGCCACACGCATTGCCCTTCCAGGAGGACTGGTCATGCCTTACAGCACTGAAACGATTCGCAACATCGCGTTGCTAGGACATAGTGGATGCGGCAAGACAACGCTATTAGAAGGCTTGCTAAGCGCTGGCAGAATGATCTCGGCGCCGGGCAGTAAGGAGCGCGGGACCACGGTTTCTGATTATGATCCGCTCGAACGAAAATACCAGCATTCCTTATATTCCTCGATAACCCATATCGATTACTGCGACACGCGTATCAACTTGATTGACACGCCAGGTCTTCCAGACTTCATTGGACACGCGATTAGCGTATTACCAGCTGCCGATACGGCTGCGGTTGTGATCAATGCGCAAAGTGGAATTGAAATGATCAGTTTGCGCATGATGGAGCTGGCGCGCAGCCGCAGGATGTGCCGGTTGATCATCGTCAACAAGATCGACGCCCCGGGAGTCGATTTACCTGCTTTGGTACAGCGAATACAGGACGTGTTCGGCAAAGAATGTTTGCCCATCAATCTTCCCGCCGGGGGTGGCACCGAAGTTACCGACTGTTTCTTTAGCGAGGATGGTGGCGCCGATTTTCTGACGGTGGCATCGACACATCGTGCCCTGATCGACCAGGTAGTCGAAGTCGATCCTGCATTTATGGAGACTTACCTTGAACAGGGGGATATTGCGCCCGAAGTGTTACACGCACCGTTCGAGCAGGCATTGCGTGAAGGGCACCTGATCCCGATATGCTTCGTATCGGCCCGCAGCGGCGCGGGCCTGGCGCAGTTACTCGACGTATTCGTGAATCTGATGCCGAATCCGACAGAAGGCAACCTGCCCTCTTTTCATCGGGAAGAACATGAATCTGCAGGACACCGTACACCCATCAAGGCCGTACCGGACCCAACGCGGCATGTGCTGGCGCATGTCTTCAAGATCACAATGGATCCCTATGTCGGCAAACTAAGCGCGTTTCGTATTCACCAGGGAACGGTCCGGCGTGACAGCACGCTTTATGTTGGAGATAACCGAAAGCCCTTTCGAGTCGCGCACCTTTACCGCCTGCAAGGCAAGGAACAGATTGAAATTGGCCAAGGCGTGCCGGGCGATATTTGCGCGGTCACCAGGGTGGATGATATTTTTTATGACGCCATACTGCATGATGCGGTCGAAGACGCGCATATACATATCGATCCCGCCCCGCTTCCGCAGCCAATTTACGGTTTATCCATTGAATCCCGGAAAAGTGGCGACGAGCAACGCCTATGGGACATCCTGCAGAAGCTATGCGCCGAAGATCCATGTCTGCGCGTCGAACGATTAGGCAGTACCGGCGAAACTGTGATCTCGGGTTTAGGCGAACTACATCTGCGCAGCGTGCTTGATCGCATGAATGATGTCTACAAACTCGACGTTGTTACCCATCTTCCAAAGATCGCTTACCGTGAGACGATTGCAGCAAGTGGCGAGGGGCATTACCGCCAGAAGAAACAAAGTGGCGGCGCAGGACAGTTTGGTGAAGTCTTTCTCAAGGTTGAAGCCCTTCCTAGAGGTGCAGGATTCGAGTTCGTCGATGCGGTCAAGGGTGGTGTCATCCCACGGCAATTTATTCCATCAGTGGAAAAAGGCGTGTTGCAGGCAATGGAAAGCGGGCCAGTGTCGGGCTTCCCGATGCAAGACATACGCGTGACTGTCTACGATGGTAAAAGTCACCCTGTGGATTCAAAAGACATAGCGTTTCTGGTAGCAGGACGTAAGGCGTTTCGGGATGCAGTGCTCAAAGCACGTCCGATACTGATGGAACCCATCGTCAATATTGAAGTTTCCGTACCGGAAGAAAGTATGGGGGATATTACCGCTGATCTGTCGGCACGCCGCGGACAAATCAGCGGCATGCGTAAGGGACACAGTGACATGGCATTTGTGAGCGGTCTCGTTCCGCTGTCCGAACTCAATGGCTACCAGTCCCGCTTGCATTCCACCACTGCCGGACGCGGCAGCTATACCGTCAGCTTAAGTCATTACGACGCGGTGCCGCCAGCGATGCAACAGCGCATGGCAAGCCAGCACAAAGAGGTGCCCGACGAAGGGTGAGGCATCGATTTGATTCCCTGACCTTAATTCAGGAAATTTAGGCTGGCGACAACGATCTCCATGTAAGGAAAACGACAGTTTCACGACTGACAGTCAGTGCCGCTTTCCCGCATGACCCAAGGACGCCATCATGAACAAGCCACGCAGGAATTTATTGAAATTTGCCGGGTTAGCTGGAGGGATAGAAGCGATACAGCACTTGCTAGGCGGATTGCCTGCTTATGCAACGCAGGCATATGAAGTAACCCATTCAGATGCAGAATGGCGCGCGCTGCTGAATTCCGCCCAATACAAGGTGCTGCGCAAAGCCGGCACGGAGTATCCCTTTTCCAGTCCACTCAATTACGAAAAGCGCGCGGGAGAGTTTGTCTGTGCGGGCTGCGCCTTACCGCTTTTCAGTTCCGAGACTAAATTCGACAGTGGTACAGGATGGCCAAGCTTCTGGAGGCCGCTGGAAAACGCCATTGAAACGCACTCCGATTCCACGTTTGGCATGACGCGCGTCGAAGTACTGTGCCGCCGGTGCGGCGGACATCTCGGTCACGTTTTCAAAGACGGGCCACCTCCTACAGGCTTACGTTATTGTATGAATGGGGTTGCGATGGTTTTTAAGCCGAAAAGCTGAGCGGGCCAATTCGTTGATGCACCTTAAATCCTCACCTCATGGAT
Source organism: Herbaspirillum sp. GCM10030257 (assembly GCF_042666555.1). Taxonomy (NCBI): domain Bacteria; kingdom Pseudomonadati; phylum Pseudomonadota; class Betaproteobacteria; order Burkholderiales; family Oxalobacteraceae; genus Herbaspirillum; species Herbaspirillum sp. GCM10030257. The sequence goes on from NZ_JBHTDH010000048.1 coordinate 6,214, forward strand.
CATGGAGGCGATATGCCGTTCAATAACAAGAAAGATTCAAAGTCAGTGCGTACACTGACCGGCAAGGGCATGCGCCTGATCGCGGGAATGGTCACGGTGGCTGCCTCTGTCTACATGATCAGTGTCAATGGAGCAGTTGCCGAGGTGGCGATTAGAATTCCCCCGCCAGTCATCGACGTTCCGGTGGAACCTAACACTTCTCTGCAAACCGCCGTATTTGCAGGTGGCTGTTTCTGGGGGGTTCAGGGCGTGTTCCAGCATACTAAAGGGGTACTAAACGCCGTCTCCGGATACGCTGGGGGTGAAAAGGAAACGGCGAACTATCGTAGTGTCAGTACCGGAAAAACCGGCCACGCAGAATCCGTCCTGGTGACTTATGATCCCAAGCAGATATCGTATGGAAAGCTGTTACAGATCTATTTTTCGGTTGCGCATGATCCAACGCAGCTGAATAAACAATATCCTGATACGGGAACACAATATCGTTCCGCCATATTCTTCCGCGACGCCAACCAGAAGCGAATCGCGGAACACTATATTAGCCAGCTTGAGGCTGCGAAGGTATATCGGAATAAGATCGTAACGCAGCTGAATCCTTTCACGGCGTATTATCCAGCTGAATCGTATCATCAGGACTATGCGGCTTTGCATCCGGAATCCGGGTACATTTCACAGTTTGACTTACCAAAAATCGCGAACCTGAAACGGCTGTTCCCTGAACAATATCGTGAAGAACCCGTACTGGTCACGTCGCAGTCAATGGCAAAGGCAAGGGTCTCTGTGGAAAAGTAGTGCAGCTGCAACGCTGCACTACTTGGTGCACTGTTTGGTTATGCCCAGCCGGTGAGATATTTAAGACTTAGGCAAGAAGTTACTTTGCAGCGAAGCAGTACAAGAGTCCGTCACCGCCAGTGCTGCGCAATCCTTCAGGATTGCACCCCCTAGTGGGATGAGAGGAATTCCATGATTTGGCCCAAGGTGCGTCAATGGGACCTACCCGGTCATGATGTCCCAGCATTGCCGAGCCATCCGCGCCGCTTTTGGTCCAGTTTCCGCAAGTCATATCAGAGAACGGTGCGCCTGGAAAAGCCGTGCCATCTGGCCTGGAGCCGGTCAGGATGTCATGCTTGTTCGGTTTGTCAGTACGGCCGTTGATCGGTTGCCCTTTTTCATCCAACGCCGTCTGCTTGGTGACATTGTTATTAGCAGAATGCAAGTCATCAACATTTTTGGCAATCACCTCACCCTTGGCATTCCGCCACGGACCAGCGCCGATGCGGTCGCGCGCATTTACGTAATTCGGATCGCTCAGTCCGGCGCCTTGTGTGCTGAGATAGGCTCGCCAGGTATGCTGCCCCGCACCCGCAGCTTGGGCAAGCGACTGGCAATGCCGGTCCGCACCCTCAAGTCCGCCGAGGTCGGCACCCTTGCCAGGGCCGACGCTGGACACAAAAAATGTCATGTCGCCAGCGCTCGATCGTGAGGAATCCATGCCTGCGCATCCAGCCAGCATCATTACGCATCCTGCTACTACACCTGCCTTTCGCACCATGCTTTCCATAACGATCTCCTGTTGGCTTAGTTATTTTATCGACGTTAAAGCAATTTCAGCTGCAACGCGTGATTTGCATTTTAATTTAGTGCACTCGATCCTGAGAGATAGAGGGTCGTCTTTTGCTAAATATCAAATGCTGCCAGGTAAATGCGTAGATTGCTTATCGAGCGGCGCGCATGAGGAGGGGTCTCATGTCGTGTCAAGCAACGGCAGACTTACTTTTGCGCTTGGGGGCAAGAAACGTTCCGGTACACCCTGGCGTACCACACCGACATGCGAACGCGCGCTTCACTGCAGGCGTGTGACGCCCGTCGTAGATCAGGGCATAGTTATAACTAAGCTCTTCGCCTCGGGCGATATCCCGCAAGGTATAAATAAAGACGCGGCCGTCGTCGTGCTCCATGGCTTCGCAATTAGGTTCACACGCATGATTAATATACCGGGCGTCATTTCCGCGCCGGCCTCCATCGATGACGCGACCATCCGCCAATGAAAAGAAGTAGGTGTGATTGATTGGCCATCGCCGCTTTTCGGCACGCCGGTCTGCTTCGCCCAGATCAATGCGCTCACCTTTGTACTCGATGACTGGCGTGCCGGCTCGAAGTTTGCGACGGGCGAATACACCCTTGCCGTGTACATCCGATTGCCGGACTACGTATGCTGGCGTAGTCTTTTCCTTAAGAACCGGGGAAGGAATCGAGACTGAGGATTCCGTATTTTTCTGCTTGCGCATGGATCAAACAATAGTAGATGTGTGATACGGCGGCGTTATCACGTTCGTCAGAATTCTTCCCAGTCGCCGTCTTTATTATCTCGTATCTTGGAGAATGGCCTTCTTTCAGGCACGGGTGTCGCTGAGGTTACCGAAGAGGCGTGCCTGCGCTTAGATGGGCGTGACGACTTGTGGGCAAAGGCCATGCCCGCGCGCGAAGTTTTGGCAGGCATATCGACAAATGAAAAAAGAACTTTCCTCCGTCGATCTTGAATACATTCACCACCGTTGCCAGCTCTGCCGCCTGCTGCATTGCCTCGGATGCTTCTATCAATCCTTTGATTTCTTTTGCCGAAGAAGCGGAACGCTGTGCCAGCGTGCGCGCTTCGCTGGCGAGGACGGCAAAACTACCTCCTTGCAATCTCCGTCATCCGTGCGGCGCATCCTATGCCGAACAGTTTGCGCTGTTGAAATGTGCCGCACTTAATGAATGTTGTGCGTGGAGCGCTCCGCTCCTGCTTTTCTATGGCGTTTTTCGATGCGTCCGTCTAGCGACCTATTGTGAGCTTTCATCCCCATGAAACCTGTGGAAGGCCGACCTCGATAACTTCCCCTTCGTGCTCCACGAATACTGATGAACTATTTCCCGCAAATCGCTCCATCAACGCACAGTCAGACGTGTAACGCACAATTCCATGGAATTTGTGTATGAGCCTTTGCCCGACCTTCAAGCGTGACTTATCAAGTTTTGCTTTGATGTCATTAAGTGAAGATGTTTTCATGATGATACCAATATGTTTCCGTACGGAAATAATTTTAACGTATAGGGATTGGCTTCGGCTTCAGTGTTTCTGTTTTTTCAGGAAAATAAATGTTGCAACGCAGCTCTCGTTGCAACGAGACCACAGCTGTCGAAGTTCAGGTGGTTATCGCAACCGTCTGATCGACCCTGAGCCGCTCAAGTTACAAGCGCTTACTGCTGATACATACCAAGACTACTCAAGCGATTGGGGCAAACAGTATTCTTTTCCTGTACTAATCCTCAACCCTAACGGAACCGACATGGAAATGAACCAGACTTCTTCACGTATTCACCCATTGGTAGCCGGTGCAGCCGTATCAGTCATGCTGGTCAGCATAGTGGGCGCAGCCGCAATTGTAGGAATTATCCCGGCTTCCCAAGGGAGCGCACCGAAAGACACCGCGACCGCAAACCAGTCGGTAGCAGCTCCTGCTGCGATTTCTGCTCCTGCTCCGGCACTGGCGCCCAATGCGGTGGCCGTAGCGCCACAACCGGTTGCCCCTCCTGCGGTGAAGGAAGTCGTCCGGCACAAGACTGTGGTCCATCACAAGTACGTTCAGCATACAGCGCCGGCAGCAAGCCAGCCGTCGTACAGTCAGGTGAGTCAAGTGAGCGCTGCGCCCGTTACACAGCCAAGCACTTCAGGTGTTTATTCTCCTCCCCCGGTATATCAGCAACCGGCTCCTGTTGCGCAAAACAGCCCGGTCGGCATTGGTGTCGGCGCAGTCGTCGGAGGTCTTCTTGGTAACCAGATCGGCAAAGGGAGTGGACGCACACTAGCAACCGTTGCAGGAGTCATCGGCGGCGGTTATGTCGGGAACGAAATCGCCAAGAGAACCGCTCAACCTTAACTTTGCTTTGCATGTGTTGCCTTGTCAGGACGTCATGCCGCCGCGTCCTGACAGGAGCGCAGAATTCTATCGCGGCGAGTATGGACGGACTCCGTCTGGATTTCCCTCAGCGTCGAAGTGCCGCGCAATACATATGTCCTGAATGCCGGTTGTACTTAATCCATCGGCGATATCTGCGATAACGCTTTCCGCAACCTCTGTCGGGCTTAGTGGCCTCTCGATGACGTCGATGAGCGCGTCCGTCGTCTTGTCATATAAACTGAGCTGCAGCACCGCATCGTCAGTCGCTGACAACGGGCCGACAATTGCCTTTGCGTCTTCCGATGTTTTCCCGTGTTCGGCCAATGCGTGCTGTACTTCCGATAGCAGCTCAAGCATGTCCATTTCTGCGAAGGCCGCTTCTTTGCCTCCATAGAACAAGTCCTGATAAAGAAAGTCGATCTGCACTTCGCGCCCGTCCGTCACCAGACAGCGCTGCAGCAACGGCATTACCTGCTGCGACCATTTCCGGAATCGCTCCCCACGCGCCTCAAAATAACGGTCGGCCGCGGCTTCCTTGACGGGCACCTGGTAGAAGGGGTCGTCCATCGTCTTCAGTGAGAAACCAAGCAGAAAGCGTAGTTCTACAGCATGGTCGTCCGGCGCGAAATCCGATGCTGGCCAGCCGCGCATGCTACGTGCAATGGCATCGGCTTGCGTCGCTTTCTTACGCGTCATGGCGTCGTACGCTTCGAGCACCATGGCGTTTAACTGACAATAGCCGACTTCCTTGATCTCCTCGGGATGATAGGCGTGGCTGACGAGAGCAACGGTCGCCTTTTTGCTTTCCAGTCCACTATCTTTGATGCTGTGTCGCAATTGTTCAAATGCGTCTTCATCCTGGAAACACTGTTCGCCGCGCAGGCCGCCTGCCGTATGCACGAACATGGGTATCACAAAGGCATTCACTTCCAGGTCCGGCGCGTCCTCTCGGCGAAATACGACCGTGCCGGACATCTCTTCGACGTTTTCGCGTAGTACACGATGAGCCTTGGCGTCTTCCTCAAGAGTGCGCTCAAGCGCCTCATCAAGTACCACATCGCGCTGTTGCTGAAGGCATTTCCTGATGGTTTTGCGAAGTTCCGACTGTGCTTTCTGAAGGTTATCGGTCAGTACTGCATACACGTCAGAATTACGCAGCTCTCCCGCGAGTACTACCAGCCGGTCAGCCAGGACTTCGTCGCGTTCCTGTGTCATGGCGCCAGCTTTTGCGGGAGGAGAATTTTTTGTCTTTTTCATGGCCTGGATACTGAAATGAATTGCGAACCGCGGCAATGCCTGCTTTGGACATGATTTGCGGTCGGCGTACGTAAAGGCGTGATGCTAACGCAAATGCATATATTACTTTGCGAAATTGTAGACAACATCCTCAATATGTCCACGCCTATACGGTTTTTCTCCATCATGCAATAGCCATGCTTGCCCCGTGATCATCGGGCCTTCAGTGTTGAGCGCGAGTTTGGACCAAGATGCTGAAGGCAGTCAGCGCCATGATCAGTCTCAACCAGACGTTTTGCAATGTGCTTCTGGCTGCTCTGCCTAATCGTCCGTACTCCTCTCTACCCAAGCCTCGATATCGCGATCAGCCCCGTGCAGGTTACGCAACTGCCAAGACTGCCTACTTTCACTCGCCAGAACGAACAGCAACATTGATCGACCAGTCACCTCATAGCAGTGTCCAAAGTCGAACGTCGAACGATCCGCACGGTTTGGGTCGTTGGTATCGATCAGGCTAATCCAGTACCTGCCGTCCGGAATTTCAGGAAGTGTGAAGTTCACCACGTCGTGGTGTGCATTGAATACAAGCAGGAGCGTGGCATCGGATCCGCGTCGTTTGATGCCGGTCGCCTGGGCACGGCCATCGAGAAGCATGCCAAAGCATTTGGCATTGGCGTCTTCCCAATGTTCCGCAGACATTTCGCTGGCATCGGGTGTGAGCCAGGTTACATCTTTCACATTCAGCTCTTCGTTATATTCGCCAGTCAGGAATCGTCCCCGGTTAAGAATCGGAAAACTCTTGCGGATCTCGATCAGCGTGCGGGTGAATGCCAGTAGCGTGCGATCCTGGGCAGTTATCTTTCCCCATTCAAGCCAGGCAATTTCATTGTCCTGTGCGTAGGCATTGTTGTTGCCACGCTGTGTATTGCCGAACTCGTCACCGGCAAGAATGAGCGGCGTGCCACGCGATAACACGAGGGTCGCCATCAGGTTTCGCTTCTGTCGCTCACGCAAGGTCGTGATCTCCGGATCATCGGTCTCACCCTCGACACCATGGTTCCATGAATGGTTATTGGAATGTCCGTCACGGTTTTCTTCGCCGTTGGCTTCATTATGCTTGTCGTTGTAGGAGACAAGGTCGTTCAGGGTAAATCCGTCATGGGCGCAGATGAAGTTCACACTGGCCCAGGATCTGCGGCCACGCTTGTTGAACAGGTCACCCGAGCCGGAGATGCGCGATGCGAAATCGGCGAGGGTGCCTGGATCGCCTTTCCAGAACGAGCGCACCGTGTCCCGGAATTTATCATTCCACTCTGCCCAACCTGGAGGAAACTGCCCTACCTGGTAGCCGCCCGGCCCGATGTCCCACGGCTCCGCAATTAATTTTACGCTCGACAAAACAGGGTCCTGCCGACAGGCGTCAAGGAAACCGCCTCCTTCGTCGAATCCATAGGGCTCGCGAGCGAGAATCGTAGCAAGGTCAAACCGGAATCCGTCAACACGCATCTCCTGCGACCAATAGCGCAGGGAATCGGTGACCATCTGCAGCACACGCTGGTGCGATAGATTCACGGTATTGCCGGTACCAGTGTCGTTGATATAGAACCGCTTGTTGTCAGGTATCAGGCGGTAATAACTGGCGTTGTCGATTCCCTTCAGTGAAAGCGTCGGCCCAAGTTCGTTGCCTTCGGCGGTATGGTTATAGACAACGTCGAGAACGACCTCAATACCAGCTGCGTGGAACTGATTGACCATTTCCTTGAATTCGTTGGTAAATGGCGAATGCATGTACGCCGAATGGGGAGAAAAGAAGGCAATCGAATTGTAGCCCCAATAGTTCTTTAGTCCCTTTTCGATCAGGTAGCTATCATCGATGAAGGCGTGAATCGGCAGCAGTTCGACGGTTGTGATGCCAAGACTGCGCAGATACGCCGCTACCTCGTAACGTGCCAGTCCTGCGAATGTCCCCCGCTCCACCGCAGGTACCCGTTTATTCAACGCCGTGAATCCCTTCACATGCATCTCGTAAAAAATCGTGCTTTCCCAGGAAATGTTTGGTCGCCGTTCAGCGCCCCAGGTGAAGGCCGGATCAATCACACGGCATTTTGGCACTAGATGTGCACTGTCACGTTCGTCAAAGGAGAGGTCTTTATCGGGGGAATCCAGCTTGTATCCAAATACTTCGGGGCCCCAGGTGAGTCCGCCGACCAGTTGCTTGGCATAGGGGTCGATCAGCAATTTGTTTGGATTAAAGCGGTGACCGGCGTCAGGCTCGAAGGGACCATATACGCGATAACCATAAACCGTTCCCGGCCTTGCGCTCGGCAAATACCCATGCCATACCTCATCGGTGTACTCCGGTAGCTCAATGCGCTCTATTTCTTTCTTGCCGTCGATATCGAAAAGACAGAGTTCCACTTTTGTGGCATTGGCGGAAAAAAGGGCGAAGTTCACGCCTAAACCATCCCAAGTGGCGCCGAGTGGAAAAGGGCGGCCTTCGCGGATCACTGAAGGCTTTAATACTTCCGGTTTGCCAGAATTTTTATTCGGTTCAGCTGCAAGCGACATTGCATGTCCTTCTTTAAACGTATTCTTATCATGGATGGTCCAATGCACTGAAACGTTCAAATTTGCCAACACTTAAACCTGGTAAAACGCAGCACTTGAGAGGTACTTCAATATTTTCCTGATGCGCGATCGAAAATGCGCTATTTGCCGGAAAACTCGGCATCAACTTGTTCCGTAAGGACTTTCTCTTGCCATAAATCATCTGTAAGTATCTGTAACTACAGTGTTTTTCCAGTAATCCACATTCCCTGTGGATAACTTTGTGAATAAACGGGTATTGACAAGCAGCATAGCCAACATCCGTGCGGGTTCCGCTTAAATTGGCTAAAATGTGTGCATAAGAAATAAGTGATAAGAATCAACGACTTGGCTTTTGTCAAGGGTTCTTGAGGCAGGAAGGAATAAAAAGAATCTGTGCGAATGATTGAGGCGATTTTCTGTGCACAACTACCCGTCCTATAAACCCGTTTGGGTGCCTCGCTGCATTTTCTTATAAGTCTAGTCTTTATTATCCTTTACTCTTCTCCGGCGCGAAGAGATAGAACGTAAAGCCACCCGTAACACGATGCGGAGACACTGATGTCTCTGTACACCGTTATACAGAATGAACTCTATTGATCTTTGTCAACAAAGATTTCCTTGTCTCTTTGCCCAGCTAAGATAAACTCTGCACCATCGAGGAGGAGACACGGTATTACGATCTCGATATGTCAGCTCTACAGCACAAGACAAGCAAGTCACAAAGTGCCAGAGCATTTTAAACAGTAACTAGAGAGCAATCATGGCAACAGGTACAGTAAAGTGGTTTAACGATGCAAAAGGTTTTGGTTTTATCACACCGGAACAAGGTGGCGAGGATCTGTTTGCGCATTTTTCGGCAATCAATTCTTCCGGCTTCAAGTCGCTGAAAGAAGGCCAGAAAGTATCCTTCGAAGTAACAAAGGGACCAAAAGGCGCACAGGCATCTAACATCGTCCCGATGTAAATCCAAGTTTTTCGCCTGCAGGCCCTGTTCTGAGTATGGTGACCAGGGCTTTCTTCAATGCGGCTTTCAGTACTCTATGCGCAGTCGTTCATGTGCGTGCGGTCCGAATAAACAGCCAAAATGCTGTAAGCCGCATATCCTTCGCACTTTGACTCTGGCGCTTCCCTCCATAATGATTTAGCAGCTCTCGACGCTTTTGCTCCAGACATTTTCGCTAGACTCTCCCTTTTTCGCTTCCACAAACGTTCTTACGCTATTTGCGTGCGCGTTATCCGCTCGGCAGAACCCCTGAAAAATAAAAGGGCGAACTGCAAGCAGCTCGCCCTATCTGTCATCTGTTCGTCATTGCCCGTTTAACATGGGCACGGCGAGGTCATGCGGTTACCGGAACGACCGGCCCCGGCCCACCGGACAGAGGTGGTTTTTTTTCACTAGCATACTTGGGTGCCCGTGGTGCGCTACCCACCATGATGTCGTTCACCTGGTCCGCATCCAGGGTTTCCCATTCCAGAAGTGCGTTTGCCATGACATCGACCTTGTCGCGGTTCGCCTCCAGAAGCCCTCGTGCCAGCGCGTATTGGCCATCGAGAATGCGACGAATTTCATCGTCAACCTTCTGTTGGGTCTCCTCGGACACCATGCGTGAATTCATACCAAAGCCATCCTGCTCGTCGGTGTACACCATTGTGCCGAGCGTTTCGGACATTCCGAAGCGAGTCACCATTGCCCTCGCCAGCTTGGTCGCACGTTCGAAGTCGTTCGATGCGCCAGTGGACTGCTGATTCATGAAGATTTCTTCGGCAATTCGGCCGCCAAACAGAATCGCTATGTCTTCCAGCATCTTGTCCTTATACATGTTTACGCGGTCATGTTCAGGCAATTGCCAGGTCAGGCCCAATGCAAAACCGCGCGGCATGATGGTTACCTTGTGCACTGGATCGGCTTTTGGCAGAAGCTTCGCGACCACCGCATGTCCGGACTCGTGGTAGGCCGTATTGCGCCGCTCTTCTTCACGCATGACAGCCGACTTTCGCTCCGGGCCCATGATGATCTTGTCCTTGGCGTCTTCGAAGTCTTGCATGTCCAGCACACTCTTGTTGCGGCGGGCAGCGAAAAGCGCAGCTTCATTGACCAGATTGGCGAGCTCTGCGCCGGAGAAGCCCGGCGTACCGCGGGCCAGCACATCGGCCTGCACGTCTTGCGATAGAGGGACCTTGCGCATATGGACCTTCAGAATCTTTTCCCGACCGCGGATATCCGGCAGCCCAACCATCACCTGACGGTCAAAACGACCCGGGCGTAACAACGCCTTGTCCAGCACGTCGGCGCGGTTGGTCGCAGCGACCACGATGATGCCGGAGTTCGGCTCGAAACCGTCCATTTCCACCAGCATTTGGTTCAGGGTCTGTTCGCGCTCATCATTGCCACCACCCATGCCGCTTCCTCGGGCACGACCGACCGCATCAATTTCGTCGATGAAAATAATGCACGGTGCGTGCTGTTTCGCGGTCTCAAACAGATCGCGCACGCGTGACGCACCGACGCCAACGAACATTTCGACGAAATCCGATCCGGAAATTGTAAAAAACGGCACCTTGGCTTCACCGGCCATCGCGCGTGCCAGAAGCGTTTTACCCGTTCCCGGAGGGCCAACTAGCAATACGCCCTTTGGCACATGCCCGCCGAGCTGCTGAAATTTGCGCGGCTCGCGCAGGAATTCAACAATCTCATCGACCTCTTCCCGTGCCTCTTCGCAACCGGCAACGTCGGCAAACGTAGTGGTATTGGTATGCTCATCCTGCAGCCGAGCTTTTGACTTGCCCATCGAGAACAGTCCGCCCTTGCCTCCGCCTTGCTGTCGCCGCATGAACCAGATCCATACGCCGATCATTAACAGCATCGGGAACCAGGACATAAATACCTGTGACAGGAAGGACGGCGCCTCGGGATTCTTGACGTCGAACTTGATGCCGTTTTCGATCAGGTCGTTGACCAAGCCGCGGTCGAGAAGCGTCGTGTTGGTGCTCAGCGGCTTGCCGTCGTTGGTGACTGCCAGAACGCGGGTGCCTTCAATCACGACTTCTCGAACTTGCTTTGATTTCACCTGCGCAATAAATTCTGAGTAGGGAATCGGCGTTGCCGTACCCGGACCTCCGGAGCTGAATTGCTGGCTGAAAACGAAAAAAACAACAAATGCGACAATTGCCGAAATGGCAATCTGGATGTGCTTTTGATTCACTAGTGTTCCTTATGAAGACCCGGCATCGGGAATCGCCTGCCCGTATAAAACAGGTCCTGACAGTAGATTAGGCCGATGTTACAAGTTGCAAGTGCCTTGATAAAGCGAGTAGATCAAGATGTTTGCTTCTGAAAAACAAGAAAGGAAGAAGTACTTTATAAAATAGCGTTAAGGAAGATCTCACTCTCCTTTTTATCAACACAGCGTTTACAGCCAAACTATTGATCCGGGTCGGATATCTTGGGCCTGGCGGTACGACGTTAAATCGGTTGGACCTGTTTACGGTACCAGAGTTGCTGATGCAATTCAGTCTTAACCTATCGCTGCAACGTGAAATAGGCTACGAAGTATTCCGATTGCGTTTCCGCGCATTGGTAAATGCGGTATGTCTACAAGCTGCTAATTGCGACTCGACTGAAATGTTATATACCTCGCTATGTGGCGATCGCCGTACGTGGCGCAGGTAGCGTAAGTAGCAAGGCATGGTCGAAAGAGCAAGCAAGAGAAGCTACACAACGTCGTTGCTGAAAAATGCAGCAGGCACTGGAACCTATCATCAATCATCGGCGGTGTTATCCACCGTGCCGAATTAGCTTAACGTCTAGGTTCCTGCTTTGTATTTACGGTGATGAGAATATAGGCAACCTGAAACGTGTTCTCCAGAAAAGCAAAATGGGCAGAGGTGCTGGCGGTCCAGACCTGTGCCCATCTCATTGTTACCAGAACGCTATTTTACATTGCATGAAGGCAACTTTTCAATCTGCCACTATCGATTTTTGACGACAATCAACAGAATCAACCTGTATGTCGTGCGACCGCAGAGATCAGCATAGGACGGAGTCGTTTCTGGATGCTCGCCGGGGAAAGTGCCGCACTTGCTCCCCTTCATCGATACAGATCATGCACCTTGCCGAAGCCATACGGTTCTAGCTTGTAGCCATCGTTTGTCATGAAACAGTTAAGGGAGCACTTCCCGAACAAGTCATTAAGCACCGTCAGAGTATGCCGCGCTCTGGATAAGGTTCATGCTTCAGCACGCGCGCATAGCTGAATCGACTCAGATCGATGGTCTCGAAGCGTCCTTTGTCGATGAGTTCGGCGATGCCGCGTCCAGCGGCTGGCGCATGCATCATGCCGTGCCCCGAAAAGCCCGTAACGACAAAAAAGTTCTCATGATTGCCGATCCAGTTGCCAATGATGGGATTACCATCGAGCTCGCATTGCTCATACAGTCCTGACCAGGTGCGATGGCACCTCGCCCCCTCAAATGCGGTCGGAAAACGGTGAGCCAGCGCGGGCCAGACAACCTCATTGAAGTAGTTGTGGTCCACGTCAAAATTGAATCCCCTCGGCTCATCCGAGTTAACCAGGCCGCCGGAGAATCCCTGCCCTTCAGAGCGAAAGGCCAGGCGGTGCAAATCCTTCACGTAAGGCAAAGGCTCGATCTGACGATGGCCGGTAAAGTAGTGTTCGAAGCGGCGCAAAGGCGATACAGGCAGGTACATTCCGGCCAATGCGCTGACTTGTCCGGACCAGGCACCGGCCGCATTGACAAAAAAATCTGCGTTAAGAACAGGTCCACTGCTCAAGCTCGCGCTGGTTATTCTGTCGCCAGAAATGTTGAACCCGGAAACACGGTCGGAAATGAATTCCACGCCGAGCGACCTGGCTTTTTTGCGGGTGCCCTGAAGAAAGCTGTTCGGGTCACACCATCCATCCCGGGGTGAGTACGCAGCACCGTCAAGGTCATCGACATACATTGAAGGCAACAGTTGTCTAAGTCCTTCCCGATCCAGCATCCGGGTGTCCGCGCCGAATGACTGCTGTACTAGGGTGTTCTCTTCCAACACACGTAGCGCGCCGGCTCCCGACACGATGAACAAATATCCCTGTTCCACCCAATCGATCGGCGCAGAATCGTCGCCGATCGCCATTTCTTCAGAAAATTTCTTGATGCGCTCGATGCTGAAGTTGGACATCTCGATGTTTTCAGGGCACGAAAAGAGGCGTCGGGCGCCGCCTGACGCACGCACCGTCGAGGCAAACTCGTAAGTCGGGTCTGGTTCGATAACGGCAACCTCCATTGCTGGAGCGCGCTGCTTGAGGTAATAGGCGACATAGGAGCCAACTATCCCTCCACCGGCAATCAGGACGTCATACCTGGTACGCAAGCTGTTCATGTCAATCCTCTTCATACAATTCGGTGACTTATACCAATCCCAACCCATAACGCACCATGACATCGCGTCTTTTTCCGGGGGCGCCGAGCCGCCTGCCTGCGTTGCACTCGTCGTCAATAGCCCGCTATTGACTCCTCCTACGCCTTGCCAGTCAAAAAAATCCATCGATCTCATTTGTCACGTTATAGGTTGGGATTGGTATTAGACGCGGACCATGTCATCTTAACTTGGATCCGATACCGACTGCATTTGGGACAGCAACGTTTGAGGATGACTTGCAGCGTGTTACGTTTGCCTATGAAGGCGGAGTAATGTGTACACTACTGCGCTACTGTTTTTTTGTTTGCTTATGACGATCACAATCAACGAAGACCTCCGCGCCTATATCGATCCACTGACAGAAGACGACTACGCCGCACTCGAACACAGCTTGCTTGCGGAAGGCTGCCGTGATGCGCTGGTATTGTGGGGCGATCTCCTGGTGGATGGGCACAATCGCTACAGCATCTGCCAGAAGCACCAGATTCCTTTCAATACCGTCCAAAACCGGACGTTTCAGTCCATGGATGATGTCCATTTATGGATGATCGACAATCATCTCGGGCGGCGCAGCGTCTCGGATTTTCAGCGGGGCATACTCGCGCTGCGTAAAAAGGAAATCGTTGCGGCACGTCTGGTTCAAGCGCAAACCGAGCAACCAGCTGCGACACCTGCCGACACCAATGCCGCTACACCTCCCGCGGCCAAAACAGTACTCACGCGCGAGGCTGTTGCGCGAACAGCGCGGGTAAGCAGCGCGACGCTTGGTCAGATCGAGAAAATCCAGAAGACCGCGACGCCCGAGTTGGTCAGCGCTGTGAAGGCAGGTGTAATTTCCATCAACGCAGCGGCTGCAGTAGCCTCGTTGCCGGAAGAAAAACAGGTGGCGGCGGTCGCAGGAGGCAAGAAGGAGCTTCGGCAGGCAGCAAAACAAGTGCGAGATGCCCGATTGCCGCCCAAGCCTGAGTCCGTACCTGTGGCGCCACCACCCGGCGACGCCACACCGGAGCAACTTGAAATTTACCGTCTGACGCAGTTACTTTCGCAGCTGACAGAAGAACGCGATCAGCTGAAAAAGAAGGTACAGCACTTGACCATTGCACTGGCAGAAGCCCGCGAAGGGAAATAGTCTTGCTGCGCATGCCGCGCGAACGGCTGGCGCGGCATGCGGCATCGCACGGCACCTGAACATCCGCGATTGTGCAGATCAAGTCACGGTAGCTTTGTGTCTTATTGTTGCATCAGAATTTGGACTTAGCCACCAGTTGGCGAAGTCGGCCAGATCAACGTGCTGGGAGTCCACCTGGTCCAACTCCGGTCCTACGTTCGGACTACCATTCGGCTCCCTCAGAATGAGGGCGGCGTGTATCTCGGCAGGGATTCCCGCAAAGTAAGGCAGATAGTCATCGACGAACGCGATTGGTTGCAGTTCGGTTAGCGCTGCCACTTTCGGGCTGCTGCCATACAGCGAACTCGGTGTGGTTACGATGCGTTCAATGGGAAACCCGGCGTTACGCAGGTTTTTAAGCCGGGCATCCTGGAACTCCGTTTGAATGGCGGTGACGCAGACGAGCTCATAGCCAGCCTCCACCAGTTGATGACATGCTTCAACCGCGCCAGGCAAAGCGGGCAGCGACGACCAGTGCACCTCGTCAAAGCATAATCGGAAGCGTTCAAGATCGTCACCGGCCAGACGTCGCACCGCATACCGATCCAGCGCCCAATACGCATGGGGATCAACGATATCCGGCAATTCGCCGAAAGCACGCTCCCATGCAAGGCGATAGGCGGTATGGTAGTCGAGCAGGACGCCATCACCGTCCAATGCAATAATTTCCTTTGTTGGCATGAATCAATTTCCTTACCGGGGTTTACCGGTTCACGCAGATTTGATGAACCGGTCAGCCTGTATTTTACCTAGCGCTGGGATTTTTACCGGCCGCTCCGGGTGTGGCGCGCTTATTCGCGGATTTCCGCTTCAACCAGCTTACCAAGCAACACCAGCGACTCTTGCCAGCCAAGGTAACAGGCCTCGGCGGGAATGGCCTGAGGTATGCCCTCTTGCACAACGTTCAGCTCAACCCCGCAGAACACCTCTCGCAAAGTCACGGTGGTTTGCATCACGCCCGGCAGATTTGGATCATCAAACATACTCGTGTAGCGTAGCCGCTCGTGTGGCACCAGCTCCAGGTATTCTCCCCCGAAGAAGTGGCTATGGCCGCTGGTAAAGTTGGTGAATGACATCCGGTAGGTGCCGCCCACTATTGCTTCCTGCTGGTGAACCCTGCCGGTGAAGCCGTTCGGCGGCAGCCACTTGACCAGTGCATCGGCATCAAGAAATGCACGATAAACACGCTCCGGCGAGGACTTCAGAACGCGATGAAATCGAACAGTATTCGTAGACATAATGGATTTCCCAAAAAGTAGAGGACGTCCCTCTATACCATACGACGAATGGCAATCCAGAAAATCGACACGCAATTTGACTGAAACAGGATTTTTATGATGAAGGCCAGAAATTACGTGTATCCGGCGCGAATCTCCCTAGAGCATTTTCATGTTGAGTTGCGCCATTAAAGGAGCTGAACTTACAGCAGGATCAAGTGGTCAGATTGGCACTCATGGTGAAGCGGAGGTTGTTATGGCATGGCATCTTGGTCAAGCCTACGGG
>NZ_JBHTDH010000049.1:0-21913 GCF_042666555.1 Herbaspirillum sp. GCM10030257
CCACTGGCAACAACCCGCCAGCTGCAGCCAGTATCCTGGAAGGCAGAACGGAATACCATCTTGCACATCAGCATGCAAATAAGATGCTATTCCGTACTGGTTTGCCCGGCAAACCAGTACGGGCAAATTCGACTACATACTGCTGTGAATGACTATAAATGGCCGGAGCCGGCAGTAGATCGCTTTCGGGCAGTCGGCGGCTATTGACCACTTTCCGGACGGTGCTAGGCCGGGCGGGAAATGCGGGACGCGACCCAAAGCCGCCTTACAATGATGCGCAAACCGGTCATTGAATATATCAGTCTCTCACATCCTTTGTTTGGGGCTTTGAGTTTATGGCTTAGTGTCTGATGAATCGTGAGGCAAGACTGCACATGGTCTTTATGAACTGCTAAATATCCATGGGCTTGACGACATATTCTTCAACGCCAAGCGCCATCGTCTGGTTGATGTCAGCCTCCAGAGCCGAGCCGGTTAAGACGACTACCGGAATCGACGACAGTGTTGGCGTTGCCCTGATCGTACTCAACACTGTAATGCCGTCAACCGTCGGCAGCTTCAAATCCAGCAAAATCAAACCGGGATTCTTTGGCACTCTATGCTGATATTTGCGACGGCATAGAAGGTAATCAAGGGCTTCTTCGCCGTCATTGGCTACAATTACCTCATTGGCAACGCCGCACCTCTTCAGTGCCAGGAGCGCAAATTCAATATCGTTATCAGCATCTTCAACCAGCAAAATCGGACGGTTCATTGTGTCAGTGATTCCGGACAGTCAAACAAAAAAAAACTTAGAGTCATGAACCACATGCCGATGTTACATTCTCTCAAGTTCGATTGCTGAGATGCGAGCGTGCCGGATAGCAGAAGTGTACCATCGTGCTTTAGCCGCGCATGTCACGGCAGCTTATAGGAATTGCAACATTATGATGGATATGCCCACCTCGCCGTCCCAAACCACAACTCCCGAGGGTAAGTTTCAACTGCTTGTTTCTGGCATCAGCGACTACGCGATCTACATGCTGGACCCTAACGGTATTGTGACGAGTTGGAATGCTGGCGCGCAACGCTTTAAGGGATATACCGCTGATGAAATCATTGGCCAGCACTTTTCCCGGTTCTACACCCCCGAAGATCAGCAAACCGGCCTACCGGCCAAAGCACTTGAGATTGCATTGAAAGAAGGCAAGTTCGAGTCAGAAGGATGGCGCGTGCGCAAAGACGGCACCCACTTCTGGACCAGCGTGGTCATCGATCCCATTTACGATACCAACGGCGAGCATATCGGCTTTGCCAAAATCACGCGCGATGTGACCGACCGCAAAAAAGCACAGGAAGCATTGCGGGAAAGCGAACAGCGGTTCCGCATGCTGGTGCAGGGCGTAACGGACTACGCGATATACATGTTGTCGCCGACTGGTGAAGTCACCAACTGGAATGCAGGTGCGCAGCGGATAAAAGGTTATACCGCTGATGAGATCGTGGGTACGTCGTTTGCGCGTTTTTATATACCTGAAGAGCAGGCAGCCGGATTGCCTGCTGCGGCCTTGGCAACAGCAGCCAGGGAAGGCCGCTTCGAGCGTGAAGCCTGGCGTGTGCGCAGGGACGGGAGCAGGTTTTGGGCGCATGTGGTAATCGATGCGATCTACAACGATGACGGTACATTGGCCGGCTTTGCCAAAATCACCCGCGACATCACGGAGAAAAAGAATGCTGCCGAAGCGCTGGAACGTGCGAATGCAGCGCTGTTTCAATCGCAAAAAATGGAGGCGATTGGCCAGCTGACTGGTGGCATCGCGCATGACTTCAATAATCTGCTGTCCGTCATCAGCAGTGGACTCGAAGTGCTGCCTTTGAAGACGGAGGAGCCCAACCACCTGAAGATTGTCGACAGCATGCGCCGCGCTGTTGACCGTGGTGCGACACTGACCCAGCAACTGCTTTCCTTTGCACGACAGCAGCCATTGCGCCCGGAAAAGTACAACCTGAATAAAGTCATCAACGGATTCGAATCAGTGCTTCGGCGCGCTGGCAACTCGACTATCTCCTTCAATATGGACCTGGCAAGCGATTTGAACAAGGTTATGGTCGATGCGTCGCGTTTCGAGACTGCGTTGCTAAACCTGGTGGTAAATGCACGGGATGCCATGCCAGATGGCGGAGCGCTCTCGATTTCCTCGTCCAAGGTAACGCTAGCCGATCAGCAGGTATCAGGGCTGGCCGCCGGGCAGTATGTCAAGGTATCGGTATCAGATACGGGTTTTGGCATGCCGCCAGAAGTGATGGCACGGGCGTTCGAGCCATTCTTTACCACGAAGGAAATGGGCAAAGGCACTGGATTGGGGTTAAGTCAGGTATATGGCTTCATGAAGCAATCGGAAGGCGGTGTGAACGTTGAGTCAGCGATTGGCCATGGCACCACCATCAGCCTGTATTTCCCGGCCCTTGACGAACGTAGCAGTAACGTCGCTCCAGCCGAAGACGTGAGCGACAAAGTGTTGGTGGTCGATGATGAACCGGATGTATTGGAAATGGCGACCGCACTGTTTCGCACCATCGGTTATGAGGTTTTTACTGCCAATAATGGCCAAACTGCCTTGGAAATATTGGAGCGGAGCAAAGACATATCGGTACTATTCTCGGATGTCATGATGCCGAGTATGACTGGGATCGAGCTAGCTAAACGGGTGCGCCAACTTCGACCGGACATGAAAATACTACTGGCTTCAGGTTATGCATTGCCAGCATTAAAGGAAAAGCATAGCGGGGTCGATGAATTCATGTTCATGAATAAGCCGTACAAACTAGCCGAACTTGCCAAGAAACTACGGTCGTCATAATGCGGTGTGAGTCAGGAATGACGTTGATGCGAAGGACCGTTACGATTTGGGTAAGCGTTCGAAATTAGTCACGCAGTTCGATTCTCTTATGGAGGCGTCGTGCCGCGCACATCGATTCGCATTGATCTATAGAAAAGGGACTGCACCAAGCCGTTGAATGCAGTCCCTTTGTGCCTCTCACACGTCAGCCAGTCATAAGTGGCACACTCGAATGCTAAGTGATGCTTTTACTTTTTGCTTTGTCGGGTATCATACGTAGTCAACTGGCCCTTGTGTAGTCTCACATACTGTCACAATGAAGCAGTTAGTGAAATCGCGTCATCTGAATCGCCGATCTTTTCTGCTTCCTTTTGCCTTGCGTGTTCGCTTATGCGCATCGAGATTTACGGCCGACCGACTGGTAATGGCCGGCTTACGTCTCACTGAGATGCGAGGACAACGGCAGCTCTGAGTCGCGTTCTTGCCATTGATCTCGTCGTCCGAACCTGCCGGAGGCGAGCCAAATCGGACTTTGAGCAAGACGGGGTGTTGCTTGATCAGGCTCAAGGCTTGCCGCCAACCTCAGCGAGTATTGCAATGAGTTTTCGGGTATCGACTGGCTTGACGAGGTGATGATCGAATCCCGCGGCCAGCGTTTTCTCGCGGTCTTTCTCCTGGCCATAGCCAGTCACAGCAATAAATACTGACCTGGCAGTTTCTGGCTGGGCGCGAAGCCGCTGCGCCAGTTCATTGCCATCGATTTCCGGCAAACCGATGTCAAGAACGAAGACCTGCGGCGGTTCAACGCGGGCCCGTTCCAGTGCGCTACGAGAGTCATGTTCCACCATAACTTGATGACCCGATGCTTCCAGTAGCATGGCAAGCATCGCTGCTGCATCCGTGTTGTCGTCCACGACCATGACCCGCAAGGGTTTCATGCGTTGCAGCGAAGCGGTGCCGGGCGGATGATGCTCGTCTTGTTGGTTCTTTAGGATAACGCGCGGCAAGCTGATGTTAAATTTGCTTCCCTTTCCGATGCCTTCACTTGCGCACGACACCGTTCCCCCGTGAAGCTCCACCAGGCTCTTTACCAGAGCCAGGCCCAGGCCCAGTCCGCCAGCCGCCCGGTCGGACGAGCGTTCTGCTTGCGTAAACAACTCAAATACATGTGAAGCCAGATCCGCAGTCATGCCGATACCGTTGTCCACTACACTGATAAGAACATGGGAGTCACTCACGTCGGTTTTGAGGACGATGTTGCCGCCCTCTTTGGTGTACTTGGCAGAGTTGTTCAAGATATTGGTGATGACTTGCACCATCCGTTTCTTGTCTCCAATGACCGTGGTGTTTTCCGGCGACAAATGCAATGTCAGGTGGTGACGCCGGAACTGCATCAGTGGCGTTACCTGCTCGACCGCATCGGTGACGATGTACCTGATGTCGAGC
This sequence comes from Herbaspirillum sp. GCM10030257, assembly GCF_042666555.1. Taxonomy (NCBI): domain Bacteria; kingdom Pseudomonadati; phylum Pseudomonadota; class Betaproteobacteria; order Burkholderiales; family Oxalobacteraceae; genus Herbaspirillum; species Herbaspirillum sp. GCM10030257. The sequence goes on from NZ_JBHTDH010000049.1 coordinate 4,266, forward strand.
GTTGCATTGTCCAGCTCCACTAGGCCTCTGGTGACCCGCGATACATCAAGCAGATCATTGATCAGGTGGGTCATGTGGTCAACCTGCCGGCCAATAATCTTGCTTGTACGGATTACCTGCTGTTCATTCAGCTTGGTCTGCTGCAAAAGTTCGGCGGCAGCACTAATCGGCGCCAGCGGATTTCTCAGCTCGTGCGCCAGCATTGCGAGAAATTCATCCTTCCGTGCATCTGCATGCTTCAAATTCTCCTCAGCGAGCTTCTGGTCATGGATATCGGTGCAAGTGCCCATCCAGCGAATGATTTTTCCGGAGTCGTCGCGGATCGGTAACGCTCGTCCCAAGGTCCATCGGAATTCGCCGGAGTGATGCCGCAGGCGGTACTGTATTTCATATGGCTCGCCGGTTGCCAGGCAGTGCTGCCATAACTCCCAGCTACGCGCCTGGTCTTCTGGATGAAAGATGGCGTTCCAGCCTGTACCGTCGGTCGTGCCTGGCGCCATACCTGTGAAGTCATACCAGCGTTGGTTATAGTAATCATGGTAGCCGTCCGGCAAAGTTGACCAAACCATTTGCGGCATCGCATTGGCAATCGTACGAAATTTTGCTTCACTTTCACGCAATGCGGCTTCCGCCTTCACCAGCGCCGTGATATCCATCTGGGCAACAACTGATCCGATGACTTTATTGATCGCATTTCGAACAGGTGTGCCATGAAGCAGGAGTGTGCGCCTGACACCAGGCATTCCGAATGGCTCGATTTCGATAATATCGCGAGGCGAATCCTCACCCGCCAATGCGCGCACCTGTGCCCATTCGTGCGACGTTAACGGTTGACCGTGTCTTTCTGAGCCGTCTGCCCACCAGCCTTTCCAGTTGCCATAGTCATCCACGTTCTCAGCCGCAGGAAAGTCTCCCCAGATGCGACTGTTTTCCGGATTCGCCAGGAGCATTTTGCCGGTACCGTCTGCCAGCGTGATACCTACCGGAGCAGCTTGTAACACTGCATCGAGGCGTTGTCGTTCCGTTTCAGTTCGTTCGACAGTGATATCTGCGAACCGGGATACGGATTCGGCCAACGCTTGATCAATCGCCTCGTTAAAGCGCATCACGTCTTCGGGTGCAGTAAGCGGATTGCTTTTCGCCGCGTTGCCCCAAAGCTTCAGTACGCTGGCACGCAGGGCGCGATATTCCGACACCAATTGAGTAATGGTATAACCCGACTCCAACCGTTCAGTGGCATGTGCCTCAGCGTAAGTCTCGCCAGTGCTTCTGCGGCCCCTACCTTTGGATTTTTCCGACTGCTGGTCAGGTGTCTGGGCGCTGTTCAGGTCAGCGATAATGGTATCGAGAATATACGAGACATGGTCGCGTAGCGCCTCTGCATCCATGACAAGTGCCGGCGGATTGATGGTTCGTGCAAACTCTTCCCACTCCATCAGGATGGATTCTTTGTTTAGCGAAATAAATGTGGAAAGGCGCATTGGGGACTCAGTGCAAACGTTGGGTCAAAAAAGTGCCGGATGGCTTAGACCCGCTACAACTGCCTGCACTGATCACTGTTGACGAACAGCTTTTGAAGATTCAGGCCATTCTACCTAATTGGAGAAGGGGTGTATCACTTTAATGTTTCAGTGGAGTTGCCTACTTTCAAGAATGGCGGACGTTTCTATCAATTCTGCGGGTGCACCGCCTGCGATCGGTCATGCACCGCCAGCCCACGCTAGATCTGGCCGTTCGTGATCAGTCGAAAGCGGTCCTACCTCAATTTTGGTCGTATGACCGCTCATGGCCGCCACGCGTCCTATAGCCGTCTAGAGCCAATGGCAGCTCAGGGCTGCATTCCAGCCAGCAGCGGTATCGCAGAACGGAAGCGCGGGAGGCGACCCTTACCCGCCTGTCGGCTCTCTCGATAGCAGCCGCTCAACGTAGAGGTATTTGGCGAATTGCATCAAGAGCGCGCGCAGCGCGCGGACGCTGCAAGGCATCCATGTTGACTGCCATGTTGTATCGCATGTTCCTACTGCTCCTTTAGATGCGCGGATAACCGTTTCACAAACTCGCGCACCTCTTGAACTGTGACTTCCGACTCTAAGCCTCTATCATTTCTAAATTCAAACGCCCGAACTTCACCTTCCAGCGGCACGGGCTTAATGCGAAAGTGCGCGACTGCGTGACGCAGGTTGAACATCAAGCCGCGTAGCGTCTCCGGATTAGGATCGTTCCTTCCTTGCGCAGCACCGGGTGCCTTTATCGAGGTCGGGGTAATGCCCCACTTGGAGAGTTCGGTTAGCGGTGTTTCAGGAATCGCGTCCAACATTGTTTCCTTCGGGACAACCAGAAGCCCGAGCAGACAATTGATCAATAGAGTTGCATCATATTTGCCGTCGTACTCCTCGACGATTGCCAGCGTGTGCTGACTGAAGGATCGTTCAAAACTTGACAGATAGCTCATAAAGTCCCCGCGTAAGCGTCACGTCGCGGCCGTATGGACGAGGTTCGTTCAGATTCAGCTAGCTTTTTGCACAGCCTCAACGTAGAAATGCCTGGCGGACAATCGGCGGGCGAATGGTCGCCGATTGGACGTCCGCGTCGATCGTCATGTTAGGCCTCTTCAGCGCGTTACCAAACGAGTTTCTTTTCGTTCCCCCACCCTTCGCGACCAGTCTTCACCCCTTTATGTCCAGGCGTTGGCTTGATCCGAAACACGATACGCCCGTCAATCTCTGGAGCGCTGGACTCCCGATGAACCCGGAACGATAGAATCTTTCCCCCAAAGTGAGAGGCATCACTCTGGCCAGAGTGCAAATATAATTCGCCGCCCACAAGGCGTAGCGCGGTATCCTCCGCGATGACCCAGTACCCACTTTCCCACTCCCCATCGGTGCCCGCTAGCGGACGAACATTATTCAGACGCTCGACAAAATGGACGGCAGGCATAGGCAGTTCCTTCAGTCACACTAACTTGTTATAAATCGCAAAACACCTAATTATCATCGGCACGTGTCGTTTAACAAAGCAAGCCGGTTCACCAACGAGTCGCATGACCATTGGCTGTTCCCCGATTGCCTGTGCCAAAACACAGGTTTAACAGAACAGCGAAACCTCGCAATGAAAAAGCGCAAATATAAGTATGGAATTTGTAACGCGAATGATTCACGGAACTGTCCGCTTTGGGAAAAGGTTTGACCGGCAGGAAATGGCCGCTGGTCGCCTCCTGGCGACAGTCAAAATACGGCAGCTTATGACAGTCTCGCTACTGAATCAGTATTGGATGTTTTGGCCTGAGTAACTTTCTTTGTCTTTTGCTCGGCGGTTTTCTTAGCGTTTACCTTCTTCGGTTTAGAAGCTTTAGGCGTCGACTCAGTGGACTTCGAGGCCTCAGTCTTGGTGGCTTCAGTTGCTGCTGCAGGCTTGGCCGCATCAGAAACAGCAGGCTTTTCAGTGGAAATAGAAGCTACTGGAGGTTGGGCTCTCGAGCTGCAAGGGCTGTACTTAGCGAGTGCCATTGTGGTCGCATTGCTTGGCGCTGGCCGATACAGCATTGGCGGGGTCGCCGGCAAGTGGAATTAACGTCTTAGTTTGACATTGACGGAAGGAGCAAACATCGCGCGCGAACGGCCCTCAGTGAACAAAAGGACAGGCCATGCCTGTCCTTTTGTTTTTTAAGTCGGCCTCAAAAAGCACACGACTGCTAATCCATTGAGAAAGCCTTACCGGAAAAGTCGACGGTCACAAGCGTCCCATCAAGCTTACCCATACCAGGGGCGTTCAATGGCATGCCAGGCGCGGAGACGCCCTTGACCTTCGGCTGCGCGATTAACTTCTTGACTGCATTCGCGGGGACATGGCCCTCAATGACTTGCCCTGAACCGTCGACCACTCCAGTATGACAAGATGCCAGCTTCTCTGGCACGCCAAGACGCTTTTTGACCGCCTGCATATCATCGGAGTTAACTGCCTTCACCCTGTAGCCAGATTCCCGAAGGTGCTCGACCCAACCTTCGCAACAACCACAATTGGCATCTTTGTAGACGGTTATTGACTCGCCTGCGGCATGCGCCAGTGACGATGCCGCTAGAAAGACTGCAAAGAATAACTTCTTCATTAATACAATTCCCTTTTACTCAACCAGAGTGCATAGCGACCCGGCATTCTCCGTTACACAGCAAGCTGCATCATTCAGGTTGCTGAGGTTTCATTCAATGGCCCATCATCTGATGATGCTTTTGCATCATCTCCATGTGCTGATGCCGCATTTCCGGCGCCATCTGACTCATGTGCGCCATACACATATCCATCATTTCCTTGTCGGCCATCATGGCCATTGGCATCGAACCCATAGAACCATTTGGCTGAGAAGCCGGGCCTATTGCACAACCGGCCAGTGTTAATACTGCGAGCGCGGGAATCGCCAATAGTGTGAGTTTCATGACTACCTCCTATGAGAGTTAGACGGCTCATAAAACGAGAAGCTCAATACCGTTACTTCTTAACCTGCAGCGAAGTTACGGTTGCGGTGTTTTCCAGGTTATCAATGTTGAACTTCACCTTATCGCCAACTTTTACTTTGGACAGCATTGATGGGTCTTTGACTGGAAAAGTCATTGTCATTGGAGTCATCTCGACGGTCTTGGATTTAACAGGCCCGTGTTTCAAGGTGATGTTCTTCTTGGCTTTATCGATGGCTTTGACTTCTCCCTCGTTCACGGCGGCGTTGCTTGGGGAATCATTTTTCCCACTGTTCTCCATGCTATCCATTTTCATTCCACCCATATTGCCCATATCACCTTTGCCCTGGTATGCAGCCGAGGCGTTGAACGCCAAAATAGCGAAGCCAGCAGTTGCCACGAGCATGAAGAAAGTTGAGTTCATTTAATTTTCCTTTGGTTATGTAAGTAAATAGTGAAAGTGAGCTACGCCGTAAAGCTGCTAAGACGAACGCTTGCGGTAGAGCGCAGCCTCCGCTCCTGAAGAAGACCCCATGCCGCGGGGATAACAAAAAGGGAAAGCAAGGGAGCGGTAACCATTCCGCCGACCATCGGTGCCGCAATGCGCTGCATGACTTCTGAGCCAGCGCCAGACCCATACATAATGGGAACTAAGCCAGCCAAAATGACGGCAACAGTCATTGCCTTTGGTCTGACTCGAAGCACTGCTCCTTCCCGGATCGCATCCATAATCAGCTCACCCGTCAATACTTGCCCCGTCGCTAAGCGCTGATTCAGCGAGTTGCGCAAATAGACAAGCATGACTACACCGAACTCCGCTGCCAGACCCGCAAGTGCTATAAAGCCGACCGCGGTAGCTACCGATACAGCGTGGCCAAGCAGCCATACGAACCAGAAGCCGCCGATAAGAGCAAATGGCACCGTCAACATCAGGAGTAACGCCTCTGAAGTCGACCGGAATGCCAGATACAGCAGAATATAAATAACGACCAACGTCAACGGAATGACGGTCTGTAGCTTCGCCGCCGCACGCTCTAAATACTCGAACTGGCCGGACCAGCCAATTGAGTAGCCCGCTGGCAGTTTCACCTCTTTTTGAACCGCCGCTTGCATGGTCTTTACTGCCGAATGAAGGTCCGTACCTCGGACGTCGACATAGACCCAGCCAGACAGTCGTGCATTCTCACTACGTATCATCGGTGGGCCGTCGGTCACCATGACGGTCGCGACATCGGCTAGCCGAATTTGCGCACCTTTGTCAGTCACGATAGGAAATTCCCGGAGCGACTGTACCGAATCCCGGTAGTCCCTCGGATAGCGGACATTGATTGGGAATCGCTGTCGTCCATCGACCACTTCTCCAACGTTTTCGCCACCTATCGCGGATGAAACGACGGATTGCACATCGGCGACTGATAAGCCGTACCGTGCCGCACGCGAACGGTCGATATCCACGTCAATGTAGCGGCCACCGCGCAGACGCTCCGCTAGTGCGGAAGTTACGCCAGGCACTTTCTTGACGACGGCCTCAACTTGCGAAGTAATCTGGTCAATCTGCCCCAAATCTGCTCCAGATACCTTCACGCCCACTGGCGTCTTGATTCCGGTGGACAGCATATCGAGTCGATTCCTGATTGGCGGCACCCACACGTTGGATAACCCGGGTACTTTGACGACCCTATCTAGTTCCTCGACAAGTTTTGCAGGCGTCATTCCGGACCGCCAGTGTTCACGGGGTTTAAATTGAATAGTTGTCTCAAACATTTCCAATGGCGCCGGGTCCGTTGCGGATTCGGCTCTTCCCGCCTTGCCGAACACCGTAGCGACCTCTGGTACGGTTCGTATAAGCCGGTCGGTCTGCTGCAGAAGTTCGCTTGCCTTGGACGCGGACAACCCAGGCAACGCCGACGGCATGTAGAGCAAGTCGCCTTCGTCCAGCGGTGGCAAAAATTCACCACCCAGACGCGATATGGGAATTGCAGTCAAAGCCAGCGCAACCACCGCAATCCCAATCGTGGCCATTGGATGACGCAGGCTTGCCTCCAAGAAAGGGCGGTACCCTCGTATTAGAACCCGGTTGATTGGATTTGACGCCTCGCTCGGAATCCGCCCTCGAATCAGGTACCCCATAAGGACCGGGACAAGAGTGATAGCTAGCCCTGCAGCGGCTGCCAGCGTGTAGGTTTTTGTGTATGCCAATGGCGCAAAGAGCTTACCTTCCTGGGCTTCCAACGCGAAGACTGGGACAAACGACAGTGTCACGATGAGCAGCGAGAAAAAGAGAGCCGGACCAACTTCAATTGCCGAGTCAGCAATCAATTTCCAACGCTCGTTGCCTCCCAGTTCTTTTCCGGGATTGGCATGTTCGTAGGCCTCAAGGTGCTTGTGAGCGTTTTCAATCATGACGATGGCCGCATCGACCATCGCACCAATCGCAATTGCGATACCACCAAGTGACATGATGTTGGCATTGACGCCTTGGTATCGCATCACTATGAAAGCAGCCAAGACGCCTAGGGGGAGTGACACAATCGCCACGAAGGCGCTGCGCAAATGGAACAGGAAGATGGCGCAGACAATGGCGACTACAACGAACTCTTCAATGAGTTTGTCGCGCAGGTTCGTAACGGCGGCCGCAATGAGCTTGGAGCGGTCATAAGTCGGCACCACTTCAACTCCTTTGGGAAGTGACCCTTGGAGGGTTGCCAGCCTTGCTTTCACTGCCTTGATAGTTTCCAGTGCGTTTTTACCGGAACGCATGACTACTACGCCCCCAGCGACTTCTCCCTCGCCATTGAGCTCGGCAATGCCGCGTCGCATTTCAGGACCTAAACGTACGGTTGCTACGTCTCGAAGCGTCACAGGGGTGCCGGTCTCACTGGTAGACAGCAATACATTACGGAAGTCCTCCAGCGTGCGTAGGTACCCGCGAGACCTCACCATGTATTCTGACTCTGCCATTTCCACGACGGAGCCACCGGATTCTTGATTTGCCTTCGATAGCGCCTCAAGTACTCGTGCGTGTGAAATGCCAAATACGCGCAACTTGTCCGGGTCGAGGACAACCTGATACTGCTTGACCATACCCCCGATGCTCGCCACTTCGGCGACGTCCGGGACGGTTTTGAGCTCGAACCGCAGGAACCAGTCATTCAAAGCCCGCAGCTGGCTAAGGTCATGTCCTCCGGTTCGGTCGACTAGTGCGTATTCAAAGACCCAACCCACTCCCGTGCCGTCCGGGCCAAGTTCTGCGCGGACCCCTTGCGGTAGCCGGCTTTGCACCTGACTGATGTATTCCAGAACGCGAGAGCGGGCCCAGTACAGGTCCGTTGCATCATCGAACAGCACGTAGACGAATGAGTCTCCGAAGAACGAGTACCCCCGCACTGTTTTCGCCCCCGGCACTGCCAGCAAGGCTGTGGTGAGCGGATAGGTAACCTGGTCTTCAACAAGCTGCGGCGCCTTTCCAGGGTACTGTGCACGGATAATTACCTGTGTATCCGACAAATCCGGCAAGGCGTCGAGTGGCGTGTGTCCCAACGCCCATAGGCCCCACCCGGCAATGGCCACGGCTGCCAGCAAGACCCAGACCCGGTTGGCAATCGACTCGCGAATGATTCGCGCAATCATTTCTTACCTCCACCGGCGGGCGTTACGTTTTCAAGTAGGTAGCTGCCATTGTTTTCCTTGAATGCGAACTCGACGTCTTGGCCAACTTTGATGCTCCCAAAAGCCTCAGCAGCCGGCTTGTTGAAATCCATTGTCATCGCTGGCCATTTCAGTTCAGGAATGGGCTTGTGCGACAAGGTGAGACTATCCGGGGATACCTTTTCCACCTTGCCGATACCGCGATACAGCGGTCCGGCATTGGCCGGTGCTGGTTGAGTGGACGCCTGCCCTTGAGGCTCAGTTGGGTTGGCGAACTTCGGCAGTACGGACTTCAGGCTGGCCTCGGAGTCGATGAGAAATTGTCCCGACGCGACGACTTTTTGACCCTCCTTTAGTCCGCTCAGGACTTCAGTGCTGTCGCCGAAATCGCGGCCAGTCTGCACCTCAACCGGTTGCATGGAGTTGTTCTCGCCGGCTACCAGAACAACGGAGCGCTTGCCCGTCGTGATGACTGCCTCGGTCGGCACTAAGAGCCGGGAAGCAGGCTTATCGGTGCCCAGGCGTACACGCATCAGCATCCCCGGAATGAGGTTGCCGTCCCGATTGTCCAATTCAAGGCGTGCCTGCACGGTACGGGTCGATGTACTGACTCCAGGAAGGATTTCACGCACAGTGCCCGAATATTTTCGATTTCCCTCCCCGGAAAAGCTGGCTTCCACGGTCATGCCGGCGCGCGCGGCTCGTGCTGCCGATTCCGGAATTTCAGCCAGCAGCCACACCTTGCTCAGACCTGCGACCTTGGCAATGGTCATCCCAGGCGAAACCATTGCTCCATCGCGTACGGGAAGTTCAGTCACAACGCCGGTCACCGGCGACGTCAGCGTAATGTTGCGTTGTACTTGTCCAGTACGGTCAACCTGAGCAATGACATCGTCGGGAACAGACATCGCGCGCATACGTTCGCGCGCCGCCGAGGCGAGCGCATCATTGCCGGAGCGTTTCAGTGCAAGAAACTCCTCCTGCGGAGCAATCCAGTCAGGTACAAACAATCTGGCAATCGGCTCGCCTCGTTTGATTCGCTGCATGGGGGAACGGGCATACAGCCTTTCGATGTAGCCTGTAACACGACTTTGCACGACCTCCGCGGCACTTTCGTCGAACTGGGTTGTGCCTACGACCTCAAAAGCGTCTCGAGTCTCTTCGCGACGCGCCGTGGCGAAGCGGATACCCAGATTCTGTTGCAGTGTCGGGCTGACTTTTATACCGCCTTCTGTACCAGCTTCATCGGCATATACAGGGACGAGTTGCATATCCATGAAGGGACTCTTGCCTGGCTTGTCGAATTTGTGGCCTGGCACCATCGGGTCGTGCCAGTACAGCACTTTTCGCCCTGTCGCTTGGTCAGTTTTGTCGTTGATAGCAGAGGCTGGCATCGAAGCCGAGGATTGATGGTGACTACCGACCCAGTAACCACCAAATGCCAATCCAGCTCCCACAAGCGCCAGCGCGCCGCCTTTTAAAATGGTCGCTCGCTTCATTGTGCGGACCTCCCCGGAGTTGGCATGTTATGGGGGACAACGTGATATTCCAGGCTTGCCCAAGTCATCGCAGCATCTTTTTCCAGCTCGGCGATTTGGAGCTGCTTTTCCACCAACATCTTCTTCGCGTTGAATACTGCGCTGAGGCTTCCTGTGCCGGCGCGATACGCAGCGGTAGCCAACTCAACCTGCTGGTTCGCAAGCGGCAGTAGTTGTTCCCTTAGCGCCGCTACACGCTCGTTCAGGCTGGTGAGCGTAAATGACAATGTCTGGATTTCATTTTGAAGTTCTCGCAGCGCTTCCTCGTACTGCAGGCGAGCCTTTGTCGCCAAGGCAGACTTTTCCGCGATGTCGCGGTCCTGCCGTTGGCTAGGGTTCACAGTCAGCGGAATACTGACACCGACAGAAACCATGTTCGAGTACTGACCTCCACGCTGGCTGTAGCTTGCCTCTACAGACCAGTCGGGCCTCCGCTCGCGACTTGCAACCGTCGTTTCAGCGTCAGCAAGTGTGACGGCCCGTTTGGCCATCATCACCATCGGGTGATATTTTTCCAAGTCCTCGACCGCGAGTTTGGCTACATGCGACACGAGGGATGGCAGAGCATTGTCGACTGATTCCACTGGAGCCAGCACCCATCGCCCGAGTACTGCGCGGGCTGTGCGCAACTCTTGTTCGCTTTTTCGTGCGACATCCTGGACTTGCACCAAAGTCAATTGCGCCTGCGCTGCGTCCATTGCGCCGCTTTTGGCACCTCGATAGGCTGCTTGCTGTGTTTCCAGGTCCGCTTTTGCTTCGGTTTCCAGCATTCGCGTCAAGGAGGTCGTACGTTGCGCATACCAAACGGCTACCCACGCCTTGGCAGTTTCCTCTCGTACCTTAGCGATATTGGCAAGATGGTTAGCCTCTTCCATCTCGACAGCGCGCTGTGCCCGCTCCGAACGAGCCACACGTTTGTCCGAAGAAACCCATTGCTGTTCAATTCCGACGCGACGCATGGTCATGAAATCATGCGTCAAGCTCAGGCGGTCCGGTCCGTTCACCGGTAGGTTGTCTACTCCAAGCTTGAGCATCGGGTCGGGCAACTGGTCCGCCTTTGCCGCAGACTCCCGAGACGCTTCAATAGCTGCAACGCTCGCCTGGTTTGAGGCGGAACGCTGGGTTGCCTGTTGAAGTGCCTGGTCTAAGGTCAATCCGGCACTTTGGGCGCATGAAAACGATGAAGCAAGGCTGAGCACCATAGCGGCACCCAAGCGAGATAGGTTGCGCGACTGGCCTTCGACAGTCAGCGGCGCATGAAAACGCGAAAACATAGTTTCCCCTGTAATTGAGACGAATGCCGGCCACGCAAAGTGCCGTCCGGCGAATCAACACAGGGTCAGGTCAAATGCGTAATCGCAGCGTACGAAGGTATGGCGGGTCTACGCCGGTTTCAGGTGAGGATTCGTTCCAGCGAGAGAGAGGAATGGTAGAAGTGACCGACACAGACGCCGGCTGAATAAAGGAAACGACAACGGGGGTGAGTACGGGTGGAGCAGCCAAGTGCTCGAGAGCTAAGTCTGCGCCAGACTGAAATTCGACGCAATGGACCGGCTTTTCCTTGTCCATATCCGCACATGGCATTCCTTCCATCATTCCCGACATGGCGGGCTTCGCCAGCTCCGGACAGACGTATGCAGCCATGGCTATTCCTGACGTCAAAACCGTCATAAGAAGGACGCCGGCGATAAGCCTGAAAAATGATGAAAAGAAATGACGCATTGGATGTGACATCAATAATAACGTCAGTATAGCTTAAGCAAGCACCATCTTTTTGTGGACTCAACTGGCTTTACTGCCAAACAGGACCATAACATATCTTCAAATAGTGTATTCAATGTAAGGTGTGCATTCACAATACGCATACCGCTGTTTTATCCTAACGCGGACGAGAGTTCCGCAATGGGTAAGCGCGGCAGAGCCAGCCGCCGAAAGCTGCGCCTTGTCTCCGCACCCTCCGAGATGGTCAAAGATCTCCTGAAGCCGCTGCGTGACAAATCGTGCAACACTCACAACATAAAATTGTGTACCCAAGGGTTATCTTCAGGCAGTCCCAACAAATCATTGATGGCTCAGTCTTATCCGGAGGAAAGCTTCCTTCCTCGACCCGGTGATGTGGTTTTGTTAAATTCAAGCCCGAGATCAGGTCAGGAGGAAACGCATCCGTTGCCATCCAAAGTGATTCCCAGCGTGGCGGCTTGTCAGGACACCGATGCCATACAACCAAGCACAAGTTGTGTTTGTCACGCCAATAATAGGCCATGATCGGTGCTGTATTGACCGGTGCCAAAGCCGCGGGCTCTCTCTCTGCAGCTGCCCTCACCCGTCTTGCTACGCTAAGATAGCGCTGCCATATTTCTGCCAAACATCTTTCGTAAATGACGTCTGTGCATAACGGACGCAAACTCGATATTGGTCGCCAGATCGTAGTTTCATACTGCCGAAGATGGCTCCACTGATCGAGCAGCGTTAAATCATAGGGAATGGTACGGACCAAGTTTCCCGCATAAAGGCGCTTCGCACGAAATTCCTGATTATTAACCAGTTCCCTTAAGCCATCTGCATGACTCATTGGCCCAAGGGCATCAGGTAACCATTTTCGAACAAGGTCAATTGAATGATCTCGTAGTGAAAGGGGCGGCCCCGATACATGATGGCGAATACTGTTTGCAGAAAGACGGCTGCGTATCCGCTCCTTCGCAGCCTCGAAGGTGGCCACCTGGCGTTCTATCTGCACGAGCGTCGACCTAATCAGTTTCTTCCATGGTCGGTCGTCGCAAGTGATTCGGCTACTTACCTGTTCAACCTCAGGCAGATCTCGCAGCAGTTGCTGAGGGAACAGCGTCGTACCATCTTGTATTAATCTAGCCTGGGATGGCCGAATAGAATACGTATGTTCAGTAGGAAGTACAAAAATCTGGGAAGGCAATAAGCATTCAGTTGCCTGCAAGGGCGACATCCAGAGTGAGCCCAAACATCTCAGACAGTCGCTAACCGACTGCGCAAAAGATGTTATTTGGCCTGCGAAGTCTACGAAGGACGTCGCAGGGAGCCAGCAATCCTCGCTGGTATCTTCCAAGGACCTTATCCATTGGACGTAATCGTCGATGTTAACAAAGTATCCCCGAGGGGGAGCCTCCCAGTTGCGTATATTGTTGCAATCCCAACTAGACTCTTCGCCGAACATGGCACGGAAGAGCGCTGGAACCATCGCCAAGTCTGAATGTGCTGGAAAACCTGCGTTTTCGGTTTTTTCATCTGATCTGGCAAGCACGCACTTAAGTTTGGTACCGTGCACGAGGCACCGGTAAAACCATGGAAGCTGATGAAACACCGCATGATATCCAGTAGCAAGGCATTGTGGGCAAACCCGCAAACCCCCAATAGTAGGAGAAAATTCCTGTATTCGAGCTGCACTTTTCGGAATAATTGCCTCGTAGGTACATGTCCGCATTATTGAAACCGGCTCAGAGAGGATCCGCGCAAACACCGCCAGGGGAAATCCGTGGTCGTCAAGCGTGGACGCACGAACGCCGAATAATTGGCCGCTTACTTTATCTTCCGTACCTGCTCGTACATTTGACTGTCTGCGGGCTGCGGAACGGCATAGGAAGTCAGCCAAGTAATCGAACATGAACGGCGGCTTCACCTTATTGAGGTGGCACAACTTGGCAATGATGGACGGCATTGATTCATAGGGACGTAACGAACCACTGATCCAGGTGATCGCACTTAACGGTAAGTTCATGCGCGTCCTCCATCATCAGAGCGTAAGCAACAAATTGCGGAGCAATTACATGACCTAGGCCGAGAACGGGCCTGGTCCTATTCTTTGTTAACTTAGAAGGTCTTTCTTTTCTCTGTCTTTGTCGCTTCCGGCAGACTTATCAAAGCATTCCCGAAGCCGCTTCGCGATACGGCAGTTTGGAAAGTTTTCTGGGGAATCACCGGCAACGAGGCGTCGAAACGTCCCAGCTCATTCAACAAGATGACCAGCGAACTAGTGACATAATGCATCGGGATTACCATTGCGTCCCGACGCCCTGCATCTGCCCAGAAGTGCTGCATGGTTTCGTAGAGTGGCTTGGCAAGATACTGGATATGCCATCCATCCCGGACAGCTTCAGGTAAATAGTAGGATGCAAAGGGCCTCTCACTGTCGGCAGGATAGATAGCGTCGTCATACTGTTTAAGGCAGCGCGCAAACTCTTCATAGGACGAGATGCCAGGAAGCGCCCAGTCTTCCGTCATAAAGCGAGCAACGTACTCATCACGACCGTCTTGAATAAAGTTCGCCTTCTGGCCCAAGAGTTGTTGCTGACCGACCAAAAGACAGAATAGTCTTAGACCCCGACCTTCCAGTTCATTGCTAATGTTAATCAACCAGGAATAATGCAACTCGTTCAACAAGTGCGCTTCATCAAAAAACAGAATAACAGTACGCACCGGCGACCGCTTCGCTCTTGCGGTTAGTGCGTCGGTGAGGCGGTTGCGTCGCTCCGTCACCGTCCCCTTCTTTGCCCATTGATTTCGGGTACATTGCAGCAGGTGTTGAAAGAACGCCCCCTCATTATCCTTATGCTGGCGCCTTACCGGTACCTCGATCCACGGCACGGGAGCCAGGGCGTACTTTAGTGCGCTCAACGCCCATCTGGCTGCAGACGACTTGCCGAAGCGTGGCCGGCCATAAACGATTGCTCCCAGCATACCGCAGGTGAGCCATCGTTCCAGATGAGCATAAAATAGTGTACATACCGGCGTCCGGATAAGGAATGCACGCCCCGCGAGTACCCGCGCGGTCAGCGCCACCTGCTGTTTTTGCGAATCCTTTGGGATTCCATTCATTTTCGGTATTGCACGTTTATGTTGATAAGGCGCCGTTCGACGTCGTCATAGTCTGGCGGATTCACTGGAGCTATCGGTGCCTCTTTCGCGAAGGCCGAATTATTGGCATGGCCGTAGACGGTATCGTCTTGATCCTCGCTCGCCTGCTCTTTTTGCATTCTGGCGACTTTTGTCGTCGCGCGGCGTGACCTCAGTGCCTCGGTCTCGCAACTCTCTCTGTAGGCGCGCACAACATCATGCCCGAGCAGCTTTTCTCCATTGTTCTGCATGCGAATAATTTCTTCACGGGTCTTCAGGCTATGCTTTGTGCGCCGCCACCGCTTTTCCACTTTCAGCAGCCCAATAGAGGTCCCGTCCATTAGAAAACATTCCACGGTTCGCAAGTCTTCCGTGCATACGCCTAACATGATTGGTTTTCGAAGAAGCAGCGCGTGGGCTGACAGTACCTTGCTGTGATACCTTGCCCCTGCATACCGTACACAAAGACGGTCATGGTCTTTCGATATAGTCTTCTCTATGAACATATCAAATTTCAACACCTCCTGCCGTATATTCTCCGGGATCCGACGTACAATTACAGTACGGCGCATGACAGCACGACGCATCACTTCCAGTCGACTAATGCTCGAGTTCGGGCCGGGGCTGCCATTGATGCGGGCAATCAGTAGATCGACAACGTCTTCCAGCATCTGCAGCGTCATGCAGCGGTCCGTCGGCAGGCGCAGCATGTGCCGCTTGTCCTTTGGATTGGATCCGGAAGTCCCAATCAACTGATGAAGTCCAGCCTCCTCGAGGATGTGAAAAAAGCCTTCAACGTAGGGCCGGGCATTTGGCGCATAGCTGGGAGGGAATACAGTGACAGCGCCTACGGTACGCTCGACGAAGCTCCGAAATGCTTCACTCAAGTGCGCTTTCGCATTATCTACCCAAAGCTCGTCGAAACAGGCGTAACTTAGTTCCTCTATGACACCATTTGGCAGACCGTCTTGAGGGCCGTAACTGACAGTGTTCACCACTAACTCGCGTTTTCTCCATGGTTCAAGCGAACTGCGAACAGCGCGAATGATGTCTGCGCTAGAGTAGTTTTCGCCGAGCGCATACGTATAGCCGATGGTCGCTCCGCTGATCACCTCAATGAGTACAATTATCTAACTGCGAGTAATTTTTTTCTTGATGACGCCTTCTCCTGTGGGGGAGGGTATCTCGATTGTCGCGTGCACATCAATCTTGTGGCCATCACATTCGACCCTCCCATACAAGCGTGTAGCAGGAACTGCCGTTTCGTCATCCGAGGAAATTCGTGCGCGCTTAACTGCTTCTGGATCGTTTGCCCCTAGATTGCGCAAGTAATGAATGTGACGCTCTTTGCTTACCCATTTGCGGATAGCTGGTCTTCCTAATCCATCTGTATTGAACGGATACATCGGCGCCGTGACCTTCATTTCATCGCAAAGGTTAAGAAACAGTGTATGAATGCTCTTCAACGGGGGACATCTTTCGTTAGTGCGTTGGCTCTCCCTTTTACCAAGAATCGCATAGTCCCAGAGTGCGTTTCGGATTTTCGGATATCGTGTAAACAGCGCCGTAAGCGAGCCGGATCGGGGCCGGGCCTCCCGCAGTCTTACTGGATCACTCTGACATGACGATTCCATCCGTGTGTAAGGAACAAGCGCACGGAAACCAAAAATTCTTCCGTCTGGATGTGCTTCCAAACAGCGCTTGACGAGTCGATAGAGTGAAGACCTGTCAATACCAGTTTGCTGAACAATCTGCTCAATCGGTACACTATCGCTATACATTCGGATAGCATGCTCCCGTGCGCGGTAGTCCAGGGCAATATCCAAATGAAGTGTTTCAGCATTGACGGTTGGCCATGTCGCAAGATCTTCGGCAAGGAAACCCCCTCTCCGGCTAGCTCTATTTGATTTCATGGAAAATGGATAGCTGTGTGGAGTAGTTGAAGGCGAAACGATTGATATCTGAGTGCACCTTCCTATCCAGGATAAGTGCCGCTATCGCAGCCTGCACCCAGGACTCGTCGAATTGACGCAGCGATTGAATGAGAAAATCGACAGTGACCGTGCGTTGATGTCGCAGAACGGCAGTGGCTTCGGCAATGACGTCAGTCGGAACATACCTGTTGGGAAAACATGCAAACCGCATAAGTTGTTTGAGATTGGCGAGCCTCAGTCGATTCGAGCGGAGCGCGCTGATTTGCCACCGCACGACGGTACACTGATTTTCGATGGCCCAGCCGGCCAACGGATCGGCTATGGACTCTGATGACGACGCCGTTTTTGCGGTCTCAAGACGATGTGTAAGAATTTCCGAGCTGTCGATAAGGTGGACTTGATACGTCCCGTCTATACCTCGTGTGATAAAACTTGGGCGGAAATAAAAGATGCTATCCCCACACGCGGCGGGAAATTGTGGTGGCCATTCATTAAAGGTGTCGATTTCTGGATTTGATTCGAGCTCGGTCCAAAGGTCATACCGGGCGTGCGAGTAAAGATGTATTTCGCGTCGCACCTTCTTGGAAAAAGTGACATATAAATGACACTCACGATTTTCCCTTGAGAACTTTTCAGGTCCCTTCAGTGCCGCAAATAACGGATGCTCGCATTGATAGGTCTTCACAAATTAAATGTATTTGGTCTGACGCCAAATGCCAGACAAAAGCACATTACATTTGCGTATTGACAATGTTGTAAGGAAAGGCCCCGAAACTTACACGCTTGTGCAGTTTTCAGTACTTTGTGGGTTTGACGAAGATGCCACAATCTGCATACTATTTACGAAATTCTAATAATAATCAATTAGTTAGATCA
Source organism: Herbaspirillum sp. GCM10030257 (assembly GCF_042666555.1). Classification (NCBI taxonomy): domain Bacteria; kingdom Pseudomonadati; phylum Pseudomonadota; class Betaproteobacteria; order Burkholderiales; family Oxalobacteraceae; genus Herbaspirillum; species Herbaspirillum sp. GCM10030257. The sequence goes on from NZ_JBHTDH010000049.1 coordinate 21,573, forward strand.
GAGGCAACGTCCGTAGTTTATGGTTATAGCTCGGCCGAGTTGTCTAAAACCAGACATGACAACCTCATGCGACGCCATGCTATTACCCTATTATCGAAAGTCCGCTTTCGCCCTGAGTCACTCGTCAAGGGATTTTTAGAGCTGTTTGGCCGGTGTGACTAATGGCGAGCCATGGCGCTTCAATGTGTCCAGGTAAGTTGCTTCATTATACGGCTGCCGGTTTTTCCAAACCTTGTAGAGAATCCGGATCCACTTGAACGCTAAAGCACGTATCGCCACGCCGTGGGCGGCACCCTTGTTTCGCTGTTGCCGATAGAACGTCCCAGCCCATGCTGACCGGG
>NZ_JBHTDH010000050.1:0-20139 GCF_042666555.1 Herbaspirillum sp. GCM10030257
CTCATAGCTGACTATCACGCCGCGCTCCAGCAGCAGCTCTTCGATATCCCGCAGGCTCAGCTGGAAACGGAAATACCAGCGCACCGCGCAACTGATGACCGCACCGGGGAAACGATGGCGATAGTAAAGGGCTTTGGGTATCTTCATTGCCCGACTTTACCAGCGTCCATCGTTAACGTGACATTGCCGTAGGGCTATATTAGATGCAATTGATTCAATAAAATTATTGCGAGCTATCAAATGCGAACCTAGAATTAGTGATGATCGTAACTTTGATCACAAGCCCTAGTGGTTGTTAAATTAGCAATACTGCGATCAAGGATTTATTATAACGGCACAGCGACGTGCAGTTGAATTGATGGACGGGAGGAAATTTCTCGGAACCACTCTTGATCTGGGCGTATAAAACACCTAAGCACTTCAGAGTCCCCTAACCTCGATACAAAATTGTGGAGTGGTTGAGCAAGAGGGGAATTGAAATTGGCAGGGGCAACGAGGTTCTGCGACAATGCAACTTTCGCCAGTAGCCTAAAGTGCGAGGGGTTTGCCAGTTGCTTTAGGTTACTAGCAGTGTTTGCCATACTAAGAGCTTGACTCGATGTAAATGCTTTCAAAGATTGAGGGAGAACTATGACTTACACCGTAGATGCGGTGGCTAAAGCGCTCGAGCTTCTGTTTTTGGTGGCTCAAGAGCCAAACTTGGGTGTAACAGAATTGGCGAAGCGCTCAGGTAATACTAAAGCACGCGCGTTCCGATTGCTGGGCACTCTCGAACAGAGCGGCCTCGTACGAAGAAAGGAACCACTCGCGACCTATAGCCTCGGGTATAAAGCCCTATTTATTGGAGCGGCGGCGCAAGAACAGGTTAGCGTGACTCAGGTAGCGAAAGCGCGGCTCCCGGAAATAGGTATGAAGCTCAATGAGAGCGTTCTTGTAAGAGTACGGGACGGACTCGAAAGCGCCTGCGTTGCATGGTGGGACGCTCCCCACGCGATCCGCATACACAGTCAACTTGGTGAGCGACGTCCCCTCTACGCCGGTTCCTCAGGCAAGCTGTTACTAGCTTATGCGCCATCCGATATCCAGGAAGAGGTGCTGCGGCAGGAGCGCCCCCAATTTACAGCGAACACTCCTTCCAAGCGTGCTCAGCTTGAAAAGGAAATCGAGAAGGTGTTGAAACAGGGATACAGCTATTCTGCGGGTGAACGCACGCCTGACACGGTTTCAGTTGCGGCACCAATTCGGGATGCTAGCGGTACAGTTATCGCGTCATTAGCAATGACATCGCCGAGCAGCCGTGTCCCTGTGGAACGGTTGCCAGAGTATGCAAAGGCCTTAATCGAGGCCGCTGACCAGTTCTCTGTTGAGCTTGGTTATATGAAAGCAGTTTAGGTAGTCCGCGGAGCGGCCGTATTGCCGCTCCCATACAAAAAATGTCGCGCCCTGACATTTTGAAGTACCCCTTCCTTTCGCCAGTGATGGTCACTAGGCACTCCCAAATTTCCTGCCGGCCCCCAGCCATACAGTGAAATTCCAATATGCGCAGATCCACATGAATCCAGTGTTTCATCGCTGCGTCAGCATCTATTCTCTAAAGCTTTCGTGAATTTGGAAGTTTCGCAATGGTTCCTCGTCGTATAGGTCGTTGAAGAAGTGCTTGACATTGTTTCATACGCCGATATAAGGTATCGGTCAGTGAAACACGCTTGTTATTCTAATAGGAGGAGTGATGCTTGATTTTCTAAAGAATGGTCTCGCAGCGACACTTGCGGCCCCCTTCGTTGTTACAGCGCCGGCCATAGCTGCCGACCTTAAGATCGGATTCAAAGCCGAGGTTACCTCAGCCGATCCTCATATTTTGAATGGCCAGAACAGGAATGTCTGGGCTCATGTCTACGATTCACTGGTGTACCAAGACGAAACTTTACGGCCATCACCCCGCCTTGCGGTGTCATGGAGGACGGTTAACCCAACAACATGGGAATTCAAGCTCCGTCCTAACGTGAATTTTCACAACGGTACCCCTTTCACCGCCGAAGACGCTAAATACTCCATCGAAAGAGCGATGAACCTAAGCGGACCTCGAACCTTTCGCAACTACCTAAAAGATGTTGAGTCGATTAGTGTAGCGGGCCCTCTTACCCTGCAGGTAAAGACGAAAACGCCTAGTCCGACTCTGCCCGATAACTTAGGATTAATAGCGATCGTGCCTAAGTCGCTAGGTAGTAGCGTTACCGAAGAAAGTTTTGCGAATGGAAAGTCCGCAATAGGAACCGGGCCCTATAAGTACGGCAGTTGGGTACAAGGCCAAAGGGTAACGGTGGCAAAGAACGACAGTTACTGGGGCCCAAAAGAGCCGTGGGACAATGTCACCTTCCAGTTTATTCCACGAGAGCCAGCGCGTGCATCAGCTCTCCTGTCTGGATCCGTTGACTTGATCGACGGCGCCACCTCAAACATGACTGACTCGTTCAACAATTCGAACAAGATCGATTTGGCGTCCGTCACATCCTACATGTTGAACTACATCGCACTCGACCAGTTCCGTGACAATTCGCCCTACATCAAGTCGAACGAAGGCGCTCCACTTGCAAAGAATCCGCTCAAGGACCTGAAAGTACGTCAGGCATTGATGCATGCAGTGAACCGCGAAGGGATCATCAAATTCTTGATGAAAGGAGACGCGACCGCGACTGAGCAGCTAGTTCCCCAGGCTTTCTTCGGCTACGACGCTAGTATCAAGTTGCCCGCTCATGATCTGAGCAAAGCGAAAGCACTGCTCGCCGAGGCAGGTTACCCAAATGGCTTTCGCATGACACTCCACTGTTCTAATAACCGCTACGTGAATGATGCAAAAATGTGCGAAGCGGTTGCCCAAGTATTCAATCAGGTCGGTGTTAAGACGGAGGTGGCTACCATGCCGTTTTCGGTCTACCAAACACGTTACATCTCAGGTGGGGCGAATGGAGAGACTGAATTTAGTGCCTTTATGTTAGGCAACGGTTTTGTTACTGGTGACTCTCTGACTGGCTTGACATCGATCCTGCGTACTCGAGACAAAGAAACTGGATTGGGAGCAAACAACTATACGGGATATAGCAATAAGCAGGTCGATGCCTTGATTGATAAGGCTGCACAAACCATGGATGAGAAGGCACGAGAGTCTTTACAGAAGCAGGCGACAAAATTGGCACTCGACGATGCCTCGATTATCCCACTTGTTCACATCAATGCTGGCTGGGCCATGCGCAAGGGTCTAACAGTGAAGCCGCGCGCTGACGGCTTTACGATGGCCATGGATGTACGACCAAGCAAAGGCGGCAACTAATTTTGCTAACGCAGTACTGGTAGTCCATTGAAACGCCGGCCCCCTCCACATACGGTGCCGGCGATCTCTCTTTACGACCTCCGAGAATGCGCCACTAGTGCGGTGCAGGGATTCGCTACGCCTGATTGCGACGGACCTGCTGGTTCACAGGCGATGGTTTCGACCCACCATTCGGGTTGGGTCAGCGCCACAGGAATACCGGATTCCATAACTACTTGTATATGTCTTCCAAAATATTGATTACGCTTCACCTCCAAGGACCGAAACAGGATTGCGGCACTGAAATCGCACAGATGCGTAACGTAATGGTGAAAATGCGCGACGGTATTTGCTTGGCGACTGATGTCTACCTTCCTGAGCGCAATGGCGAGCCAGTCCCATCGCAATTTCCGGTGATTTTGGAACGTACCCCGTACGGAAAGCATCTGCGCAGCCGCAGCGAGGTATCGATTGCCGATCAAGAGGCAATGGAGCGGGACGAAGTCGCAGCTTACTTTGTTAGGGCCGGTTATGTCGTTGTCTACCAAGACTGCCGTGGACGCTACGCATCCGAAGGAAGTTTTGTTAAGTACACCAGCGACGGCAATGATGGGTATGACACGTGTGCATGGATCCTGCAGCAGGAATGGTGCAACGGGCGTATCGGCACGATGGGTTTGTCGTACGCCGCGCACACGCAAGCAGCGCTGGGAAGCATGAATGCACCAGGTATAGTCGCGATGTTCATGGATTCCGGCGGGTTCTCAAATGCATATCAGGGAGGTATTCGACAGGGAGGGGCATTTGAGTTGAAACAGGCGACCTGGGCAATTCGGCAAGCGCTTGAAAGCCCAGCTATCCGCGCTGATGACCAAAAACGCACCGCATTTCAAAGGCTTGATATACATAGTTGGTTCAATCGAATCTTTGAATGGAAACCTGGAGACTCGCCGCTTGCATTAGCTCCTGAGTATGAAAATTATCTGTTCGACCAGTGGCAGCGTGGCAGCTTCGACGATTACTGGCGGCAAGTCGGACTCTATGCGGAAGGATTTCACACCGCATTCTGCGACGCCGCAATGGTATTGATGTCATCCTGGTACGACCCGTATCCGCGCACAGCTACGGAAAACTATATCGGCCTTTCGAAGGCAAAGAAGGGCCCAATTTGCCTAATCCTCGGTCCATGGACGCATGGTAACCGTTCACTTTCATTTGCTGGAGACGTCGATTTCGGCGCAGCTGCAACCCTTGATAATAATCTGGCAGATAACTTTTTAGCATTGCGTCGCCAATGGTTCGATCGTTGGCTCAAGGGCGATAGCGAGGAAGAAAGCATGCCGAAGGTACGTATTTTCGTGATGGGCGGGGGCAGCGGGCGGCGGAATACAGACGGGCGCCTAGACCATGGTGGACGCTGGAGAAACGAGGAAGGATGGCCAATTAAGGATGCGGTTGAAACAGCCTATTACCTACAGCGAGATGGGAGCTTGTCGGCGTCCCCGCCAAATTTAGCGATTGCGGTGCGAGGCTATAACTATGATCCGTTAAGGCCAGTGCCGACTATAGGTGGCGCCGTCACTTCAGGCGAGCCACTGATGTTCGGTGGTGCATTCGACCAACGGGAAGGTCCTGAAATCTTCGGTGCAAAAGAGCCTTATCGCCCCTTGAGCATGCGCCCCGACGTGCTTGTGTTCGAGACTGAACCACTAGAAGAGGATGTCGAAGTGACTGGCCCGGTCGCAGCACATCTTTGGATCAGCTCCGATTGTCTTGATACCGACTTCACGATCAAATTGATAGACGTCTACCCTTGCAGTGCCGACTACCCGAAAGGGTATGCGATGAACCTTACCGATGGGATTCTTCGGACACGATACCGTGAATCATGGGAGACCCCGTCAATGATGACACCAGGAGAAGTCTACAAAATTCACATCGAAGCTTTTCCAACAAGTAATCTGTTCAAGAAAGGACACCGGATTCGGGTTGACGTTTCGAGCAGTAATTTTCCGAAATTTGATTGCAATCCGAATACCGGCGACCCAGAAGGAGTCTCGGGCGAAGTTAGGGTAGCGTCGAATCGCGTTTACATGGATAGCAACAGGCCGTCCCACGTGGTGTTACCTATAGTCTCGCGGCCGCGGAGCTAGGTTCGGTTTCACTGTTGATAATCAAGTCAAACGGCGCGCGTTTTGCCTAAACGCGGTGTTGGAAACGTACGCTCGTAGGGCGTGAACTAGCTGAGCGAGTACCAAATCTCCAACCGGAGGTCCGTCCGCATCGAAGCCTTAGTTGTTTCGCAACTAGTAGGCACGGTAACAATCCGGATCTATCACTCTCCAGACCGTAAGTTTTCTCCCTTTGATACCCGTTGCGCAAGCCGCGACTTATACCCTTTTTACGCTGCAGTCATCCCCACAAAGGGCGAATCCTCGCGTGAGCAAATGAAAATCACAAATTCTGCTTGACGCCGAAAATCGCATTACGTTATTGTATCGATAGACGAGATAGCGTATCGGTGAATGAAACAACGCCACTCAGTAACACGCTAGACCCAGCGCCGAGTTTTCTAGTGAAGAAGCCCGACCGTCATCCGGAACGTTGGGTGCGCCTGTTAGTGCTTTCCAGGCATAAGATAGAAAAAGAGATTTTGGAGAACAGGACTTAAGAATGATTGAAATGCTAATAAAGCGAGCGATTCAAAGTGCTTTCGTTGTACTTGTGATGTCTGTCCTCGCGTTCGTTGGGATCAATGTTGTCGGTGATCCTATTTATTTATTGGTTGACCCCAGCGCAAGTCCTAAACAGATCGAAGAGGCGGCCCGCTCGCTCGGCCTGCATCTTCCGTTGCATCAACAGTATTGGCACTTTCTTTTGAATGCTCTCCACGGCGATCTCGGATCGTCGTTTGTATTCAATCGGCCAGCCGTCGAACTAATCATCGAGCGTATTCCCGCTACGTTGGAACTTGCAGTGATGGCTCTGGTATTGGCAATGGTCATCGGCGTTCCGCTCGGCATGTGGGCTGGCCTACGTCCCAATAGTCTGGTGCATCGCTTGGCAATGGGATTCTCAATATTCGGCGTAACAGTCCCTGCGTTTTGGCTGGGTTTGATTCTGATCCTCGTGTTTTCCGTGAATTTAGGGTGGGTTCCCTCGAGCGGACGTGGGCCAGTCAAGGAACTCTTCGGTGTTGAGGTAAGTTTTCTAAGTTGGGAAGGACTGAAATTCATCTTTCTTCCGGCGATAACCTTATCACTGTCACAGATTGCTCTTGTGATTCGACTTACAGAAGCCGGAACACGGGAGGTTGCTCTTCAAGAATACGTGAAGTTTGCGCGTGCTAAAGGAGTGAGTGGCCCGCGGTTAATGCTTCGTCATATCGCGCCCAATGTAATGATCCCTATTATTACCGTAATGGGAATCGAGTTCGGCCAGTTGATCGCTTTCTCGCTAGTAACCGAGTCGATCTTTGCGTGGCCAGGCATGGGTAAGTTGATTATCGACTCTGTACTACAACTCGATCGTCCCGTTGTCGTTGCCTACCTGATGATCACTTTGCTGATCTTTGTCGTGATTAACTTTGTCGTCGACGTTCTGTATTTGCTGCTGGACCCTCGCCTACGAACTAAAAGTGCATGAGACAAGCTTTCGACATCAACGATAAGGTGAGTGCAATGAGTAAAAGCAATACAGTAAAGATCTTCACAAGCGAGGCGAGCGGTGAAGTCAGAGGGCTACACGGCGAGAATATGCCAAGCCGGGACGAGCACGTTGAGGTACCGGTTGCTCCACCAGAAACGCCTGGACAACGATTGTGGCGCCAGTTCTCAAGCAGCCGAGTGGCAACGGCTTCTGCAATCTTCCTTTTAATCCTGATCGTCGTTGCACTGGCGGCGCCATTTGTGGCGCCGCAAGATCCCTACGATCTTGCAAAGGTGTCCATCCTGGAGGCCGAAAAAGCGCCAGGGGCTATCAGTGCTGACGGCAGCATCCGATATCTGCTTGGTACTGACGGCGCCGGTAGAGACGTCCTAAGCGCCATCATCTACGGCTTGCGCATCAGTATCGGGATCGGTTTTGCGAGCGCCATCGCGGCGCTGTTGTTTGGAGTTTGTGTTGGTCTGGTTGCCGCGCATTTCGGAGGACGCGTAGACGCAACGATCATGCGGATTGTTGATGTCCAACTCAGCATACCTGCCATCCTGATCGCACTCGTTCTCCTTGCCGCACTCGGCCAAGGAGTGGACAAGACCCTGTTAGCATTGATTATTGTGCAATGGGCCTACTTTGCGCGAAATGTGCGCGGATCCGCAATGGTAGAGCGGAAGAAAGAATATGTAGAAGCGGCGATAGGGCAGGGGTTGCCAGCCACCCGCGTCATGTTTCGCCATATTCTCCCAAACTGTATGGCGCCGCTCGTCGTGACAGCAACGCTGCAAATGGCGCATGCCATCACGCTTGAAGCAACTATGAGCTTCCTCGGCATTGGTCTGCCACAGACGAAGCCTTCACTTGGACTATTGATTTCCAATGGCTTCGATTACATGCTGTCCAATCAATACTGGATCAGTGTATTTCCAGGTGTTGCGCTCGTGATGCTGGTTATCTCGATCAACCTAATCGGCGATCATTTGCGCACGGTGCTCAACCCTAAACTGGATGTCTAGGAATATTGAACATGGCACTATTAGAAGTCAAGAATCTCACAACTGAGTTTCGCACCCGAGTCGGAACAGCGAAAGCGGTCGACAACATCTCCTTCTCCTTAAACAAAGGAAAGGTATTAGGTATCGTCGGAGAATCGGGTTCGGGGAAATCGGTTACCGCATTCTCTTTAATGAACCTATTAGAAGCGCCTGGAGTAATCGCTGGTGGCCAGATGCTGTTCAACGGAGAAGACCTGCGAATGGCAAGTGCGAAACGTTGGAATGAATTGCGTGGCGATCGCATAGCAATGGTATTCCAGGATCCGATGATGTCGCTCAACCCGGTGATGAGGGTGGGAGCGCAGCTCGCCGAAACGATTCGCATCCACCGTAAGGTCGGGCGTAGCGAAGTCGATAGTATCGTTTGCGAGGCATTACGTCGGGTGGGCATTCCCGCGCCCGAAGAGCGGATGAAAGCCTATCCCCACGAACTATCAGGCGGAATGCGCCAACGGGTTGCGATAGCGAATGCGGTTATCAATAATCCTGATTTGATCATCGCAGACGAGCCGACCACTGCGCTCGACGTTACGATTCAAGCCCAGATTTTATTTGAGATGCGGAATCTCGCCCGGCAGAGTGGTACAGCGCTGATCTGGATTACACACGACCTGAGCGTAGTGAAAGACCTGGCAGATGATCTCTGCGTCATGTATGCGGGACGAGTAGTTGAGCAAGGAAGTGTCGATGAAATAGTTCAGCGTCCACGCCATCCTTATACCCGCGGACTGATTGACTCGTTACCCAATGGCGGTTGCCGTGGCCAGCGTCTGTACTCAATTCCTGGAGCAGCGCCGTCGTTGCTCGCACTGCCGTCGGGATGTGCCTTTTCACCGCGTTGCTCACGTGCGAGTGCCGCATGCCGTACGGCTCCTCCCGAAACTCTTGACGGGGCACGCATGCTCCGATGCTTTCATCCGCTGGAGGTGGTATGACGATCATGTTGGAAACGCGCAGTTTAAGCAAAAGTTTCACTGCTAAGGCAAGTACTTTTTCCCGTCTCGCAAGCACGGCCGGACTTAAAAGCCGCGAGGAAAAGAAGACCTACGCCGTCAATGACGTCTCTCTACAGGTAAGGGCGGGTGAGGTCTTGGGGCTGGTAGGTGAGTCGGGCTGTGGAAAATCAACCGTCGGCCGGATGGTAGCAGGACTGTTGCCGCCAACTAGCGGCTCGATCGAATTCGACGGTAATGATGTGACGAAAGCTTCGCTCGCCAGCCATCTGAAAACCCAAATGGTTTTTCAAAATCCGTACGCATCGCTCAACCCTCGCATGAGGATTGATCAGTTGATTACCGAAGCTGCGGTCTACCATGGCATCATCAAGAAAGACAATGCAGCAAATTTCGTCGCTGCACTATTGCAGCAAGTCGGACTTAATTCCGAATACGCAAATCGCTATCCGCACCAGTTCTCTGGCGGACAGAGGCAGCGTATCGCGATCGCACGCGCGCTTGCGCTAAATCCTAAGTTCATCGTATGTGACGAAGCGGTCTCCGCACTCGACGTGTCAGTGCAGGCCCAGATTCTTAATCTCTTTATGGATCTTCGTGAATCTCAGGGCCTTACGTATCTATTTATCAGCCATAACCTTGCTGTGGTCGAGTACATTGCCGACCGCGTCGCAATCATGTATTTGGGAAGGATTGTAGAGCTCGCAGACACGGCAAGCATCTTCCGGCGGCCTAACCATCCCTACACCAGGGCACTGATTGACGATGCGCCACGACTTGACACGAAGATTTCTGAGTACCGACCAATCCAAGGGGAGCTTCCCAGTCCGTTGAATCCACCTACTGGGTGCCCCTTCCACCCACGGTGCCCCCACGCAATTGAACGCTGCAAAACCGAACGCCCCCCTCTGGTTGAGGTCGCGCCAACGCACTTCTCAGCCTGTCATCTCAACGACACCGCCAAGTAAAACGAACTAGTAAAACGGCTATATGATTAAGCAGATCGACAATGTATTCTCTCTGTTGCGTCCGTCGGCAGAGATCTCGGAACTACCCTTAGTATTCGACTCCCCGCATAGCGGTACGATCTATCCCATGAATAGCAGTATCACGGCGCCGGCATATGCATTGAAGACCACTTGGGACGCATATGTTGATGAACTGTGGTGTGCGGCACCGCGAGCAGGTGCTGCACTGTTAGCTGCGCGTTTTCCCCGAGCCTATCTTGATGTCAATCGCAGTCCCCAAGACATCGACGTCGAAATGCTCGACGGTCCATGGACAGGTGAAGTGGAACGCTCGGCAGCATGTATGCGAGGTATGGGTTTGATCCGACGCTATGCCTTACCTGCCGTTCCTATGTACGCCGCTCCTTTACCGATCTCTGAAGTCGTGCATCGAATACAGAGATACTATGAGCCTTATCACGCCATGTTGACGCAACTACTCGACCAAGCATACGAGAAATTTGGTCAAGTTTGGCATATAAACTGCCATTCTATGAAATCCGTAGGCAATGCCATGAACGAGGATAAAGGCGAATCTCGGCCTGACATGGTAGTGAGCGATTGCTGTGGCACGTCGGCTGACCCGAAGTTCACCGTATGGGTGACACACACGCTGGAACGACTTGGCTATTCAGTGAAGATCAATACTCCCTATCAAGGTGGCTACATAGTTAAGCAATACGGCCAACCTACGCTTCAAAGAAATAGTGTCCAGATTGAGATCAATCGCCGAATCTACATGAATGAAGTTACTTTCGAGAAGACACCAGGCTTTGATAGGCTCCAGCGTGATCTTGAGTCATTCACCACCGAGCTAGCGAGTTATGTCGAGGAGATGATGAAAGTTCGATCGCTAAACGGCGTTAGCCCCCTATAATTTTTGAGACAGGTAGCAACGCATCTGAGGCTTATCTTCGGTGCCAGACGTACGTATCCCTGAGGCGAAATATGGATTACACGGTCGAATCGGTCAGAAAAGCATTACACCTCCTCTTTATGGTCGCAGACCAACCAGGGCTCGGTGTCACTGAGTTGGCTCGCCGATCAGGGATGACTAAGGCGCGGAGCTTCCGTTTGCTAGAAACGATGGAGCAGTATGGCATGATCAAGCGTGATGGCCAGGCTGCGATTTATTGCCTAAGCCACAGGGTCCTTTCTCTTGGCGCATTTGCATCGCGACAGCTCAAACTCGCGGATTTGTCTAAAAAGTATTTGCCAAAAGTCGGACACCGCATTGATGAGAGTGTACACGTGCATCTGCGGGAAGGTGTGGAGCGGATCTGTATCGCACGTTGGAATACGAAAAGAAGCATTGGCATACACACAAAGATAGGCAGTCGGCAGCTCTTGCATGCAGGGGCTACCGGCAAGCTTCTACTCGCTTTTGCGCCTACTAGCGTATTTGATGATGTGCTTACCGAGGACCTGGAGCGATACACAGACCGGACATTGACGCGCCGTGAGGAATTGTGTGCAGAACTAAGTCGAATTCGCAGCCAAGGCTATAGCCTCTCCAATGGCGAAGTTGTCAGTGGAACAGTGGCTATCGCAGTGCCTTTGATCGACAGCACCGGAGTCGTCGCTGCATTGGGTGCGTCCATACCGTCGTCTCGCGCAACTGAAGGGGTAGTTACAGATGTATTGGAGGTTTTAAGGCAGGCGGCGGACGAATTCTCAGTAGAGCTTCGCCAGACGTCCGACGATGAGGCCCACGTTTCTGCCAAACGGGTCCTGTAACGAATGATGAAGGCTAGAGGGAGTCAAACATGTTTCTGCTGCGATATTCTGTCGGTTCTAGGTTAATTTTTGGCTTCGGGGCGATGCTAATCGTCTTGGCTTCCGTCGTTCTACTAGCAAACTCGCTAAGTTCCCGAAACAAAGAAAAGCTGATTCGTTCGCTGGAGCTACTAAACACCAAAAGCGAGCTGGCAGTACAGATGAAGAGCGCACTTTTGGGCGCAGGTATCGCCATGCGCAATATCGGCCTTCAGTCAGAAGTCGGTGATATGCAGCGAGAAGCCGCAGAGGTTGAAGTTCAGAATAAGCTCTACACCGAGTCCCATAGCCGTTTCGTACGGCTTGGTTTGAGTCCCGAGGAGCAACGCATTCTCACCGATGTTAGCAAGTTAGGAGAACAGGCCGAAGTAGCGCTAAAGGAAGCCATGTCCAGCGCCTTGGCATTTGACACTGGAAGCGCCGTCAAAACAATTGCGACTCATATCGATCCTGTCAACAAACGAGCTGTGAGTGAGGTGAACAAACTAGTGTCGATGCAACAAGTCGCTACGAGAACGACATTAGAAAGGTCAGTTGAAGATGACAAGCGCATGATGCAGCTCCTTCTTTCAGTCGGTGCGATGGCGCTGCTGATTGGAGCAGGGTTCGCCTGGGCGATTCGTCGCAGTATCATCAGACCGTTAAATCAGGCAATCAACATCGCTGCCCGCGTGGCCGACGGGGACTTAACGTCTGAGATAGCATACAGTGGGAAAGATGAGGTTGGTCGTTTGTTCGATGCATTGAAAAAGATGAACGAGCAACTAGCGAAGGTTGTGGGTGACGTCCGGATAGGGACAGAAACTATAACTGTAGCATCCAAAGAGATTGCGACCGGTAGCGCAGACCTCTCGTCCCGCACTGAGGCCCAAGTTGCGTCGCTACAAACTACTGCTGCCTCAATCGATGAACTGACATCGGCCGTGCGGAACAATGCTGAGAATGCAAAGCAGGCAAACGAACTTGTGATTTCTGCTACCGATGTGGCAACTCGAGGTGGACGGGTTGTTGGCGATGTCGTTTCTACAATGAGCGAGATCAAGCAATGTTCGCGACAAATCGTAGATATCATCAACGTTATTAATGGGATCGCATTCCAGACCAACATTCTTGCGTTGAATGCGGCCGTTGAAGCGGCGCGCGCGGGCGAGCACGGGCGTGGATTCGCCGTAGTCGCTTCGGAGGTGCGGTCCTTGGCTCAACGCTCAGCATCGGCCGCAAAGGAAATTGAGGTTCTTATTTCAGATTCTGTGGGCAAGATTGAGAACGGTGCGCAATTGGTGGATACGGCAGGAACAACGATGAGTGACATGGTTGTCGCCGTACAGCGAATCGCATGCATCATGGGAGAGATTGTATCTGCTTCTGAGGAGCAGACGGCAGGAATCGAAAGAATCAATGGCAAAATGTCTCTGATGGACGATACCACTCAGCAGAACGCCGCATTGGTTGAGGAAACTGCTGCCGCGGCTGAAAGTCTGCGGGAGCAGGCATCGGTCCTCGCAGCAACGGTTGCGCTCTTTAAGATTAACGCCACTGACGAGGTTGGCAGGAAGACGGGTCAGGACGTCCATGGGCAAGGTAGCAGTCCGTTGCTGATCTCGGCCGAGAGCGTTCCGCTACTCCTTGACGTAACTATGCACTCGAATTGAGACTGGCGGTCGATTTCGGGCGGTCACACGATGAGGCTGCCGCGGAACTGTTGCTACTTCATGAGTGAGAGACTCGATCGTAAATGAACGTTTTCAAGAATTTTCATAGAAACCTTCTGATAAATGGTATGACGAAGGCTGCGGTATAGAAGCCTGTAGCAGTGAAAGTTCCGATCAGGGCAGGAGAAGCAGAAGTATTAGTAGCATTCCAGCGCGCTCTACCAGAATGTCTCCTCTCCTTCTGGAGTTAGGCCGGCCTTGTGCCGGCCGTTTTTTCTGGTTCGCGGGTGTTGATGCGAGTTGCGGCACATACGTGCAGTTAGCCAGTCCTATTGTTCGGATCACATTGGACGTGGGTGGATTAGGGATAAGGAAGAGTGGCATGCAGGGATATGCCTTCTAACGAGCCCTTCGACTTCGAAAAAACGCTGGATACCTTACATAGAGGATAAGGGATAAGCAGTGGAAAGAATCGACTACACAGACACTCTTCGAGAGATTGCTTCGCATGTGCAGCCATACATTGGTAGCGGAGAGGTCGCGAGTTACATTCCGCCGCTTGCGAAAATTGACCCCCGCCAGTTCGGTATGGCGTTGTACACCCTTGATGAAGGTCTTTTCGTAATAGGAGACGCATATAAGCGTTTTTCGATTCAGAGTATTTCCAAGGTCTTTGCATTTGCGATGGCATTCAATCTGCTAGGGGACGACATTTGGTCTAGATTGGATCGGGAACCCTCCGGAACGCCCTTCAATTCTCTAGTTCAACTGGAAGTGGAATACGGTAAGCCTCGCAATCCTTTTATAAATGCAGGTGCCCTAGTTGTCGCTGATATCCTGGTGAGTCATTTTGCACAGCCTTCACTAGCGGTCTTGCAATATCTGAGGAGGCTAGTCGCAGATGATTCGGTTGATATCGATCTGGAACTTGCAAAGGCCGAACAGCACTTAGCGCACCGTAATATCGCGATGGCCCACTTTATGAAAAGCTTCGGTAATCTGCAAAACGGCGTCGACGAGGTTGTAGATGCCTACTGTAATCAATGCGCGATCGCATTATCATGTGCCGAGGTGGTAATGGCAGGGGCATTTCTTGCTAATAGCGGCACCTGTCCCATTCGTTCGACTGTCGTAACTAGCCGCAGGCAAACCAGGCGCATTAACGCGTTAATGGCAACATGCGGAACCTATGATGCGGCTGGTGATGTCGCTTACCGGGTGGGTTTGCCCGCTAAGAGTGGTGTTGGTGGTGGCATTCTCGCAGTCGTTCCAGGGAAGGCCACCGCATGCGTCTGGGCACCTGGTCTCGATGAATCCGGGAACTCTCTTGTTGGCACGATGGCTCTGGAGCGGCTAACGGAAATCACAGGCTGGTCAATATTCTAAGCCTGCGCCCATCGGACCGTCGAAGGGAGTCGTGAAGGTAACAATCAATTCAGTGACGTTTGGGGCATCCAACCAAGGGCATTAGGGGTGAACGTCGTTCAGAACTTATCCCTTTGGCCATCGTAATATTTTCCCAGCCAATAGAAAAGCCACTGCCAACGGTATAGCTCAATCTGCACCGTCCTCGCCTTTTCCTTCGACGTCTTCGTGCGAGATGAGCTGGGTACAGTTGCTTTGTTGGCAGCGGTTATTAGGCATAACTCGAAAAATTCGATTCGGTTGAGCGAAATGACGCATCGGGTAGTTGTAACCAAATCATTTGTGCAGTAGAGCTTGCAGTAGCTATCCATGAAGCGCTCTGGCCGCGACCTTAGTCGGCCCGATGCAGACGGCGGCCCCAAAGACGAGTCTTATCACCTCCCAAGTACCATTCCGGGCGCAGTTCACCTCCTGCTTAAACTGTGCTTCTGTGCGGTTGATATTGAAAATGCGGAAAATTGGTTACCTGAACGCACGCTAATCAGCCTCATCTGCCGGTGTTGGCTTGTAGGACAGAAAGGTGTAGAGACTTTTTTCACCGTAAGAAAGCAGCTCTCTCGGATTCGGTTCTACTGGGATGGAATCTGTTTTCTTATGCCGCAAGAAATGGAATAAGTAGCTGTGGCACCTCCGTATGGTGCTTGGTTACTACACAGAAGATCGAAGTTAGGCGCACGTTAGCAAATGAAGGCCGGTTGGACAAGATAGCAAATGACGATACCGATTGAAATGGGGGCTGCTCCAGGTACACAAGGAGGCCCATAAGGATTATGGAGCGCGAAGCCATTCATAAGAACCAATTGCGAACGAGATCCGAGGCTAGAGAAGGGCGTTGCACGTTTCAACAGACGATACGCTGTAACGTTGGATAAAACTTTTATTGACGTTTTAATTTTCACAGCCTAAGATTCGTATCAGCTATCGACACGCCGTATCGGATGTCGATACAGAGAGCCGAGGAGATGGCGGCAGCGGAAGTCCGTTGTGAAAAGGGACTTCGATCGTTCCAATTTAAGGGGTTTACCAAAATGAAAAAAAGGCAAATCGCGCTCGTGGTTATGAGTGCTCTGGCGGGTGTCTCTCACGCCCAAACCGCTGTTCAGGTGTATGGAATCGTCGATGCTGGTGTAGCCCATACAACGAAGCAAGCGGCTCCTGTAGCAGGAGCACCAACGGCAACAGCCAGCCGTACGGGCATTGATTCCGGACTGCTTCAAGCATCTCGATTCGGCGTTCGCGGTACCGAAGATGTCGGCGGCGGCCTTAAGGCCCAGTTTGCGCTCGAGGGTGGAATTGCAATTGACAACGGAACGTCGACGCAAGGCGGTGCATTGTTTGGCCGTCGCTCGATCGTTGGTCTGGTTGGAGATGGTTTCGGTAATCTGCAGATTGGCCGCCGGAAGGACTTTACTGACGAAGTGGCTGAACCCTATTCCAGCATTACCCCATTTGGCACGTTCATCACGCGCGTACACGCTAACAACCTGGATCGCATCGGCGGCAACCGTGCGAACAACATGATTTACTACAGCACACCAACGTTTGGTGGCTTCCGGGCTAACATCTCTTATGGGTTTGGTGAAACCGCCGGTTCAACATCGATTGGCGAGTCACTAGGTTTTGGCGCTAACTACGGTAATGGTCCCTTCGGTATCGGTTTTGGATACTGGCAGTCAAAATTGGGAACTGTGACCGCTACTGCAAACTCGAGCAGTGACCAAGGCGCCACAAGTGGGGCAGGCTGTAATACAGTTGGCCTCGGGACGCCGGGAGACACATGTCTTAAGACTTGGATTGTGGGTTCCCGATATAAGTTGGGCAATTTCATGTTCCGGGGTACTTATTCCCAAGTCAAGCAGCCGCTGGTAACGGGCACAGGGCCAGCAGCACCCACCTTTGCAACAGCATTCACTCGCACGGCGGGTTCTGGAGCATTCACGCCAGGCGGCTCTAACAACAGCGATGCATCGATCGTTGACGTAGGGGTTGACTACACGACAGCTGGCGCTTGGAAGCTGAAGAGCAGCTATATTCAGTCGCGTTATGATTTTACTGGTGCAGCACCTGACGGTAAGCTGGACCAACTTACCCTCGGCGCTGAGTACTATCTGTCGAAGCGTACTACTCTGTACGGCACTGTGGCCCACATGCGCGCATCCCGCATGTACAGCCCAGGAATTCTTGGCGGTTCACCAGGTGCAGAAAACAGTACTAGTGCCGTTGGCGTTGGTGTGCGCCACTACTTCTAAGCACATCGTTCCATCTGAGCCCAGCTATTCCGATGCAGGGCTTCTATTACCAGCCGCGAGAGTGACTAATTGAAGCGAGGTCAAACTTGCGGCTGGGCCGACTAGGGTTGTGATTTGGCATGAAGTGAGAGATGACTGTGCTAAAAGGGCTAAAGGCTTTGATCTCATTGTGCGCAGCTGTTCTGTGCTTAGTGGGCCAGGCAGCAGAAGTCGTACTTACACAGGTTGCTCCGTTAAACGATGAAAATCCCACTTCAAGGCACTTGAGTCTCGGGTTGCGCATTTATTTTGAAGCAGTTAATAACAGCGGTGGAATACACGGTGCAGCGGTACGATTTGTTACCAAGGATAGAAGTCTTGATGCTTCTGAAGCGGGACGACAGACGAAGCAATTTGTAGAAGAGTCTCAGCCTGTGATGATGGTGGGACTCATGGGCACCGGATGGATGGAAGAGGTAGTAAAAAGCCGAATTCTCAACGAAACGGCGATGCCCGTCGTCGGAATACGCACCGGCTCGGTCTCTCTGCATGAGCCCGTTCATCCCTATCTATTTCATACGCGAGCAAGTTACCGTGGTGAAATTCAGACGGTGTTGAGACAATTAGCAACGATGGGGTTAAGCCGTATTTCGGTGTTCTATGAGGAAAGTGCATTCGGGCGAGAAGGTGTCTCGCTGGTTCAAAAGGAGCTGCTGACCATTCCAAGTCTAGCGCTTGTGGGTAAGTCAAGTTATCCAGTGAATACTACGAACGTCACAGATGCTCTGACTGAAATTGGTAAGGCCCAACCTCAATGTGTCATAGCAATAGCAACAAGTGCAGCAACTGCCGAGTTCTATAAGACATTACGTGAATCTGGCGGAACCGCGCAAGTTATAGCACTTTCTGTCGCAGACGGTGCAGAGGTCGTAAAACGTATTGGAAAGCAGAGTGCGCGCGGACTAATCCTTACACACGTAGTGCCTGATCCAACTAATCGAGCGATACCGATCGTCGGTGAGCTGCATCAGAATATGAAGAGATATGGCCCCCCAGGTGCGCCCATCAATCATGCCGTTGTTGAAGGCTACATTATTGCGAAGACTGCGGCGGCGGCACTAACGAAAGCCGGGCCAAAGCCTACAAGGGCGCGAGTACGCGCGGCCTTGGACTCGTTGTCAAACTATGATCTTGGTGGGGTGATCATTGACTTTTCTCCCACCAATCACACCGGTTCAAAGCACGTGGAGATGGGAATCGTCCTCTCCAGTGGGAAGATGATGCGCTAAGTCGACGAGGTTGTCTCCAGGGGGTAAGCGACCCTTTTATCCGGGAAAGGACTCCCTTTCCCGGACTTTCTGAAGACCAAGCCATAAACACTAAGCTGGAACGACAATGAGATTGCCATATACACGTGAAGCAATCGCGGTCTTTGGTCATACAGTCCCTAAGTATGCGGGTCCTTACTGGATCTCGACTGTCTTCCTTACATTGGTGACATGGAATACTGCGAGTGCCAATACAAGTGGCAAGTTCATCTCAATCCGTACAGCAGCCCAATACAACACCGAGCCGAAATTCGTTGTGATGTCCAACGGCAGGAACGCTCAGGTAGTTGGATTGTGCATTGATATTCATCGAGCACTTGAACGAACTGATCGCACGCTTAGTTTCACAGGTGACCAGAACGTTCTGCCCGCCTCAAGAGTGGAGGCGTCGCTGGTCTCAGGTGTTCTAGAGGCTGCCTGTGGGTTCTCTCGTACGCCGCGCCGAGAAGCAAAGCTTTTCTTCCTTGACCCGCCCCTATTCTCAGTTAATTACTATCTTGCGGTGCGGGCCAATGATCCCATTTTTATTC
The DNA here is from genome assembly GCF_042666555.1 of Herbaspirillum sp. GCM10030257. Classification (NCBI taxonomy): domain Bacteria; kingdom Pseudomonadati; phylum Pseudomonadota; class Betaproteobacteria; order Burkholderiales; family Oxalobacteraceae; genus Herbaspirillum; species Herbaspirillum sp. GCM10030257. Next base: position 18,919 of record NZ_JBHTDH010000050.1, read on the forward strand.
GCAACTGGGATGACGTTCGCTCGCTTGGTAAAGATGGAACTGTCTTGGTGTCGCACGGCTTCGCACCAGCGTCTCGCTTACGCGAATCGGAGTACATTGATGTGGACAGTGGTGGCACCAGCACTGAAAGCAATCTTAAGAAATTAATGGCGGGGCGTGGTCGCTTTTACTATCATCGGTCGCCGGGTATTGAGGCAGAGATTAGTCGATTCGGGTTAGATGCCCGGATCAAGGTCCTGCCTACGGTTATGGATTCACAACAATTCTACCTTGTGCTTGGACCGTTCGTCGCCGAGGAGACTAGGCAAAAAATAGAGCGAGCATTAGGCATTCTCTCCGCAAATGGTGAACTAACCGATATCAAGCGTAAATGGATTCAAAAGTGACACGTGACATTCAGGGCACTACATACCGAGATTTCCAGTTCGCTGTCTCCATCGGTTGTGTAGTGGCGAGATATTGAACAGACAAACATGCACATCTGGAGCGATGATGACCCATTTGCAAGGGATTTATGCTCACGAAATGCAAGCGTTGTTAGAAGCATTGAGACGGGACTTACGATCAGAGCGACTCAAAGCTGCGGCGCATACAAGGGATGCCGATTATCATATGCAAAACGCACGATACGTCGTGCGTCTTTTGGAGGTCTTGAATCCGCGTGGACCACACAGAGAGCGGCAGCGATTGAGTGCCGACGTGCATCTACAGTAAAAGAAAAATCTGAACAAAAAGTCTAATCTGATCCTGAAAAATAGCAGTTGAAGGTAAAGATTTTTCTAGTGTGGCGTCCCGCAAGTAACTTTATATAAGTTGAGGTGTCTATTGGGTTGTGTCGCATTAAGCGAGAAGGTCCTCGCCGTCCGGTAGACTGCTGCTTTTGTAAAGTGAGCAAGCAGCCATGCTGAATACCAAAGGGATGCGATTTCCGATCGACGTGATTCTGGTCTGCGTTCGGTGGTACGCGGCATATCCACTAAGCTATCGACAGCTGGAAGAGATGATGCAGGAGCGTGGCGTGTTTGTTGATCATTCCTCGATCAATCGATGGGCGATGCGGTTCTTGCCATTGTTGGAAAAGGTGTTCCGCCGAAACAAACGTCCAGTGGGTGGAAGTTGGCGCATGGATGAGACCTACATCAAGGTGAAAGGTGCGTGGAAATATCTTTATCGTGCGGTTGACAAGGAAGGCAAAACCGTCGACTTTCTGCTGACAGCCAA
>NZ_JBHTDH010000051.1:0-19533 GCF_042666555.1 Herbaspirillum sp. GCM10030257
CACTCTGCATTGCAGTGGGCAACACCGGCCGAATTCGCCCGTCTGGCAAGGAATAGCGCCTTGTCTGCACCCACAACGGAGCCGAAATTTTCTGCGTTAGCCCGGTACTAATTCCGGGATACGGTCATGTGGTCTGAAGTACTCAGAGGAACGATATAGAGCCGGACGGATAGTGCCGCCATTTGAGTCGGCGTCAGAAATAATCGCATCAAGAGATACTTCCGGATATGGAAAACAAATGGAGTAAACGATGAAAATGCCATCTGTTTCGCTACCACCTGTTTCGCCATCACCAGCTCCGACCACGTCGGAAAATATCAACACTCACCCAGAACCATTGGATAACCAGTCGGGGAAGAAGCGCTTGGCAGATTCAGCGTCGCCAACGAATCAGCCTGGAGGCGCTATGAAAGCCAATTTGATACAAGCGGAAAAGCAAAGACGAGCACTATCAATAGCGCCGTCCGTCGTAGACGTCCCCAACAGCGGAAATTCACAAATCCCGAGACTCAGCATTCCAGCAATTCCTTTCGTAACTAAGTCAACCTCGATAAGTAAGCTGAAAAAAGAGGTTGCGCGTACCGAAATTAAAGAATTTAGAACGCGTCTGAAGAATTTGACATCTGAGCCTGATCATGTTTCTAAAGAGCGATTTGACGCGACGCAGGCCGTTGTCGACGGCGTCGAAAAAGACATCGATCAAAAAATCACCATTTTTTCTTGCAAAGTTGCCGGCCAGCCAGCAGGATTTCTAACGCTGGACCATAAACGCTTTCCTAAGGATCCGCCTTATATCAATCACTTGGTAACGTACCCGGGGCACCGAGGGTTAGGTGGAGCGCTGATAGAGCACGCGGTTAATCGCTCTCAAAAATTAGGGCACAACGGGGTAGTGGAGATCTCACCAGGTAGTCAAAAAATCAAGGAAATCTACGAGGCTATTGGATTTACGAAAGACAGCGAATTTATGAAATTAACTCCTGGAGGTAACACCAACTGGTCATTCAACGGTAAGAAATGGAAGCTCAAGTCGGATTCTGAAAAAAACATCTTGTAGGATGTGCCCCAATCAAGAGAATGTCATTCTGAATCTTGATTTGGCCAAGCAAATCTTTGCACTACACGGCGTTGATACGAAAGCCGAGGAACGTCTTCGGAAAACATTTTGTCGAAAACAAGTAATCCCATTGTTTGCACATCTTCAGCCATGCCTGATCGATATGAAAGCATGCGGAATCTACATTTCTGAGCTCCCAAGCTAACAACTATGGGGGAGACAGTAGAGCTTGTCGCGCCACAGTTTGTTAACCCTTACGTAAAGAGAAACAAACACGATGCAGCCGATGCTGCAGTCAATCGTTAAGCAGTTACCAGATTCTCCATGCGATTTGCGCCGGTAAAGACATCTGACGCGCAGGCGATTTTGGCCTTCCATCGAGTAAGACAAGGATTGTAAAATCCAGGACAGCACAAGGAAATCAGTTACGTGGATTGCTGGCCGAATTCGGTATTATCACCGCCATTGGCTCTAATTCCGAGAAGGGATCATGACGATGCAGGTTCTAAAGGATTAACCACACGAAACAGGTAACAGGTACAACGAGCCCATAAAGCTGCATAGTTCACTGTGAATATGGCAGGTTGCTATATTTCATATGCAGGAAACAGGTCAGGCGCGATCAGCATATCTGGATCAGATACTGCACGAGTTCCCTTGATCTCGCTGCGCCGGTAGCGCCATTTACAGATCTTCTTCGCCCCCTTGCTGGTCTGAGCCAATACCTTGACAATGCGTTTTGTAGCGCAATGTGTATACGTGCCAAATATCACCAACTCAACGTCAAAAATTTTTTCCAGCCGTTCTATGGCTGGATTCTGTAATGGTGCCATTTCATTTCCCCCTCTCGAGCCATGCAATGGGATGCGCCGAATCACCTCTTCATCGTCGCGTCGATAGATCAGGTACTTATCCATGGGTGACCGCCATGCAGGCTTTGGTTCCACCTGACCGCTGGATGCGGGATTGATGTTTCGGACAGAAATGGCAGGATGGTTCTGAAGGCGTGAATCACGCTTGACAACGTTTATCTGATGTCACGTGAGCTTACGGGTCTCTGTTGCAAAGAAGCCGCGCCAATACAAGAGTCCTTCGATTGGACATGTAAATGGAATGGGATTTGTCAGGCTGCCGGAGCAATTACCCAGGCGCCAGACTTTTGAAGCTCCAGGAAAAAGCGGAACTTGGCGCGCGCTCTATCTGCGGCGCGTTCGTTTTCCAGGTGGTGTTTCGTGCCCGAGGCAGAACTGCGCGACGCGGTAGAGGGGTCGTCTCTGGGTAAAGACCCATCGATGGTATTCGCGATCGAGCGGTTGTGGACTTTAGCCGGCTCCATCTTGACTCCTGTTTGCCGCTCGTCCTGGACCCGCTCAATAATCTCTTTTTCCCGAGACGAAGCACCATGCCCCAACACTTCGCTCTGATGGCCGATGCCTGTTTGACGTTGACGCTGACGTTGATGCAGAAGCGGTGTACCTGCACGGTACACCATTGCCGGCCCGTATCTGCGAAAAAACCAATCGCTGCCATGCGTGGGATTGTGAATCGTCGGCAGTATCCTTTGTACCGGCAGGCCATAGTTGACGCTGCTGGTCTGCTGGGTCTGGACTTGTGCGGCATACGATTGCCAGTTTACTGCAGTCAGGCTGGCCAACGATGCGATTCTAGAGATAGACATAGCGTAATTACCATGACGGAAGGCTTGTACCTGGATGTATTAGGTGCTGCTGCGGTTTAGTTCGGCGGATAACACCACTTCTTCCTCGCTTACACCAAGGAAGAAGGCAGACTCATGCATTTGCGAAATTATCGCTGTCTGCAATAAGCATCGTTCTGGTTATCCCTTCTTCGGTAACCTGCGCACACGCATCCATGGAAATCCCTCTTCCAGCGCAGGATCGACGTCATTTCTCATCCCGCCCGTCGGCGCGTGATGTACATCGTCTGGATTCAACGGTAAGTGGAACGACGACGAGTGGCTGTTGTGGTCGACGTTCTGGTTTGTTTCAAGTTGTATGATGGTTTGCATTTGCTTTCTCCACGCAATATGGGTTTCGGACTTCTGGCATCGCTACGTGACGCGTAACATACCCACTGGCTGTAATGTGAGTGGAATTCCTGCAGCGCTGGTTCCATTTTGAAGAATGTGTGCGGTCATAAAATGATGGAGGGTTTATGCAATTGCATGAATTATTGAGAGTTCAGTAGATACTTGACACACTCAACCCCCATCCCAGCTTTCCTCCTGCCAGGAGGAAGGAGCCGGTTCCCTCCTCTGGGTAGGGGTGCCCGGCGAGGGGGAGGGTTAGGGGCGCCCGGCGTAGGGTGGAGGTCGAAAGTATCAATACGCTCCTCTGTCATTTATTTACCGAATGCTCAGTAGTCGTACCTGCCGCGCTCCATTTGCATGGTGCAGGGACAGCAAGACAAGAGAGTCAAGTTCACTAGCCGATACATCGGTAACGGAACTCTTTCAGTTGGACTGCCACACATTGTTGCAATACAAAATTGGTGTTAATTCCGAACGGATGAAACGATAATGGTGAAGTCGATACTGAAAATGGCAGCCTCTTATACAGTCAGGCAAACATGTGACGCGAGCAAATCGCTCACCAGGCCACTCAACCCTGCTATCCTGACGCAAACCAATTCGGGCGCGGTTGATGACCCATATCAGCACCGGCATGCGAACGTAACCACACGTAAAGGATGCGGCTATTACTCGCCGCATGAGTCAACGACTTTCTTTCTGAAAGCCTTGCTCTTGTCGTTCTGGATCGGCCTCGACCTGATCGTCGGTTTGTTGCTGCTGAATATTCCGGCGAGCGTCCTTGTCCAGAATCGATTGGTTATTCTCGGTGCGATAACAGTACTATCGACGGCCACTGTCTTCTCGATATTGTTTGCATGGGCAACCGGCACATTGTTTGGCAGGCGTCAAATCGCAACAGAAAGCGGTATGTCTTCTGTGCTGCATCGCATCAAGCAGGAGCTATCCTGGCTCATTGGGGTCGGTTTTGCCGGTGGCGCAATTCCGATATTGGTAGCAGTTGTTTATTTTTCGAGCCTGCAAAGAGAAACTGAACAACATCAACAGATCGGCCGCGCCAATATAGGGATTTCAAAAAAATGCGCAGAAATCGCTGCGCTGGAAAGAGGACTGTTCCAGTCCGATGAGCAGTTCGTCATGACGCAATGCCTGCTGCAGTATGACCGTACCTATGCGGCACTGCATGAACGTTCCGTACATTGATTCGAGCGCTTTTAGTCCCTCCAGCGCGCCTATACCAGTCACCTTTCCTGCACCTGGCATCAAGCCAGGCTCGTATCATGCCGATAAGGCACTCTCCTGTCTGCGACGCTGTCGCAATTAAGAATTTCCCGGAGACAATTACACCTTTCTTCCGTTAGAATCGATATACAGTTGAACCCGGTGATTACGCATGCCTCATGCGCGTACGCCGCTTGCAATCACATTGCGACCTATCCAATACTCAGGGTGACACATGGCCAACGAATTTTCCGAATCGCGCGATCTGCTGTATGAAATCATCGCTCTGGTGAATGCCGGACAGATCTTTTCGGACATCCATATCGAACAAGATGCGCCGATCATGTACAAGACCCCGCGCGGTTGGCAAGAGATCAGTGCCGAGCCTGTGATGCTGGAAGAGATGCTGCCGGTGCTCAAGGCAATCGATGAGGATTGGGAAGACAAGGTGATCGATGGTGCCATCGACCGCCCATTCGTGTTGACCGCATGCCGCCTGCGTTGCAACGTGTACCGGATCGCCTGCGGTGAAAAGGTCGCCATTTCAATCAGACGCCTGCCCCTGCATCCCATTCCATTGGAGAAGACCGGACTCCCGATCTATGTGAAATCCATGCTGGAAGCGACCAAGGGGATCATTCTCGTGACCGGCCCTACCGGTTCCGGCAAGACGACGACCATCGCATCGATGCTTGATCATCTGAATAGCGTTCGCCGCTCGCATATCATTACGATCGAAGAGCCGATCGAGTACGAGCTTCAGCGCAAGCAATCCATCATTTCGCAAAAAGAGGTGCCGACCGATACTGCCAGCTTCTCGACCGGCCTGCGCGAGGCGCTTCGACAAAAGCCCGATGTCCTGATGGTCGGTGAAATCCGCGATTTTGATACGGCCGACACCGTGCTGCATGCCGGCGAGTCCGGCCACCTGGTGCTGGCGACCATGCATACCAATAGCGCAGTGAGCGCGATCACCAAGTTGCTCGGTTTCTTTTCACCGGAACAACGTACTCAGCGCACCGCCACACTCGCCAATTCGCTGGTCGGCGTCATTTATCAAAACCTGCTGCCGACCGAGAACGGTGAGGATTTCGTGCTTGCAAGCGAAATGATCTTCAACAATAACCAGCAGGTAGCTCCGTATATCGCGGATCCAAGCAAAATGCATCTGATCGCGGATTTCATGCGGCGCAAGGAAGACAACATGTCGCGCAGCCTCAACGAGGTTCTCGTGCAGCTGGTTGCCAAAAAAGCGGTTAACCAGAAGGACGCGATGCGAACGGCCTATAACCGTCTTGAACTCCACGATATGCTCAATAGCAAACGCTAGTGCCGCGCAATGAACATTGCATGTTACATCCGTAATAATGCCGTATTCGAGCAAGTGCAAACCGTTCTTGTACGGACCGGTTTCGTTTGCGAGCGTTTTACTTCGGATACTGTTTTGCTGCGCACCGTGCGCCGCCGGGATTTCAATTTTATCCTCGTCGATGTCGGCATTGATATCAAGGACGGGGAAAGCGTTTTTTCCTGGCTCACCTGCCGCAGCGGGGACAACACGCCGGTAATGGTGCTGTCGGCGGTACAGAATGCCGATTGGGTTGCCGAGGCACTCAATGCGGGTGCCGACGATTTTTTGATACGGCCATTTGAGCCGGTCGAACTGGTCGCGCGCATCCATGCGATCCTGCGTCGCAGTAGCACCCGACCTGCACGGCGCATCATCGAACTGGCCGGCTTTGCACTGGACCGCGACACCAGTACTTTCTCGTATCGTGGTACGCCGATCGAACTGACACCGCGAGAGTTCACGATGGCGTGGTTATTCTTTTCCTCTCCCGGCGTCTATGTTTCCCGTGAGACCATCGGGACCGCGATCTGGGGTGTCGACAGCGAAATCGCAGGCCGCACGATTGAACAGCATGTGTACAAGCTGCGCAAGAAACTGCAATTCGGACAGGAATGCAGCGCGATGATCCGCACTGCGTACAGCCAGGGTTATCGATTGGAACTGCATGAGCAGGAGCCGGTGCGGGAAGTGTAGTGTTCACTCGCGCGCGGCGTCGCGCACCGCTGGCGGAAGGTTCTTGTAAATCTTCAGCGCATACTTCAAGCGCAAATCCGGTTTGCTGGAATTGTATGCACCGACTGCATTCCATGAATTACCCAGGCGCTGCATGTTTTGTGAGAGTATCCATGCGCCGACATGGATGCTGGTGCATGGATCGTATAACTGCTTTTCTTCCAGTCCGTATTTGCGCAGTGTTGGAAACCAGCTGCTGTTAATCTGCATGAGGCCAATATCGTAAGAGCCGTTCTTGTTGCGATTGATCGCTGCGGGGTTCAGGCTCGATTCTGTCTTGGCGATCGCATACAGCAAGTAGGGATTGACACGGTAACGCGCTGCGGCTTCTTCCCAGCAGGCAAAGACGCTACCGGGCGCGAATAGACCTGCAATGATTATGGCGATACGGAGGCGGTATATTGGCGCGAGGATTTGCATATCCGGTTCTTTCATTAATCGCTGTTGTAGACGACAAGCTTCAACGTGCTGTAGTCGCCTGCATATATGCCAGATTCCATATAGACGCGAATCAATGTCGCATTTTCCGGAATCTTTTGCAAAGGTACGAACCCTTTTCCGAAAGATCCAGCATCCGCGCTTTCGCTCCGGGCGCCACAGCCACCGGCGTAGGCCAGAATATTATGGCTTGCATCCCGCAGTTCGACATTGACAAAGGCACGCACATCACTGGTTGCATGGCAATGTGCATAGCCTGTGACATAAAGTGGCCGTGGCCGTGGTATTGCATTCAAGCTGATCACGAAATCCCACTTGTAGTTTTGGGCGGCGCCAAGCGCTGACGTAAATACATAATCGTTCTCAAACACCTTGGTCGTGATCCGTGTGTCCAGCAAACTACGCCAGGTGCCGGACTGGCAAGACATCACCAAGCCGGTGCTATCGCGCGCAAGCAATCCATCTCCACTACACACCGTGTTTTTTACCACTGTCTGATTCAGTTGCACGTTGTTGGCGGTCAGCGTCGCCGGTACCAGCATATTGCCGTCCTGATCGACCGCGAGCGCGGTCCAGGCCGTGCCGCTCCAGGTAAATGCGCGTGACAGGGCGGTCACCATCCGCACGTCGCCAACATCATTGCCGGTAGCCGGCAGTACATTGAAGCTTGCGACCGGGTCTTTCCAGTATCCGGACTGCCGCTTCCAAGCGCCGCCCTGGCAGCTCAACACGCGTCCTTGCGCGTCAACGGCGATCTTGCCGGTGCCGCTGGCGGCGGTGCAGCGCGGATCGGTCGAGTCATTTTCGGTCGCTTGCGCGCCGCTGCCTGGCAGCATATGCACCGGCGTACGCATCTGATTCAATTCCGGTCTGCCCGGGACGTCGTTTCTGTACAAGAAGTCTGTAGACAGCTGGCCGGGGCCGTCATAGAACAGGCCCGATACCAGATGCCCGCCATCGGCCGCCGCACCGGTGAGCGCCGGCACGCCGGCGCCGGGACAAGCGACGTTACGGTAAGCAAGCGTATCCATGTTCCAGGACGCGCCGCGTGCAGTTGTTGGCACGGCAGTGGTGATATACCCGCTCCCCTGCCCGGCATTGGCGGCGATCGCGGGGATAACCCTGTCCTCTATCTGCTGGCCGCCGTAGCTGACGACCAATGCATCCAGACGGCCGCTGCCTGGTGTCGGTTGCCGCACCAATACGCAGGTTGCCTGACCATACCCATTGGTAAGCGCAAAACCCTGCGGCAGGAACAGGTTATCTCTCAGATCCACAATGCTGACCCGCGCCACCGATGCCGCGTCAGGAGTCGCAGTCAGCAGTGCCTGGTAATTGGCACTGATGTACTTGCGTGCGGCCCCGGCGACTTGCGCCTGATACAACGCGGCCTGCTGCCCTTCAAGGTCTTCCAGCGACGAATCGATGATCGCCGAGAGGCCGATCAGCATCGCCGACCCGATTGCCAGCACGCCGAGGATCTCGATGATGGTCATACCGCGCTGCGTACTGTTCATGCTGGTGTTCCTAACATACTCATTGCTATTGGCGTTACATCAATCCTAACCCATGACGCTTCATGACATCATCGACTATAGGTGCCATTCTGATACCGGAAAGTTCGGTCGCTATAGCAATTCATCGTGATGCCGTTCTGGTCCACCACGGTCGAGCCGACCGGCCAAATGTAGTCCGTGCTGCCGTCACTGCCTGTGACCGGAATGTGGCACCTGTCGCCAGCGCGGCGAGCGCGTTTGATCGTCAGCGATTCGACTTCCGCATAATCGACGATTTGCAGCCAGCCTCCGCGCACACCGACCACGCCGTTGACTTCATTCGATGCGGTAATGTTGTGGCTGGCGGTGACATTGTGGCCGGCCCTCATGTCGTTGCCCGCCGCGATGTTGTTGCCGGCATCGAGATTACGCTCCACCATGAAATCGCCGTTCTGGTCGACCGCCAGTGCGACCCAGCTGCCGCTACCGTCATAGACAAAGGCCCGTTTCTTGTCGAGCACCATCCGTACATCGCCCGCCCTGTCGGTCGCCGGCAACATAGCGTAGCTGGCGACCGGGTTCTTCCACGTCGTCAAATGGCGCCAGCGGCCATCAGTGTCACATTTCAACAAGTCCCTGGTTGCGTCGACCGCGATTGCGGCGACGCTGCCGCAAGCGTCGCCAGCACTGACGACTGCTTTATGGGCCAGGCGGATCGGCGTATTCATCGTGTTCAGTTCCGGCCGCAGCGGAACTTCGTCGCGATACAGGAAATCGGTCGACAGCTGGCCGGGCCCATCGTAGAACAGGCTCGACGCCAGGTGACCCCCATCTGCGGCTGCGCCGGTGAGCACTGGCGCTCCGCCGGCGGCACATGGGATGCCGCGATAGCCATTGGTAGCCAGACTCCATGAGGCGCCGCGCGCCGTTGCCGGTGCGGCGACACTGATATAGCCACTGCCCTGCCCGGCGCCGGAGGCAACGGCCGGGATGATCCGGTCCTCTATCTGCTGGCCACCATGCGTGACGACCAAGGCATCGAGCTTGCCGCTGCCTGGCGTTGACTGCCGCACCAGTACGCAAGTCGCCTGGTTATACGCATTGGTGGGCGCGAAGCCTTGCGGTAGAAATTGCTTGTCTTTCAGTTCTGCGATACTGACCGGCACCACCGAAGCGGCACCGGGCGTGGCGGCGACCAGTGCATGGTAGTTGGCGCTGATGTATTTGCGCGCGGCACCGGTAACCTGTGCCTGATACAACGCGGCCTGCTGCCCTTCCAGGTCTTCCAGCGATTGGTCGATCAGTGCGGACAAACCGATCAGTATGGCCGACCCGATCGCGAGCACGCCGAGCGTCTCGATGACGGTAACACCGCGCTGCGTATGGTACATGTCTGTCTTCCTCATCTGATCATCGCTATCCATACCGGGCTCCCATGTGGAATTGGCGCCATTGCAGGCAGCGGAAGCTTGATGCCGGTGTCACCGAATACCGGCGAGTACAGCGTGCTGTCGCCGTTCCGGTATACGCCGGCCAGCACCGAATTCTGTGACAGCTTTAGCACATCCGCAACGATGCTGTTTGGCGGCGGCGCGGACGCAAAGATATAAATCATGCCGTCGCTGTCTCGGTAGTTGGTCCATATCGCAGCAGCCGGTTGCGTATATAACGTGGACCATGTCGGCAATACATTGCTCGCCTTCAGCGTGTTGATGTCGACACTGTGATACAGCGACGGATTCTTGCTGAAGTAAGTGATAACCGCCTCACGATAAAGCGCCATGTTGTCAGCGGAGTTCTCCACCTTCACCTGTTCCGCGGCGATGACATTTTTCTGCTCGGCGCCCAGATACAGCGCGGTAAGCGACGCCATCACGGTCAGAACAAGTATGTGCCACATTCATTGCCCCTTGATCCGTTGCACGACACCGCCTTCGGAAATCATCGATGCTATCTGCTGCTTGATTTCGGATGCCAGCATGTCGTATTTGCCATTACGCAGGATGGTTCTGGCGACCGGTGCATCCTTTAAGGTAAACAATTCAGCCTCCAGTTTGGGGCGCGGACCGCGCACGATCTGCTGGTGCAACACGCCCGCGAGGCCATCGGCCAGCAAGGCTTGCGCGCTGCCGGCCGCCATGCGCGGATTGGCGAGCATATGCAGTTTCGTAATGGCCTGAATCGTGTTGTCCGCCATCACGGTGCTAATGATCAGACTACCGTTTACGCTGGCCTGCAGCACCTCGGCCGCAGTTTCCTGATCGCGAATTTCATCCACCAGGATCATGCGTGCGCCCAGCCGTGTCAGCCCGCGAAATCGTTCGCTGAATTCCCGGCGGTCTCGTGGCGTCACGGTCTGGAAGCACACGCCATCTCCATGTGCGCCTTCCAGCGGCAATTCAATCGGGTCTTCGCCAGTTACCGCGATGCCGCCGTACGCAGCCAGCCTTTCCTTCACAATGGCGGAAGCGGTCATTGTCTTGCCCGATTTGCCGGTGCCGGATACCAGCAACAGCCCGGACAATTGCTTTGACATCAGGTGCCGCACATAGACTTGCGGGATGCCAAGCTCAGCCAGCGACTGGATCACGTTCGCCATTTTCCGCAACACAAACACCGTACCGCCGAGGGCTTGCACGACAGTCACACGATAGGTGATGTTGTCATGGCAGACCTTGAACTCGCTTCCTGTCGATGCCGCTTGTATTTCATTTCGACATAAGGCAAGCAACTGATCCAGATCACTGCGCAGCTCGGGGCCGGCCGGCAACGGATTCGCATTCGCGCCCGGCACATCGGAGAACCGGTCTTGCACGCTTGGATGCCCCAGATACAAATCCGAGAAATCGAGCTGCTTTACTTTGGTTGCCGGAATTGCGTTCATTGATTATGCGATATGGTCGATCGTTATCTTGCTTGCCTTGCTTCTCGTCAGAGAGACGAGCTGCAATCCGTTACACCGCGGTGAAAACGATGACATTTGGCCCTGCAACGCAAAGGCCATCTGCTGCAGCGGCCGTAACGGGGAACGCAACAACCGGATTTCCATTTGCATTTGCGGTAATCTGCGTCCAGCCGGTCGCTCCGCTGATCATGTTGACACAGACGTCTTCCGGTACGGCGTTATAGGTAACGGTAAACGTCGCGCCAGCCCCTGTTACCACTACGGCGCCACCCCAGGTATTGGTAACCGCATTGTTAGCTGCATTTGGCCTGAGCGAACCGGGAAGCGCCCGTGCATTCATTAATGTGGGGGTGAGGTCGCCGGCGGCATAGGTCTGCCCTGAATAGAGCTTCCTGACCGCAGTACGGATAGACACCACTTCTTCAACGCTTTGATTCGACTGTGCGCTGCCGAACGCACTGCCCAACAGCGATACCGCACCCAGAATCACAATCGCGGCAATGCCCAGATAGGCGATACCTTCCAACAGCGAAGCGCCGCGCTGGTGGATGCGATGATCGACCACACGGTGGTTGTTGACGAATACGTTCTTCATTTCATCCTCCAAGTAAAAAGTAACAACAAATTAACGAACAGCGCGCGTCATGGCGGCAATTTCATGCTGGATGCCGAAGAAACCGGTAACCAACCAGGCGATGACCAGCGCAAGCGTGATGATGGCAACACCATTGAGAATCTTCATCTGGATCGTTACCTGCTCGATCCCTTCTTCCATCCATTCGTCGGCGAGAACCTTGAGCGCCTCCGCAAAACCTTTATATTCGGCGTACACGCACAGGTCGTCGACCACTTCCTTCGACGGAAATCCATATCCTGCATTGCGCAATGCTTCGCCGCAGTTCAGGCCGGACTTGACACCAAGCAGCGCGCCGTCCAGTCGCTCGCGCAGCCATGGATCAGCCATATCGGACAGGCGCATCAAGGATTTTTCGACCGTGATGCCAGCAAATTGCAGTGCCGAGAATGCCATCAAAAAGCCGCTGCCAATTACCAACCGGTAAATCGAATACGGTGCGAATCGATCGAAAAAGACACGCAGGTTTCCTCGCCAAAGCGGCATCGACGTCAATACGCCGGCGACTACGGCGATCAACAGAACGATGAGGTACAACATCCAGTTTTGCACCAGCGTCGACATCACATACAGCGACTTTGCCGCGCCCTGCCAGGCAGTCGGATCAACCATGCGTGCAAACTGTGGAATCACACGCGTGCCAAACAGATAGATATACACAATGACCAGCGAGAACACGGCGAGCGGATAGATAATGCCGCCAACGATGACACTCTTGATCTTTTTCTCGGCCAGCACCACATCGGTCACCGCGACCAGCGTCACTTCGAGACGGCCCGCCTGCTCGCCGGCCATGATGATCATTTGTTCAGTGCGCGGAATCCACCATTCCAGCCCTTCGGACAGGGATCGTCCGTTCTGCACCATGCGCCGACAGTCATCGAGCACGATGGCCAGCGGCTCGTTTGGCTTCTTGCCATGCTCCGATGCCCTATCGCGCAGCTCTTCCAATATCCTCAGCAATGGCAAGCCGTTCGACAGCATCTTGGCGATCTTGCGATACAGCCGCAAGCGCACCGTATCAGTGAACTGCGTCTTGGCCCACCAGCGATTGATATCAATTTGCATGATCCAGCTCGTCGATGTTGACGCGGCGGCTGCCTTGCGTAGCACCGATCGTCAAGTGGCCGACGGTCTTTTCCGCCATGCGCGGATCGATGATGCCGGCGGCAATTTTCTCGATGGTGTGATCAAGGATCGATTTACCGCCCAGCTCGTGCATCCAGTACTGCATCGCTTCGGCCTTTTCGCCTGCACGGATATACCTGAAAAACTGCTCGTCCGGATTAACCACTTCAGCCACGACGGTACGGCCGATGGTGCCGTGACCGTTGCATTGCTCGCAGCCGCTGCCGGCAATGCAGACCTTTGCCAGGTCTTGTTCATGTATCGCACGCTGGACACGTGCCAGTGCGGCTGCCGGCATTTCATGTTGATGCTCAAGCATGTTTTTCTTGCAGTGCGGGCACAATACCTTGACCAGGCGCTGGCTGATCAGGCCGGTCACCACGGTGTGATCGGCGACGAGGCTGAGCGGCAGACCAAGGTCGACCAGCCGGTCGACGATGCCGATCGCACTGTTTGCGTGCACAGTCGTCCATACCTGGTGGCCGGTCATCGATGCGCGCAAGGCATTTTGCGCGGACGCGCGATCACGCACTTCGCCGATCATGATGGTGTCCGGATCGAGGCGCATCGCGTTTGCAATCGCAGCGGAAAACAGGCGCGAACGTTCTTCCTCGGTACCCGCATTGGTTACCGACGTCTGTACCGCACCCTCGATCGGATATTCAACCGGGTCTTCGACGGTAATCACATGCAGCTTGCCTTCGGCTTCCAGGATTTCACCGGACAATACCCGCTGCAGCGTGGTCGACTTTCCTGAGCCGGTCGGGCCGCTGATGATGTTCATGCCGATCGGCTGTTCCTTCAATTGCTGCAAGATCGCTGCGTGCTCGTCCGAAAAGCCGAGCGGACGCAAGTCGATGTTGTCGCCGGCATCGTTGTACAACAGGCGCAGCACCATCACCACGCCTTCGCTGGTCGGCGCGGTCGCAATACGCACGCCGTACAGCTGCGGCGGCAGCTTGTCGCGGTCTGAGATGCTGGCATCCTGACGTTCTGTCGGCTTGTACGAGTTGTCGGAGACCGACGTCATCGCGCCATACAGCGTTGCCAGCAGACGTTCACCATATTCGCGTGTCTGGCTGCCCGTCTTGACCAGGTCGTTATGGATACGAAAATGGATTTCCGTAGCCGTTTTCTTCACGCGGATATGGATATCGGAAGCACGCGCGCTGCACGCTTTTTTCAACAGGTCTTTTGCCGTGACCTGCATCGTCGTATGTTCCTGGTGGCGACCGACGAGATCATGCGTGCCGGACTGATACATGCGGCCGATGACTTCAAAGCGCACAAATAGCGCACGGTACGGACGCTGCATTTTTTCAAGACGGGCACGATAGGACAGCACGTGCGAGTTCAACTCATGCCCTTCGGCGATCAGCAGACGGCCGTCGGCCAGCAAGCACAACAGTTTCTTTTCTTCGGCGCTGGCCTCGTACTCGCCGCCATGACTGGCGACGCGTGCATCGGTAAAGTCGGTGGAATCTGAAACATTAGGCAGCATCGTCTCGCTCATCTGCTTTTCGCCGGACATGACAACTCTCTCGTTGAATGTGCCGCTACCGCGGGCAACCAAAGGTTTGGCGAGCTTTGGTTCGATAAAGAACGGCAGCTTCATCGCGGGATCCCTCCTGGCGGCATCATCGGCAATGGAGGCAGGTTTAGGCCAGAGCTGGGATAGCTCGGATTGAATGCAGTCGGAGTGCGCCCTGAGGAGAACAGTCGGGTACGCTTCTTTTGCCGTTCGACGATGACTTCATTGGAACGGATCGACACGATCCTCATGCCATTGGACAGCACATCGCCGACCTGCGCATCGACGAGATTGCCGTTACTTAGTTCCAACGTCGCGTAGGTTGACTTGCCAATGCCCTCAATCGAGCGGATAACCGGATCTCCGGCGACCGCATTCTGCGTCATCTGGTCTTTGTATGCCTGCTTGGCCGCGATATCGTTCTGCTTGGCGACGATGCTTGCCTGTACATCAAGCTGCTTTTCGCGCGCTTTCAGTATCAGCGTTTCGGCTTCAACCCGTGTCAGCGTATCGGAGGCGGACTCGGCAACAGCAGAGCCTGACAATACGATGCCCGAGAAAACAATGAAAAGTCCGATTTTATTTTGCATACATCACTCCTTCTATAGACCATGCGCCGTTGCCATACACAAGTCGTTCGATACGCACTCCAGGTCGATCAAGTATCGTCGCCACTTCAGCTGGCGGAATGCCGTTGGCACTCACCGTGAACGCAAACGTTTTCCAATTGGGCAGCGCAGCCTGATTTTGTGCGGCCGCTTGCCCGACAGGTGCTTGTACCGGCACCAATCGTACGTTCGGTGTCAGGTTCAGCAACTGCATACGTGATATCAGTGGTTCCAGTAGCTGCTTTTGTTCCAGCAATGCTTCATCTTTGCCTGATTTCAACGCAAGCGGCACTGAATAAGTCGCTTTTTCACCGTTGATATCGACCACTGCTTTAGGCAATTGCGCGAGCAGGAAATCGATATTGGAGTTCTGACGCGACCATGAATACGTCACTTGGTCCGGCGTACACACATATTGGTCGAGGCGCCAGCCGCCGGCGGTGACATGCGTAAAGTGTTCAATGCATGCTTGTGCAGTGGGCGCCGGCAGCGGCCGGCTGGCCCAAGGATGCGGGATGTCCGATGGTGCGGCATTGCCGAGCAATTGCTGACGCACTGCTTCCATTGCTCGCGCTCGTTCCGCCTCTTCCTTTTCACGCTGCAGTTTTTTCCAGTAGGTGGTGCCGCCCACACCGGCGATAACGATCAGCGAAGCGGCAATCGCCACAGGCGGCCAGGTCAGCTTTGTCGTGACCGGGCGCAGTCCCCACCATTTGTGCGTGCGGATCTGGCCATTACCGCGGCGCGGCAACATGTCTTCGATCCGCTTCGCATTGAAGTTATGGAATCCGTAGTCTTCAAGTTCGGCATCGCCGATGACGACATTCCAGCCACCCAATCCATAGTCGCCGTGAAGACGCTCCAGCACTTCTTCCTTCGTGCCGGCGAAATCGCCGTTCGGCAGGAAGCTGGCATCGCGTGCGGCAAAGTAAGCCCACATGCCATCCGGCAGCTTGAATGCGCCCAGCCAGTTATGTACGCGCTGCTGCTGACCGTCGTAGTACGCACCTTCCAGGGCCAGTGTCTTCGACACCACGGCTCCCAGCGAGTACATCATGCGACGGGCGCCGTCCCTACTCTGCGCGAAGCCGGCTTGCGCGGTCGAATGATCCTTGCGCAACACCATCAGATCGAAGTCGATCTTCTTTGCGAGGCTGGCCGCTTCTTTTTTCAGTTCGCGCGGACGCGACAGCGATTGCCAGAAGAGACCACAGACGAATCTGTGTTTCTCTATTTGAGTGATGTAGATGGCCATGGCGTCGTCGCGTCGCTCAGGTGCCGCTGTTCATCGTGGTTGGCGTGATCAGAATCACGATCACTTCCTTGCCCGATACCGCCTTGTAGCCACCGCCGAACAAAAAGTTTTTCGGCTGGCCGACACCACGTTCATCGAGATTGTCATCAGTTTGCTCGAAGCCGCTGATGATCAGGGTTTCGTTTGACTTCATGGCAACGCGCTGCAGGAAATTACGCGTATCCATTTCCGGCGTTTCGATCTTGCTGCCGTTGCTCTCTACAGGGCGAATTCCTCGCAATGACGAAATATCGGTCGAGAATTGCAGCATGACCGTACCGTTGGCCAGCACATGCGGCAGGATGCTCATGTTGAAGCCGGAGGTGACGTTGCCGGGCGTCAGCGTGGTGGTACTGCCGACCAGCGCGGTGATCGTGGTTTGCGACGATTGCAGGTAACTGGTCTGCTTTGCAACTTGTACCGGCACCGGCTGGTTGTTCAGTGTCACCACGGACGCCGTCGTCTGGCGTCGCACCTTGCCCTGTTCAGACAATGCACTGATCAGCACCGAGGAACCGGCAAATTTGCTGCTCGACGTCGACAGGATACCCGCCGAGAAGCCGGTGCTGGACGGGCTGGCGGCAAAGGTGTTATGGATGCCGTAACGCTGGCTCAGGTTACGGTACACCAGATCCCAATCGATGCCGTATTCATCTGCATTCGACAGGTTCACCGACAGCACGGTGACATTGATCACCACCTGACGCGACAAGGCCTTGTTCTCGCTTTCGATGAAGCTTGCGATACGGTCCAACGCATCCGGTGTATCGACGACAGTCATGGTGCCGGTCGCGGGCGAGGCGACTACCTTGCCATGTGCGGACAGCATTGCCGAAACGGCCTTCTCAATACTTGAATATACCGACAGTCGCGAAGTGACTGCCGTGTTCTGGCTGTTGTTCGCGGTCACGCCGGTATTGCCCCCACCGCCCACGCCGCCTGTCGCGCCGGCGGTAGCACCGCCTGACACGCCGCCCGTCGATGTCGCGCCACTGGTGACATTTGCTGTAAATGATGAATCGCCGGGAATCGCATTGATCTGGAACGTACGCGAATCGGTATGGAAGAACTGAATCGCGCCATCCGCGTATTTCCAGTAGACACCGAAGCGCGCGGTCACCATGTCCAGCAAGCCTTTGAAGTTGCCGTTGTTGTAGGTAATGCGTATCGGCCCGCTGGGCCGCGCTGCGCTGCCGATCGGCGCTGCCTGGATGGGCAACGGCGGTGCGCCCGCTGCACCGGCGATCGGAGCCTGTGTGTTGCCGACCGTTGGTGCGGCCCCGTTCGACGCCGCAAGTGCGTCCGGACTTACCTTGGTCGGAATACCGGAACGTAGCGTGATCCGTTCGGCAAGTTCGGCCAGCGAGTGAACATTGCGATCAAAGGTGGCCGATTCATAAAAGATAGGCGGCAGCGCCGGTTGCCCGACCTTGACAATGTTCTTGCCAAGCCAGACCCCGTCTTCATGCACAACGGTCGGCGCCGATTTCATGACTACACCGGGTGCGGGACGGCCAACGTCTTTCACCAAAGTCGATGCTTTCAGATTGGTGTCATCGACGCCACGATTTACTTTCTCTGTCAGACCGGTACAGCCGGAAACCAGAATCAATGCCGATGCAGCGGTAGTCAACTGTTTGAGGTTCATCATTCGGCTCCTTTGGCCACGATACGCAGCACTTTATTTCCGGCGTAGAAAATTGCTTTCAATGGAATTTCAGCGCTCCCCATGCTTTTGGTGACGACGCCGACGGCTTCTTCGAAAGTGCCTGGAACTGTGGTGCGCGCATCAACCGCGTAATCGACCGGCAATTCCCACACCAGCTGCCAGCCGGCGCTTGCCGCCCAGCGGGCGAGCGCCGCATTGAGCGTTTTATCGGCCGGAACGATTTCCCATGTTTGCCGAATCTTTGGTGCTTCTACCGGTGCGACCGCTTGCACTACCACCGGGGACGGCGGCGCTTCTGCGGCGGTCTTGCCCGTCGCCGGCGTCGTTGTTGCGGCAACGACGTCATTGATAACAGCAGCGGTATTCAACCGTCCGCTTCGCGATGAATCGTTCGATGCAAGACTGGCTAATTGAACCGGCGAAGTGATCATCGGTTGCACCAGCAGATCGCCTTCGCAGTCCTCTTCAGCTGCCGCCGCCAACGCCGGATTCAACATTGCGACATCGAGCTTCAACTGCATGCCCTGCCTGGCAAGCGGCGAGGCAAATTTTTCTTTCGGGGCAGCCTGTACGGCTATCGAGGTGAAGCAAGCGCATACGCCCAATACGTAGGCGATTGATCTTGCAACTGGCAGCACGGTTGTTCTTGTTTGCATGGCTTGTCTCTCTTCGAAGACCATTGATGTGCTCAATGGTCTCGGTAAGTCGTTAAGTAGTTCAGCGTGCCGCTTGCTCGGCACACTTCAGTGAAAATGCAAGCTTCCGTAAATTTCTATCCCGGCATCGGCGGATATGCCATTTACGTTTCCTGTACTACTGCTCGATACCCCTTAGTTACATCAATAAGTCGTCTTTAAATTAATACAGTGTTTAAATCAATACAGTCTTAAAACAACGCTGGAACTGATAAAACCGGTGTTACGTTTTAATGATTGAGCAGCAGGCGATGATATGTGGCAACACATGTTTGAGAGTTCCCTCAATTCAACCTTTAACATAAAAATATATTGCCGTGTAGAAAGAATTGCATACGATTATTACGTAAACCTTACGCCTTTGGGTTGTTTTAATGTGCCGATGTTTTAGCAACTCTACTTCGCCATGCGGTGGGTTGGAGCGGCCCGAATTAATGCCCCATTGATGTAGTAAACACATCGTATTTAGTTGTGTTGCCTACCCAGGCTAGGCGCAATAGTGGCCCTATGGGCATGAAGCGTAAGCGCGAGGCAGAAGCCGATCTATCGGTCATGCACCACAAACCTTTTGAACAGCTTCTCGACCAAATTTACGGTTAGAGCATTTTCACGTTGACTAGCCATAGCCGGCGTGTCGGATATACCGCTCACACTCATCTGGAGCGAAGTCGTCCATTAATTCCCCAATGATCGACCAGAGCTCCTCGATGGTGCGTTTGGCCGC
>NZ_JBHTDH010000052.1:0-18704 GCF_042666555.1 Herbaspirillum sp. GCM10030257
CGCGACGCGGCTTGCGGTGCAGGTTGAAGCGCAGCTCGGCCAGCTTGGGGTCGTTGAGGCGCTCGATGCCGTATTTCGATGTCGGTCCCGGCAACTCCTCGGTATCGTTGCGCTCGGCAATCCAGCCGGCGCGCAATGCCGCCAGGCCGGAGCGGATGTCGATCTTCACCGCCGGGTCGCTGTATGGACCGGAGGTGTCATAGACGGTGATGGGCGGATTCTTTTCCGCGCCGAAGGAAGCCGGTGTGTCGGCCTGGCTGATTTCGCGCATCGGTACGCGAATGTCCGGACGGGAGCCTTCGACATAGATCTTGCGGGAATTCGGCAGGGGCTGGATTGCGGCTTCGTCGACCGTGGCGGTGGCGGCGAGGAATTGCGGATTGGCGTTCATGTTGCTCCTTTGCTAAAACGAAAAAGCGAAGGAGCGAGGGAATGGTGGTGCGCGTTCCGGTTGCTTCCCTTCGCTGGCATTATCCAGATCAGGTTCAAGGGTATTTCTCACCCGGCGGTCGCTTGATTTGCAAAACTGCAGAAAATCAGGCGGGCCAGGACCCCTAGCATTGGTCATGTGACATGACTTCGGCGAATTATACGCCCATCTCAACCGATGTCAGCCATCGTGTCCTTTATAATGGTTAGTTTCGCAGAAACATAAGTTAAATCATGGAATTAGCCAAGTCTTTCGAGCCAGCCGACATTGAGAAGCACTGGCGCACCGAGTGGGAGAAGCGCGGTTACTACACCGCGACGACCGACGCCAGCAAGCCGGCCTTCAGCATCCAGTTGCCGCCGCCCAATGTGACGGGCACGCTGCACATGGGCCATGCATTCAACCAGACGGTGATGGATGGCCTGACCCGTTACTACCGGATGCGCGGTCACAATACCGCCTGGATTCCGGGTACCGATCACGCCGGTATCGCCACGCAGATCGTGGTCGAGCGCCAGCTTGATGCTCAAAAGATATCGCGCCATGACCTTGGCCGTGAAAAATTCCTCGAAAAAGTCTGGGAATGGAAAGAGCATTCCGGCTCGACCATCACCGGCCAGATGCGCCGCATGGGCGCCTCCACCGACTGGAGTCGCGAATACTTCACCATGGACGAAAAAATGTCCAAGGCGGTGACCGAAGTTTTCGTGCGCTTGTTTGAGCAGGGCCTGATCTATCGCGGCAAGCGCCTGGTCAACTGGGACCCGAAACTGCTGACCGCAGTAAGCGACCTCGAAGTGGTGTCGGAAGAAGAAGACGGCCACATGTGGCATATTCGCTATCCGCTGGTTGATGGCAGCGGCCACATCACGGTAGCGACGACACGTCCGGAAACCATGCTGGGCGACGTCGCGGTGGCCGTGGATCCGACCGACGAGCGTTACACCGCACTGGTCGGCAAGCTGCTGAAGCTGCCGCTGACCGATCGTGAAATCCCGATCATCGCCGATGAATACGTCGACAAGGAATTCGGTACTGGCTGCGTGAAGATCACGCCCGCGCACGACTTCAACGACTATGCGGTCGGCCAGCGTCACAATCTCGATAAAATCAGCATCCTCACGCTCGACGCCAAGATCAATGAAAACGGCCCGGCCAAGTACCAGGGCATGGATCGCTACGATGCGCGCAAGCAGATCGTCGCCGACCTCGATGCCGCTGGCTTGCTGGAATTGGTCAAACCGCACAAGCTGATGGTGCCGCGCGGCGACCGTACCGGCGTCGTGATTGAACCGATGCTGACCGACCAGTGGTTCGTCGCGATGAGCAAGCCGGCGCCCGAAGGCACGCATTTCCCCGGCAAGTCGATCGCCGAAGTCGCGCTGGAAAAAGTCTCCGGCGGCGAGATCAAGTTCGTGCCCGAGAACTGGACCACGACCTACAACCAGTGGCTCAACAACATCCAGGACTGGTGTATTTCGCGTCAGCTCTGGTGGGGCCATCAGATTCCTGCATGGTATGACGACGAGGGCAATATCTACGTCGCGCGCAATGAGGCGGATGCACAGGCGCAAGCCGGCGGCAAGACACTGAAGCGCGAAAGCGATGTGCTCGACACCTGGTTCTCGTCCGCGCTGGTGCCCTTCTCTTCGCTCGGCTGGCCGGAAGAAACGCCCGACTACAAGATGTTCCTGCCGTCGTCGGTACTGGTGACCGGTTTTGACATCATCTTCTTCTGGGTCGCGCGCATGGTCATGATGACCACGCACTTCACCGGCAAGGTGCCGTTCGAGACGGTGTATGTGCATGGTCTGGTGCGCGATGCCAGTGGCCAGAAAATGTCGAAGTCCAAGGGCAATACACTCGACCCGATCGATCTGATCGACGGCATCGACGTCGAGTCGCTGGTCGCCAAGCGCACCACCGGCCTGATGAATCCCAAGCAGGCGGAAAGTATTGCCAAGGCCACACGCAAGGAGTTCCCGAATGGCATTCCAGCGTTCGGCACCGATGCGCTGCGCTTCACGATGGCGAGCTACGCATCGCTGGGCCGCAACATCAATTTCGACCTGAACCGCTGCGAAGGCTATCGCAACTTCTGCAACAAGCTGTGGAATGCGACGCGCTTCGTGCTGATGAATACCGAAGGCAAGGATTGCGGCTTCGACGGCGCTTCCTGCGGCGAAGGCGGGCGTGATTTCTCGCAGGCCGACCGCTGGATCGTCTCGCTGCTGCAGCGTACCGAAGCGGAAGTGGAAAAGGGCTTTGCCGACTACCGTTTCGACAACATCGCATCGGCCATCTACAAGTTCATCTGGGACGAGTATTGCGACTGGTACCTTGAAGTGGCGAAGGTCCAGATCCAGACAGGCAATGAAGCCCAGCAGCGCGCAACTCGCCGCACGCTGTTGCGCGTGCTGGAGACTGTGCTGCGTCTCGCGCATCCGATCATTCCGTTCATCACCGAACAGTTGTGGCAAAAGATTGCACCGATGACCGATCAACAGCTTGATGCCAGCGGCGAATCGATCATGCTGCAAGCCTATCCGCGCCCGAATCTCGAAAAGATCGACGACAAGGCCGAAGGCTGGATGACGCAGCTGAAAGCCATGACCGATGCATGCCGCAACCTGCGCGGCGAAATGCAGTTGTCGCCTGCGCAGCGCGTTCCTCTGGTGATCGAAGCCGCAGCAGGCGAACAACAGAACGTACAGTCCTTCGTACCCTATCTGCAAGCGCTAGCCAAACTGTCCGACGTGCAGGTCGTGACCGCGCTGCCGGAATCCCCGGCACCGGTGTCCGTTGTCGGCACCGCCAAGCTGATGCTGAAAGTCGAGATCGACGTCGGCGCCGAACGCGAGCGCCTGTCGAAAGAGATCGTCCGACTCGAAGGCGAGATTGCCAAGGCAAACGCCAAACTCGGCAATGAAAGCTTTGTCGCGCGTGCTCCCGCGCAAGTGGTAGCCCAAGAGAAAGAGCGTCTCGTGACCTTCGAAGCCACGCTTGCCAAACTGCGCGAGCAGTTTGAGAAACTGCAAAAAAACTAAGAACCCCACACGGGACACTTGGGTCTGCCGACATTCCGCCTCGCTTGCATGGCGAAATGGTCGGCAGACCCATCAGATTTCAGGAGATAAGAACACCATGATTAAAACAATGATGAGCTTCAGCGTGGCTGCAGTCCTCGCAGCCTCCGCCGCATGGGCGCAGGATGTGTCGCCGGTAGGTTTGTGGAAAACCATCGATGATGAAACCGGCAAGCCGAAATCGCTGGTGCGGATTACCGACAACGGTGGCGAGCTGCGCGGCAAGATCGAAAAACTGTATCGCGATGCCGGAGAAGATCAAAACCCCAAATGCGACAAATGCGAGGACGCCCGCAAGGACCAGCCCATCGTCGGTATGACCATCATTACCGGCATGAAGAAAGATGGCAACGAATACAACGGCGGCCAGATTCTTGATCCGGCCAACGGCAAGGTCTACAAGAGCAAGATGTCTCTGAATGACGGTGGCAAGAAACTCGATGTGCGCGGCTATATCGGCGTGCCGATGTTGGGCAGGACACAGACTTGGGTGCGTGCGGAATAAGTACATCGCACATAGGACAAAGGGCGCCTTCTTCGCAGTAAGGCGCCCTTTTTTATACCATCCACCGTCATACGCAATGTACGGCATGCCGCTCAGCGCATGCAAGCTATGTCTTTGCAACCAAGCAGCGATCCATCAAACAAATGAAACCGTCAGTCCCGGCAAACTCACACCCGAAAAGGCTGACGTCCATGTTTCCCCCGGCTTGATTGGACACACATCGGTCCAGGTACCGGTCGTAATGATTTCCCCTTCGGTCAGGCCAGCAAACTGCGGTTGCTCCTTCAGCAGCTGGTGCAGATGCCAGAGCGCGTGCAGGGGGCTGCCCAACACATCGCTGCCAAATCCGGCGGAACGCAGTTCATCTCCGCATGACAGCGACAGGCTGGCATTGGCCAGCACCAGGGCCAGATTGCGCCGGCTGGCGGCCGACAGCATCTTCGGTTCGCCAACGATCAAGGATCCGTGCAGACCAAACGCGGCGATCGAGTCAGCCAGTTCAAATTTCCAGTCGGGAAAAGGACAGGTCACGATCTCGAAGGCGTGTGCCATCCATTCAACACATTCCGCCAGCTCTTCCATGGTCGCGTCCGGGTCGGGCGTTCTGCCCAGTTTGAGCACCAGTTCCGGGCCGATTCGCGGCTGCATGGCGCCACGCAGGCACTGCAAGCCACGATTGTCTTCCGTGTAACGGACGGTGGCATCAAAGACCGGCGTCCAGATGGGTGCGCTGATCGGCTCGCGTTCGCCGTATTTCGACCAGATCTTGCGGTTGGTAAAACCGATCTTGCGCCCAACGGGCGTTTCACCCTGGGCAATACGAATGTCCATGGTGCAGCGGACGATGTCGTAGCTGTCTGCAATGGAAAGAGGCGATTCGGCGGACAACGGGGGCATTAGCTGCGCCTGCGCCCGCGCATCGAGAAGTTGATGCGCATAGCGGTTGGCTTGCGTGGACATGAGCATGGTGGAACTCGATCGGGGATGGGGAACGGGTTGAACACCGCATCCGGCAGCAGGGCTTGATACTGATGAACGGCGAAGGTATCAACATTGCTGCGGAATACGTTTTCTCAAACAAAATAATGCGAAAAAAGTGCGACCGTGCTTTAACAGGCCATTATAAATTGTTCTTTGTCGATTCCTTAAAAAGGACTATCAATACCGTATTACTACGGATGACGAAGTGACAACTATATGGTTGTCGCGTTGATCAGACTGCCTGCTTTGCGGAAGGTTGCAGTCCAGCCGCATGGCAAATGCATTGAAATGTTGCCGCCCCTCAAAGTGAGCGGCATATGAACATTAGGGACATTAACCTGGGCTCTGATCCCAGAGATCACCAGTCGGACCTGTGCGCGGCGCAGTCACGCCGAAATGGGTATACGCGGCTGGCGTGGCAATCCGTCCGCGCGGCGTACGTTGCAGGAAGCCTTGCTGGATCAGGTAAGGCTCCAGCACATCCTCGATGGTGTCACGTTCTTCGCCAATCGCAGCAGCCAGGTTATCCAGCCCGACCGGACCACCGTTGAATTTGAACAATACTGCTTCCAGCAGCTTGCGGTCCATGATATCGAAACCGACCGGATCGACATCCAGCATCTGCAGGGCGGCGTCGGCCATGGGCCGGGTGATTTCACCATTTCCCTTGACTTCCGCATAGTCGCGTACGCGCCGCAGCAAGCGATTGGCGATACGCGGCGTGCCACGGCTGCGCTTGGCAATTTCCAGCGCTCCATCGGGCACGATCGCTGCGTGCAACAGCGATGCGCTGCGTGTCACGATCCTAGCTAGCTCTTCGGGCGTGTAAAACTCCAACCGGGCCACAATGCCAAAGCGATCACGCAGCGGGTTGGTCAGCATGCCGGCACGCGTGGTCGCGCCGACCAATGTAAAAGGTTGCAGGTCCAGACGCACGGAGCGTGCGGCCGGCCCTTCGCCGATCATGATGTCGATCTGATAATCCTCGAGCGCCGGATACAGGATTTCCTCGACGACAGGAGAGAGCCGGTGAATTTCGTCGATGAACAGCACGTCGTTTGGCTCAAGATTGGTCAGCAAGGCAGCAAGATCTCCTGCCCGCTCCAGCACCGGGCCGGAAGTCTGGCGCAGGTTGACGCCCATTTCGCGCGCGATGATGTGCGCCAGCGTGGTCTTGCCCAAGCCCGGGGGCCCGAACAGCAGGGTATGGTCAAGCGCTTCACGGCGCTGGCGTGCAGCGGTGATGAAGATATCTAGCTGGGCATGAATTTTTTCCTGTCCGACATATTCATCGAGTTGCTTGGGACGCAGTGCGCGTTCGATCGCTTCTTCATTGGAAGAAGCCGGCGTAGCGGAAATAATCCGCTGTTCGCTAAAGTCATCGGTTTGAATACTCATCTTGAGCCTGTCGTCTTCGGTCAGTCTTCAATCGTCAGTAGGGCGTTATGCCTTTGACAGTGCCTTCAGCGCAAGCTTGATGCCTTCCGAGACGCCCGTGCCGGCGGGGACCTGCTTCATGGCGAGCGCCGCTTCCTTGTCGGAATAACCCAATGCGACCAGCGCATTGAGAATGTCCGAGGTGGCGTCGCTGTGCAATGCGCCGCCGGGGGTGCCGAGGTCTGCGCCAAGCTTGCCTTTCAGTTCCAGCAGCAGGCGTTCGGCGGTCTTCTTGCCGATACCCGGGATCCTGGTGAGGCGCCCTGCTTCCTGCAGCGTGATGGCCTGGGACAAGTCACCGACCGACATCCCGGAGAGGATGGACAATGCCGTCCGTGCACCAACACCGGAAATCTTGATCAGTTGCTTGAAGACATTGCGTTCTTCGATACTGCCGAAGCCGTACAGCAGATGGGCGTCTTCACGCACTGCCATATGAGTCAGCAACACCACTTTTTCACCCATTGCGGGCAGGTTATAAAACGTACTCATAGGTACATCGACTTCATAGCCGACGCCATTGCAATCGATCAGCAGTTGAGGCGGATTTTTCTCAAGCAGGGTTCCGGAGAGGCGGCCTATCATGGTAACGATTCGAAATAATAGTCACTTGCATCATACAGGACATTCGCTTCTCAAACCCAATAACGGCAAGGGATTTCCCCTTGTCAGGCAGCGCTCCGGATAAGGATTTTTTCTGATGAACGAGGCTCCAATACAGCGGGCGCACGACGTGATCGATGTCGAGTTCACGCCGCGCGATGCATCCGGGCAGGTTCGCCTGCAACCACCTTTGAAGCGGCGAATGTTCCTGCAACTCCAACGCATTCTGCGCAGCAATGTACTGCGCCTTCCTCTTTCCTGGACCGGCACGCTGCTCGGCATGGCATGGGCTTCGCCACTGACCGCAGTCGGCCTGGCCATGGCCTTGCCGATTATTGTCTTCCGCGGCCATGGACAACTGGTCCGCGGACATACGGTGGCACTACTGGTGCGCGGCACGCTTGCTGATTTGCTGTTACGCCGTCATCCCTTTGGCGCAATGAATGCGATGGCGATCGGCCATATCGTCATTGCGTCGAGTGACGGTTTATCTTCACGCGTGCTGATTCACGAACTTGCCCATGTAAGACAGGCAGCAAGGTGGGGACCGCTATTTCCGTTTGCGTATCTGGCGTCCAGTGCATGGGCGGCCATGCGCGGCAAGGACGCGTATTGGCACAACCGTTTTGAAATTGCCGCGCGCCGCGCCGAAAAACACTTTTAGCCAATCAGGCGGCCGCGCCGCACTCGCAAGCCTTTCTTTGCCAAGGCGGGCGCCAGCCCACCCAAGGTAGACAGGACGTCGCCGCTATGCGCATGACAAATGGCAACACCGAGTGCGTCGGCGGCATCCGTGCTGGGCATGCCGGACAGCAGCAGCAGGCGCTGAACCATGTCCTGCACCTGCTGTTTTTGCGCCTTGCCGTGACCCACCACCGCTTGCTTGATTTGCAGTGCCGTGTATTCGGCCACTGCCAGGTCGGCGTTGACCAGCGCGCAGATTGCCGCACCCCGCGCCTGTCCGAGCAGCAGCGTGGATTGCGGGTTGACGTTGACGAACACTTTTTCAATCGCCGAGCAATCCGGCGAATAGGTACGGATGATTTCAGAGACCCCGGCAAGTATGGTTTTCAGGCGTTGCGGCAGATCGGCGTCCGGGGTTTTGATCGTTCCCGAGGCGACGTAGCTGAGTTTGTTGCCCTGCTTGTCGATGACACCAAAGCCTGTCGTGCGCAAGCCCGGGTCGATGCCAAGGATTTTCATTGGACGATTTCCTGGCGTTGAATACATGCGGGGTGGTGACGGCAAATAGGCATACGGAATGTCATTTCATCAAGGCACCGCGGTGAGATAAGCATGAATCTATAGGTGTATCCGCGGGTCATCATTGATTCTAGCGAATCGGCTCATCAGGCACCAATTGAAATTGGTAACTGCGGGCATATCTGACGCGCCATGGCGTCGCAGTCCCCTTCAAGACTTGCCGAAATCGTAATTCGCCGCCCACTGGCGAAACTCGTCACCGACTTCCGGATGGCGTTGACCAAACACCAAGCTCGCCTGGAGATAGCCAAGCTTGGATCCGCAGTCATAGCGTACGCCCTGATACCGGCAGGCCAGCACCTGCTCTTCTTTTAACAGCATCGAAATGCCGTCGGTCAGCTGGATTTCTCCACCGGCGCCCTGCCCGACCTGTTCAAGATACGCAAAGATGCGCGGGGAAAGGATATAGCGGCCAACGACGGCCAGTGTAGATGGTGCTGTATCGGGCGTCGGCTTTTCCACGATGTCGGTAACGCGCTCAAGGCCTTCCGACAGCGGCTGGGTACGGACGATTCCGTAGCTTCCGGTGTCGGCACGAGGTACGTCCTGTACGCCGAGTACCGAAGCTTGATGCCGTGCGAAGACGTCGGCCATCTGCTTCATCACCGGAGTCGGCCCATCGAGCAAATCATCAGCCAGCAGCACGGCAAACGGTTCATCGCCGACGACTTGTTTCGCACACAGGACCGCATGACCGAGGCCGAGCGCCTCAGCTTGGCGGATGTACACATAATTGACGTTGGAAGGCAGCATGTTGCGCACCATTTCGAGCGTTTCCGCCTTGTTGCGCGCGATGAGCTCGTTTTCCAGTTCGTACGCCTTGTCGAAGTGATCCTCGATTGCACGTTTGCCGCGACCGGTAACGAAGATCATTTCGGTGATACCGGCCGCCGCGGCCTCCTCCACCGCATACTGGATCAGCGGTTTGTCCACTACCGGCAGCATTTCCTTCGGACTGGCCTTGGTGGCAGGCAGGAACCGTGTACCCAGACCGGCCACTGGAAAGACTGCCTTGCGGATGATTTTTTTTGACATGAAGCACTACCAATTCATCAACTTATACCGCTGACCATGCTGTTGATCAGATCGCAGCAAAGGCACCAACCAATGTTTGGTGTGCGTTGTTCGGTGCCCTTGCGACGATCACTGATCAATGATCAGTGGCGGAAATGACGTGTGCCGGTGAACAGCATCACGACGCCGCGCTCGTCGGCGGCATCAATGACTTCCTGGTCGCGCATGGAACCGCCCGGATGAATCACGCAGGTCGCGCCTGCGTCGACCACGACATCGAGACCATCACGGAACGGGAAGAATGCATCGGACGCGACTGCCGTGCCGGTCAGCGACAGGCCTGCATTTTGAGCCTTGATCGAGGCGATGCGCGCGGAGTCGATCCGGCTCATCTGGCCGGCGCCGACGCCCATGGTCATGCCGTTGGCGCAAAACACGATTGCATTCGATTTGACGAACTTGGCCACCCGCCATGCAAACATCAGGTCCTGCATCTGCTGCGGTGTCGGCTGCTTCTTGGTGACGACCTTGAGTTCGGACACGGCGACATTCTTGGCATCTGGCGATTGCAGCAACAGGCCGCCGCCGACGCGCTTGAAATCATAAGCATTGACCGCATTGGCGAGCGGGATTTCGAGCAGGCGCACGTTTTGTTTTGCGGCGAATACCTGCTTTGCTTCGGCAGTGAATGCCGGTGCGATCAGGACTTCCACGAACTGCTTGGCGACCGCTTCCGCTGCCTTGCCGTCGAGTTCACGGTTGAAGGCGATGATGCCGCCGAATGCGGAGGTCGGGTCGGTCTGCAATGCCTTGGCATACGCTTCGAGCGGCGATGCGCCGACTGCCACGCCACAGGGATTGGCATGCTTGATGATGACGCAAGCCGTCTCTTCAAACGTCTTTACGCATTCCCAGGCAGCGTCCGCATCGGCGATATTGTTGTAGGACAGTTCCTTGCCCTGCAACTGCTTGTAGTTGGCGAGCGAACCGGCGACCGGTGCCAGGTCACGATAGAAAGCAGCCGACTGGTGTGGATTTTCACCGTAGCGCATTTCCTGCACTTTTTCAAAATGCAGGTTGAGCGTCTGCGGATATGCACTACGCGTCGTGTGCTGCTTGTCTTCGCCGAGTGCGGTCAGGTAGTTGGTGATGGCGCCGTCGTATTGCGCGGTGTGTGCAAACACTTTTTTGGCCAGCGAGAACTTGGTGTCGTAGCTGACTTCGCCGTTACTGGTCTTCATTTCCGCAAGCACGCCGCCATAGTCCGCCGGATCGCAGACCACGACGACATCTTTGTGATTCTTGGCCGAGGAACGCAGCATGGTGGGGCCGCCGATGTCGATGTTCTCGATCGCGTCTTCCAGCGTGCACTGGTCCTTGGCAACGGTCTGCTGGAACGGATACAGGTTGACGACCACCATGTCGATGGTCGGGATGCCGTGCTGTTCGAGCGCAGCCACATGCTCGGGAAAATCGCGGCGGGCGAGTATGCCGCCATGCACCTTGGGATGCAGGGTCTTCACACGACCATCAAGCATTTCCGGAAAGCCGGTGTAGTCGGCGACTTCGGTAACTTTCACGCCATTGTCGGCGAGCAGTTTTGCGGTGCCGCCGGTGGACAGGATGTTGACACCCTGTGCGGCAAGCGCCTTGGCGAAGTCGAGTACGCCCGTCTTGTCGGAGACGGAAATCAGAGCTTGTTTGATCATGATGGACTTGCAGTGAGTGATGGATAACGTAAACGGTAGTGATGGATCGCTGTCCGCTTCCCTTGACGCTTTCAGCAGGCCGGGAGGCAGCCTAGGCGCCCCGAAAGACCACCCCTTACGTTATGAATCACGGCAACCCGTGCGTGTCCTGCGTGTTACAGCGGCCCGTGCGGATCACAGCAGACCGTGCTGTTGCAGCTTCTTGCGCAGCGTATTGCGGTTGATGCCGAGCATGTCCGCAGCCAGGGATTGGTTTCCCTCGGCCCGCTCCATCACGGCTTCCAGTATCGGCTTTTCTACGGTAAAGACCACCATTTCATAGACATTCGACGGTTGCTGCTCGCCGAGATCCCTGAAGTACTTTTCAAGGCTTTTCTTGACGACGTCCTGGATATTGTCTTTGCTCATGGGAATCTGTCTTGGTATTTTTTATGTGGTTCAGGCAGCCAGCTTTCGCGTGGCGAGGCCGTATTGTAACCGGTCACCGTACGCCAATTGCGATTCAAAGAAAGCATCGACGGCTGCCAGTTGTTCGTCGCAGCTTTCCATCCGGTTCATGCGCTGGCGAAATTCCTCGCCGCCTGCCAAGTCGTGCACATACCAGCCGATATGCTTGCGCGCGGTGCGCAGGCCCATGAAGTCGCCGTAAAACGCATAGTGCGCCCGCAGGTGTTCATTCATCAGCTGGCGTACTTCCGCTACCTGGGGTGCGGGAAGGTAAGTGCCGGTTTCCAGGTAGTGTACGATTTCACGGAAAATCCACGGACGCCCTTGCGCGGCGCGGCCGACCATCACCGCGTCGGCACCGGTTAGCGCCAGCACCTGCTTTGCCTTCTCAGGCGTGGTGATGTCGCCGTTGGCCACAACCGGAATCGACACCGCGGCTTTAACCATGGCGATCGTGTCGTACTCCGCCTCGCCGTTATAACGGTCGGCCCGCGTACGTCCATGCAGGGTCAGCATGGCAATGCCGGCCGCCTCCGCCATTCTGGCAATCGTCAGCGCATTCTTGTTTTGCCGGTCCCAGCCAGTGCGAAACTTCAGCGTCACCGGTACGTCGACCGCACTGACCACCGCATCGAGGATTTCACCGACCAGCTTCTCGTTCTGCAGCAAAGCCGACCCGCACCAGCTGTTGCAGACCTTTTTCACCGGACAACCCATGTTGATATCGATAATCTGGGCCCCGCGCTCGACGTTGAATCTGGCACTGGCAACCAGCATGGCTGGGTCTGCGCCGGCAATCTGCACGGCCTTGGGTTCCATCTCGCCGTCATGGTTGATGCGACGTGACGTCTTCTCGCTTGCCCACAGCCGCGGATCAGACGCTGCCATTTCCGATACGGCATACCCGGCACCCAGCTGTTTGCATAACTGACGGAAAGGCCGGTCCGTCACGCCGGCCATCGGAGCGACAAAAACGTTGTTGCGGAGGGAATGGGGACCGATATTCACGGATTGGGGTGTGCAAGCCAAACCGCTATTTTAGCCGGTTCGGCCCGCCCATCAAATTAGTGAAATTGCGGCATTGCACTAATCTTCCATGGCGACTGGGTATATTTAACGAGCAATTTCATCCAGTGCGCCGTTTTCCAGCAACTCCAGGTGAGCGACATCGCCCCAGTGCGACAGCCCGAGCGACCGTCCATCCCAGGTAAAACGATTGACGCTGGCATTGAAGATGTCAAAAGTACGCTCCTGGGCAAAGTCCATCCCGTGCGCAGCGCGATAGGCACATTCCAGCACGCCGCCATGCGCGACCAATGCAAGCTTGCGGTACTTTCCGCTGCTGGCAATCCTGGCAATGGCCGCGATGGAGCGTGTGGAAAACTCTCGCATGGTTTCCGCAATATGCACACCGGGCGGGAAACGCGCATCGATATCACGCGCTTTCCATGCAGCATAGGCCTCCGGATAGCGCTGACTGATTTCCGCATACAGCATGCCCTCGAATGCACCATAGCAGCGTTCGCGCAGATCGGGCTCGATCTGTACAGCCATGCCGCGCGGCTTGGCAATCGCCTCGGCGGTTTGACGGGCACGCATCAGGTCGCTGGAAAATATCGCATCAATCTTCTCGTCGGCCAAAGCCTTGCCAAGCGCCGCCGCCTGCCTCTGGCCTTCCGCGTTCAGCGGAATGTCGAGGTGGCCTTGCAAGCGCTTGATGGCATTCCACGCGGTTTCGCCATGGCGGATCAGCAGAATTTCTGTCACTGGATGAACCTTTGCTTTCTTTGCATTATTGCGAACCCGCGACTTGC
This sequence comes from Herbaspirillum sp. GCM10030257, assembly GCF_042666555.1. NCBI lineage: Bacteria > Pseudomonadati > Pseudomonadota > Betaproteobacteria > Burkholderiales > Oxalobacteraceae > Herbaspirillum > Herbaspirillum sp. GCM10030257. Next base: position 13,290 of record NZ_JBHTDH010000052.1, read on the forward strand.
GGATTCAGTGTGTAAGTGCCGACCACCTTGGCTTCAGCCAGGATATGGCCACGCATCGCGTCGCGCACCTGTTGCCCGGTGAACTTGCCATCGACGGGCAGTCGCTCGACATCGAGCGCATACAGCGTGAAGACATAATGGTGAACGATGGAGTCGTTCCACGGCGGGCATGGCCCGTCATAGCCGTAGTAGTCGCCGGCCATGTCAGCATCGCTGGCAAACCAGCCGGTGTAGTCATTGAGACCATGGCGCCCGGGACGTCCGCCACCGATGTCAGGACCGGTTTTACCACGTGGCGTCACTTCGCCGCTGTACTGGCCGGCTGCGATCGATGACAGAGACGGCGGCAGATCAATCAGTGTCCAATGGAAAAAATCGACCCGCGGCAGGTTGGCCGGAACGGTCTTGCCTTCCTGGTTTACATCATCGCCGCGCGAGGGCACGTCGATATCGTGGCAGATCAGCGCCAGGGATTTGGCACCTGCAGGAACGTCACTCCAGGCCAAATGTGGATTCTGGTTGGAAGACAGGGCGACATGCGCGCCCTTGTCGATGACGCCAAACGCAAATTCGCCGGGAATCGGCTCGCCGTCCTTGAATGAATCGCTCCAAAGTTTCATCGTGATCTCCTGTATTGGGTGTGAACGCAGCAATCGAAGCTAGTAGGCAAGACTTTCGCACGGTGGATAAGTTGCGCCGCCGCGCAGTCCGTATTGTCGTTCAAGTGGCGATTTGCGGCTTGACCTGCAACCAGAAGGTCACTGGTCCGTCATTGGTCAGTGAAACCTGCATGTGCGCGCCGAACTCGCCTGTCTCGACAATGGCATGCGCGTTGCGGGCGCGCGACACGAAGTAATCGAATAGCCTGCGCCCTTCTTCCGGTGACGCAGCCGGAGTGAACGAAGGGCGCGTACCTGAGCGGGTATCGGCCGCGAGCGTGAATTGCGGTACCAGCAAGAGACCTCCGCCAACATCGGCGACGCTGCGATTCATTTTGCCGGCATCGTCGGCAAAGACGCGGTACGACAGCAGTTTAGCCAGCAACGCATCTGCTTCCTTCTCGGAATCGTTGCGCTCGGCGCAGACCAGCACCATCAGGCCCGCACCAATTGCGCCGACTGTTGCGTCATCAACGATCACGCGGGCTTCCAGCGCCCGCTGCAGCAAAGCAATCATGAACTCAGGACAGCGTGACGCGTGCAAACTTGCGCTTGCCGACCTGCAGTACGAAAGTGCCGGCGTCCACTTTCAAGCCCTTGTCGCTGACGGTGTCGCCATCAATGCGGACACCACCCTGCTCGACCATGCGCAAGGCGTCGGAAGTCGACGGGCAGAGGTTGGCTTGCTTGAGCAACTGGCCGATGCCAAGCGGTGCGCCAGACAGGCTGACCTCAGGAATATCATCCGGGATGCCGCCCTTGGCGCGGTTGTTGAAGTCGGCGAGCGCGTCTTCCGCCGCCTGCTTCGAGTGAAAGCGCGTGACAATTTCCTGTGCCAGCAGCACCTTGATGTCGCGTGGATTGCGACCTTCTTCGACTTCCTTCCTGAACTGCGCGATGTCGGCGATCGAGCGGAACGACAGCAGGTCGTAGTAACGCCACATCATCGTGTCGGAGATGCTCATCAGCTTGGCGAACATGGTGTTGCCCGGCTCCGTGATGCCAACATAGTTACCCTTGGATTTGGACATCTTTTCGACGCCGTCCAGGCCTTCAAGCAGAGGCATGGTCAGAATGCATTGTGGCTCCTGACCATAATCCTTTTGCAGTTCGCGACCGACCAGCAGGTTGAACTTCTGGTCGGTGCCGCCGAGTTCCAGATCTGACTGCAAGGCAACGGAGTCATATCCCTGCATCAATGGATACAGCAGTTCATGCACAGAAATCGGGGTGCCAGCTTTGAAACGCTTTGTAAAATCTTCGCGTTCGAGAATGCGCGCTACAGTATATTTTGCGGAGAGCTGGATCATTCCGCGTGCACCGAGCGGATCCGACCATTCGGAGTTGTAGCGGATTTCAGTCTTTGCCGCGTCGAGCACCAGGCTTGCCTGCGCAAAGTATGTTTTGGCGTTTTCTTCAATTTGCTCACGCGTCAGCGGTGGACGAGTGATGTTCCGCCCTGAAGGATCACCGATCATCGATGTGAAATCGCCGATCAGGAATATCACGGTATGGCCCAGATCTTGCAATTGCCGCATCTTGTTTAGCACCACCGTATGCCCGAGGTGCAAATCGGGCGCGGTCGGATCCAGTCCGAGCTTGATTCGCAAAGGCTTGCCGGTTTTTTCTGAACGGGCAAGTTTTTGGGCAAATTCGGATTCGATCAACAATTCATCCGCGCCACGCTTGGCGACTGCCAGGGCTTCCAGAACGGAATCCGTCAAAGGCAGCGACTGCGCTGGCGTATTGTTGTTTTGCAATTTCTGGGAAACGTCCATGTTCTGAGAAAAAATAAGATTTGAGTATGAAAAGGCAATACCATGACTTTGGTATAATCGCCGCTACTTTTCAGCCTTGCAATGTCATTTAAGCAGTGGCAGAAACAGCGGAGCCTGTAGCGCAATTCCGACATGATTCATGAGGGTCCCTGGTCAGGACAGACGATGCCACCATCATAATGAGTGGCACCGATAATCCCGGCTGGATTGCGATTCCGACGCACAGGCTCCTTGGCTAAACAGTAAATTCTAACTTATTGCATGCTCTCTACAGACAAAATCATGAGCCTGGGCTCGAGCAGCAAGCTACTTTTTGGGGCATCGCGCAAAACGCGCATCGTGTCGTTGTCGGCAATCTTCCTCGCCGCCTGTGCATTTGGCGCAGCGGGCGTTGCTCCGATGGCACCAGACGCGGCTAACCTGCCGGTACGGTCGATTACCGAAGAACTCGCGGTGCCTTCGCTGGCCGAACAGATCGCTCAGTTGCAGGCCGCCGACCACGTTTATCTGCGCGAGGAAAAAGTCCGCCCCGGCGATACGCTGGCCAGCCTGTTGTCCCGTCTTGGCGTGCAGGATGACGCCGCCGCTGACTTTATTAAATCCGACAAGCTTGCCTATAGTGTCCTTCAACTCAAAGCCGGCCGTCGTGTGCAAGCGCAAACTAACAAGGACGGCCAACTGCAGCGCCTGAGGGCAACGCTGTCAGACAACAACGGTCAGCCGGTCAAAAACGTCGTCATATCCCGCAGCAGCGACGGCTTCATTGCGACTGAATCTTCGGCCGCTCTGGAACGCCGTGTGGAAATGCATTCCGGCGAGATTCGCTCCTCACTCTTTGCCGCCACCGATGCGGCGCAGATTCCCGACAACATCGCGAGCCAGATCGTCGACATGTTTGCGACGAATATCGATTTCGCATCGGATCTGCGCAAAGGCGACCGCTTCAATGTCGTGTTTGAAACCTTCTGGCAGGACGGCGAGTTTGTCCGTGCGGGCCGGGTACTGGCCGGCGAGTTCATCAATGGTAATAACAAATATCGGTCGGTATGGTTCGATGAGCCCGGCAGCAAGCAAGGCGGGAGCTATTATTCTTTTGATGGCAAATCCCTGAAAAAAGCTTTCCTGAAATCGCCACTGGAGTTTTCCCGCATATCGTCCGGCTTCTCGCTGCGCCAGCATCCGATTTCTGGCCAATGGAAACGGCATGAAGGCGTTGATTTCGCCGCGCCGACCGGTACCCCGATCCGCGCCTCCGGTGACGGCACGGTGGAATTCGCCGGCGTACAGAATGGTTATGGCAATGTGGTCGTGCTGAAGCACTGGAATAACTATTCGACAGCGTATGCTCATATGAGCCGTTTCGCACCCGGGCTCAAGAATGGCATGAAGGTCAGCCAAGGCGAAGTGATCGGTTATGTCGGCTCCACCGGCTGGTCGACCGGACCGCACCTGCATTACGAATTTCGCGTCAACAACCAGCCACGCGATCCGATGTCGATCGACGTGCCGAATGCGCAACCTCTGGCCGGCGCGGAACTGCAGCGTTTCAAGACCGTGGCCAGCGAGATGTCGCATCGTTTTGCACTGCTCAAGCCCTCGGACAACACCGACGGCAAGGATGGCGGTGTCAAACTGGCAGCAAAATAATCCTGACTTACCAAGGCAACAAACCGTTCACCGGCCTGTAGAATCAGCAGGCTCGTGAACGGTTTTTTTATGCCAAATTTCCAATCCCAATTTTTCATCGGACTCATGTCCGGCACCAGCCTCGATGGCGTTGATGGGGTGCTCGCGCGTTTTTCATTCGCCGAGGACGAAACCTGCGTCGATATCGCCACGGTGGCGACTGCCTACCTGCCTTTTTCAGATGCACTGCGCGAGGAACTGATGCGCCTGCAGGCGCCGTCGGAGAATGAACTTCATCGGGAAGCGCTTGCTGCCAATCAACTGGCAGGCCTTTATGCGGATTGCGTGGCGCAACTACTGGCCGAGGCGGAGTTGACGCCTGCGCAGGTCGAGGCGGTTGGCGTGCACGGGCAAACCATACGGCACCGTCCGGAATTAGGCTATACATGGCAGACCAATAACCCGGCGCTACTGGCCGAGCTCTGCCGGATCAATGTGATTGCCGATCTTCGCAGCCGTGATATCGCAGCAGGTGGACAAGGAGCTCCTCTGGTTCCAGCCTTTCATCAGGCGGTATTCGGGAGCCCCGACGAAGTGCGTGTGGTGGCCAATATTGGCGGCATCGGCAACATCAGCGTACTCGATCACAGTGGGCGTATTCTTGGATTCGATACCGGTCCCGGCAACGTGTTGATGGACGCCTGGATCGCCGAACACCAAGGCAAGGCCTATGATGCCAACGGTTTGTGGGCATCCGGCGGAACGGTGATACCGGACCTGCTGACCGAGTTGCTGAAGGAGCCCTTTCTTTCTCTCCCACCGCCCAAGAGCACCGGCCGCGACCTGTTCCATCGCGCTTGGCTGGCGCATAAGCTGGCGGGTTTCGCGACGTCGTTACCGCAAGACGTCCAGGCAACGCTGGCAGCCTTTACCGCAGCGACGCTGGCCGACGCGATCGCCGCACATGCAAATGGAGCATCTGCGGTCTACGTCTGCGGCGGCGGTGCTTACAATGCGCATCTGATGCAGGTGCTGCAAGCTGCCCTTGGAAAACGCGATCTTCGCGCATTCGTGCATTCGACCGACGTACTGGGCATTTCACCTAATCATGTGGAAGCACTGGCATTCGCCTGGCTGGCTTATCGCCATGTGCACCGCGAAGCGGGCAACCTTCCAACAGTCACGGGGGCACGTGGCCCGCGCATTTTGGGCGCTTTATATCCAGCCTAGAGCATTTTCATGTTGAGTTGCGCCATTAAAGGAGCTGAACTTACAGCAGGATCAAGTGGTCAGATTGGCACTCATGGTGAAGCGGAGGTTGTTATGGCATGGCATCTTGGTCAAGCCTACGG
>NZ_JBHTDH010000053.1:0-8253 GCF_042666555.1 Herbaspirillum sp. GCM10030257
AAGTACCCGATCATCTCGATCGAGGACGGCATGGCGGAAAACGACTGGGACGGCTGGGCCACGCTGACCAATGCACTGGGCAAGAAGGTGCAGCTGGTGGGCGACGACCTGTTCGTGACCAATACCAGGATCCTGCGCGAAGGCATCCAGAAGAACATTGCCAACTCGATCCTGATCAAGATCAATCAGATCGGCACGCTGACCGAGACCTTTGCGGCGATCGAGATGGCCAAGCGCGCCGGTTACACCGCAGTGATTTCGCACCGTTCGGGCGAGACGGAAGATGCGACGATTGCTGATATCGCGGTGGGGACCAATGCGTTGCAGATCAAGACCGGCTCGATGTCGCGTTCGGACCGCATGGCCAAGTACAATCAACTGCTGCGTATCGAGGAAGACCTCGGCGACATCGCCAGCTATCCGGGTCGTGGCGCGTTTTATAATGTCTTTTAGCGAGCGTTCGGTAACGCAGGCATGCCGCACATAGAAAGCGGCACTACTCCGACACCGTGCCGGGGGGCCTGAAGCTTATGCGCAGGTATTGTCGGCAGGCTTATTCGCACACCTGGAATTCCACGGTACCGCTACCGGTGCCGAAGCGCTTCATGGTATGTTTTTCGATATCGATCAGATGACCGTCGCCACCCAGGTTTCGGGTACAGCAACCGGCGCAATCGCTGTCCGAACACAAGTCGATCACGTCTCCCTTGATATGCTTGGAGCCTTGCCGCAAATTAAGCGTCTTATTGCCAAGCGCTTTCCAATCTTTCGAGTGCACGGCGATGATATTGTTTGCTGCCACCCAGGATCTGGATTTGACGCCTTTCACACCATGGAACTGCCCGGCCCAGGTGCAGCCGTTATTCTTGCGGCATTCCTCGCTGCCTGGGTCCGGATAGGATTCAAAATGCGTGAGCCTGGCGGAGCGCCATGGCGTACCGCAGTCACCCGTGTCGTCCCGGCCACCGCCTGGCGGAGGAGTATTTGGATCGGCGCGACGCACGATCACGGAAGAGACCGCGTCATTAAATCCATTACCGACGAAGCAGCTCTTGTTGCCCGTCATCACGGTGGACCGGCCACGGAAGTTGTCGTGTTCATAAAGAACCACCTCGTATCCCGGTGCGACGCGTAGCGACGATATATCGTTTTCTCTGGACCCCAGCGCCTGCAGATCGCGCAGCTTGTAGGAACCGGCTTCCAGTGATGTCGCCCGGCCGTCGTACTTACAGTGCTGATACACCGTTGCCTTGGCCTGGCCGGTATCTTCGTCGTGCGGCTCGACTTCGATCCAGTTGAAATTCCAGCCGCCGGTCACTGCGACAACACCGAGAGTGTAGGTGCCCTCCTTCAAATCGACGGTCTTGGACACGGTGGTCCATTTTTGTCCGCCGCCGGTCGCCGGAATCTTGAACTCGCCGAGCCGGACGGCGCCCGAATTCAGGTTGACGCTTGCTCTCGCCCCGGACGCACTGGCCACACGCAGGTGAACGTCATAACTGCCATTGAAGGGAATGACCACACGGGAGTAAGACAACGATTCGTTGGCTTCTATCCATCCCACGTTGTAGCCACCGCCGACATCGGTGGTCGCCTGGATATCGACATCGTCATGTCGGTAGTGGCCACCCTGATTACCTGCAGAGAGATCGTGATATTCGGTGTATTTTTCGGCCTGAAAAATTTTTGCCTGCGCGCCGATCGGGAACAAGGCGAAGAGACAGCAACCCAGCAGGGCCACCGCATACCTTCTGATTGAATAAAAACGTTCCATCGTATATGTCCTTATAGTTGTAGTAGCGGTCCAACGGGTCGTTCAGACAAGAAGGCAAGAGGACAAGAAAGTGCGGCTCTGACGGCTCTCCAGAGACTTGGCAAATGAGTTTGCCATGCCATTATTCGGCTCTCCGTTTACCGTTGGGGTCATTTTGCGACGTGTCCCGCTTAAACATGCGTTGAAGACGATTGGATCTGTTGCTCTTGTTGACAGGTTGATCGCTTGATGACGTTCCCGGATCTTCGGGCACAGGCTTATCCGTCCTTCTGAGAAGTTTCTTCAATTGAATTACTCCTAAGATCCCACTCTTCTTTTTATCCGGTGCAGTGATCACCTTTTCTTGAGGGATTGGTTCGCCAAAAACTAGCTGCGTGCTGCCGGGTGACTTTTTCCCCGTGGTTTCCGAAACAAGCTGTTCATTTTTGAATTGAGGTACTTCTTGCGTCCAGATACTATCTTTTTCCATAAACTCATTTTTGAACGAGTTCACGAAATCAGAAGTATCGATCGTAGAAGGATCAATCACTACCTTCGTGTTTTGCGTTGTGGACCGTGCCATCGACACCCATCCCTGTTCCACATCTTCGTGATTACCCTTGGACGTTTCCTGCAACACAGGGGCGACATTGTCTGTCGTTGGACTGGGCATACTCGTGCTTGCGGTCCGTGCGGCTACGGATGGCCCACGTTGGTCTGTCGATCTAGAGTCGGAATTAAATTTTTCGTCCTCTGAGTCCGGAATCTTGGGACTGATATCACTTACAATTTTCGCTGTAAATTTGTCCTTCAATGGTCCCGAATCCGCTATAGGTCTGAACTCCTCTTCCGACGGAAATTCGAAGGTTAGATCCGTAACATATTCTGTTACCAAATTGTCCGACTCATCACTCAACATTGCTCTAAACATTGATGCATCTTGTTGCACGATGGCGTTAGATTGCGCTGTAGTGTTGTCATGGGCAGATCTCCAAACTGAATCTGGGACGTACTCCTCATCCGAGTGTTCGACCGATGACGTGTCGATGGCCGTTGCCGGATTCAAATTGGTGATGTCAAGAGGAGAATGCAAATTATCCGGACTGAAAGTTTCTTCTATCCACTGTTGCTGCTCTAAAAGGCCGGCATTAAGCGCGTCACGCCTTCGTCGGCCCTCATTAGTATCCAAAAAATTCGGCGCTGCGCTGCGCGTTACTCTCGGAGTAGCAAGGAACACTTGACCGATGTCCGAGCGAGTTCGTCCGCGCCCAACCCCCGCACCTGTTCTTTCATCTCCACTCTCGGTAATATCCGGAGTTCCTACACGGACGAGGTTGACAGGTCCCATCTGAGGTTGTCGCAAAGTCGAGATGCTGTGTCCGCTCTCTGTTGATCCCACCGACCCACCCGAAGTATTATCCAAGACATAATTCCGCTGCGTTCCCTGCGCCGTCCATATTGCAACAATGCGGCCATAGGCCAGACCTATTCCGGCAGCCACCCCAACGTTGACGACCAGCGACTGCAAGAGGTTCACGCCTTCCGCTGGCGTCTTCAATTTATCACTCAACTCGGTGGCCAGAACCAAGCCGCCAGCAACGTTACCGAACACATGGAGAACGGCTTCACGAGTGAGAGACTGGTCGAAAAGCTTGGGGAAAACGTTCCTTGATGAACCTGCGGTAAGCTCCGCGTGCTGTAAATCTTCTTTCCCTTTGCTGGAACTCCTTGCCGCTTTTGCGCCGGCCACCCATCCCAACACAAAATTATCAGTTGCTTCAGCCAAGACAACGATAAATGCACGGACCGCAATCCTGTACTGAGGCTCCTTGATAAAAGATGACGCATAATCCATGGCAATGCCGCTGGCGACTTGTCCAAGGCTGTATAACAGTGCCGGCCCTTTGGTTTCAGCCGATGTGAGCGGAGGACCGCCGCCATTGACGGTACTAAACGTTCCCTGTGAGAGGTCACGTCCTATTGCATAGAAATGCTGACGTATCGCAAAGCCGGGGTCCAGGTACATCGCTTGCACTCCGCGGAACGCGCCCAAGTAGCCGGTGACCGCCAAGGTGCCGCCGACTAAAAGATTGGCTCCCGTGGCGACCGCCAAGTCCAGCTTTCGCTGGCGGCCGGCGCTGGCGAGCTCCTCTGGGGAAAGTTTACTGGGATCGGTATGGCCGGCATAGGCAGCGTTGACCAAATCGGCTTCTTCTTTGGTTTCACTCATCACTCGCTTCCACATCACTCCCGACCGATACAAGTAACCTGCGCTAAGGTAGGCTCCTACGCCAAGGGTGACCATGGGGTTGTCCTTGGCTTTTTCCGTCACCAGCATGCCAAGAAATTCTGCGGTTTGCCGAGGCCCGCCGACACAGATGTATTGATGTCCGAGCCAGGCGCCGAACGCTTTCAGATTGCGGCCAAGGCCTTCAGCTACGCCCTCGCGGATGTCGTTCGTGTTGTTGGTTTTGTCTGTGAGAGCATGGCTAGAAGTGTCGTTATTGTTGGTAACGTTGTAGTAGCGGCTGGAGCCAGTGCTGTGGGAGTTGACGGTGTCAGACATGATATGCCCCCTTTATCTTTTCAATTTCTGGAGCAGTTTTTGCTGATGGCCGCTCACTTTGACCGGACCATCTTGTTCCAGCACGTCGCGCCAGACGCCAGCAGCCTTGGCTAGCGCTTGCAGCAATATGGCCGCCCCCTTGGGCGGAATCTGTGCAGGGTCGATCGGAGTCAGCAACAAGATCAGGTTGGTATTCGGTTCCAAGCCGAACACCGGACAGCCGGGTCCTACCATCAGCATCTGTGTCTGGAGCATACGTCGCATCATTTCTGCCGCACCTTGCTTGGGTAGGGGAGCAAGGACGGTTTGTATCAAAAGCTGTCCCTCGCTGCCGATTGCACCATCCGCAAACAAAAAAGGAACCTCCCCAAGCGCCATTCCGCTTTCTTCGCAGGCGAGAACGATGTCCGGCACCCCACATTCCTTGCACAGTTCCTCGAACCAGCTTTTAAATTCTTCGGGTATAGGCATTTTCTCTTCCTTGATTAAGGTAAAAGGTCACGGGTGCGCGTATCGTCTTTACCAATGAGTGACGGGGCTGCTTGGATAGTTCCATGTCATTGGGTCGGGCAGGAGTCGTGCAGACAGCAACAGCCAGGCAGGTGCGACAGGGAGTACCTGCATGAACGCCTGCCGATTCACGTCATCTGTCCCAAGAAGGTAGCGATACCGCTCCACGCCCGTTTTATTTTTCCTGCTGCCGCATATGAATGTCCGCTTGCGGATAATCTGGATTCGATCGGGGGGTGATCATGATCTCGTCGACGTGATATCTCGTACCGGGAGGGAATAGCACTTCGTGTTCCTCCGGCATGTAGGAAAAGATCTCAATATTCTTGCCATTGACGGAGACGGTTTCCCAATTGACGTTGAGCCCCGGCCACTTTCCTTCCTCGGTTTTCGCAGTTGCGAAAAAACGCCAGTCGGTCAAAGTCTGCACTGGCTCGTAGCGCTGAATCCACTCTGCCTCCTGTTTTTCGCCGGTATAGACGGTGCCGCTGTAGGCATAGCTATCGGAAGTGCATTTAGCCCGGAAATAATTGCCTTCACGAGTGGCAGACCTTCTACTAATGAAATCTTCCGAGAAGTAGGCAACATCGTCGACAACGCATCCCAGTTTTCTTCAGTGATGTCATGCATCAGCAGATCCTGCATCACCTTCCAGAGCGTATTGCCGGTCCATTCACGGACCGCGACCAGTTCTTCTATCGGCGTATCCTGCAGCTCAGGACGGCCTTTGATAATGTCTTGCACCTCTGCGCACACTTTCTGATACTGCTTTTCTCCAGCCTCCGGGTCATCCTCATCCTGGAACAGACCCCCGGTATGCATCGACGAACTGCTCGCTCTCGGTGTCGTCCATCCGGTAGCGCTTATCCGGGTCGACCAATATTTTCTTGAAGTTGGCGACCACCGCGCGGGCACTGGCGGCATCTTCGATACCATCGATCGAAATGGCGCCTGCCGGCGGCCCGGCTCCATCAATGGCAGCCACCAGTGCGGCGTCGGCAAGACGCGCATCGACGATGATGCCGTTACGCGATCCAAACACCAGCATGATGTCTTCGCCATGCAGGACGAGGCGCTTTGCGTGGTACCGCACACCCGGCTGCTGGTTGATATTGCCCTGGACAGCGGCCAATGCAGGCGGCAGCCTTGTAGGCTGCCTTTGTTGCACCAGCTTCACGATATCCTGGCCGTTATAGCTCTTCAGCGTAGAGTGAACTTGAACCGGTTGCGTACACTACGTAACAATGCACGATAGATATTGATGTCCATCCGGTATTGCTGAAACTGCACCGTTGGTTGTGGCCGACCAGCATGACGTGCAGACGCCGGCATGACAGACGGTGCCACAGGCGCAACGCCCGGCCCGGTTACAACAACCGGCATGGGCACTGCTGCCGGGACGTGGTAATGAGCCGCGGGTGGTAAGCCTGTCCTCAATGTGCCTATCCTTCCAGATAACTGTTTATATCAACCAGTGACAGTGACGTCACATGAGTGCACGCCGGCGTGAGAATGGTTCCATCGCACATCTTCATGGAGATGAAAAGATTTCAGATACTACGGGGTCGGGCGAAATTCGGGAAACCAACGGGTAAGCAGACAGGACTTTTATACGTGACTGGCAGTACAGGCCTCCCTGCCAGTACCGGAATGCAAGCGTAGGACCTGCACGGTGCTAAAGAATTTAGTATGCCAGGTCAGGTGGGGGGAACCGCATATCAGGCGATATGGAGCAATAAGGGCATACAGACCGGCGAACTGCGAAAGCAAACGTACTATCCAGCCGCACGTCCAAAGGCAATGCGCCAGCCTTTGAACCGCTACCATTCATTGATATCGACCTTTACACATTTGTCTCCGAAACCGGCATTCTTCCTCTGATCTACTGGTGGACTCCTGACCTTCTTCATTCGTCCTTCTTCATGTTCCATCCGCTTTTAGATTCTGGCGGTCGTGATTCAGACTGCCCGGAACTATCTCGCGTTGGCGAAGGTGTGCAACTAAACAGCAGATGCCACGTCCGCTCCTGTCCCCGGACCAACTTTCGATTGGCCGGCCACAGATAATGTCTCCGTTGCGCCGGAAGACTCGTCGAGCGAACGTGCCCAGCGTAGCCCCGGCCCTGCGGCTTCAGCCACATCACGCAATGTGTCTGGCGGTTCTTCTCTAGAACTGGATCGCGGGGCGCCGGTCGTCAACAGACGCCGCCCTTCGTTCTGATTCCGCGGCATCGCTTACTCAGGAGATGCCTATATCACGCACAAGACCATGCGCGATTGCGACAGACAGAATGGAACTGCACTGCGGCTGGATGCCACCTATCGAAGCAAAAGACGCATGGAAAAGCCGGCGAATGAAAGCTGGTCCCGGCCTATAAAGCCTTGCTGCAGGGAAGACTGGCGACGAGCGAGGTCAAGTTGAACTATCCGATCGGCTCCAACACAATACGAATACGTTGAAAGGTGAACAAATGACTTTTGGAATCGGCAAATTTGGTCCGAGCACGCTACTGTCCCAGACGCTGGAGGCTTCGCAAATCGGCAACCAACCCTCTCCACAGCGGCCAATGTCGTCGAGGGAGCTGCAGTCTGCACAAAACAAACATCCTTCCCAATTGCAAAGTCAGAATTTCCGCGCTGCGCGCTTTGTAGGAATGACACAGAACTTCCAACTGCCAACACTCCTGGCCAAGCCATTCACCAGTGGAGGTACTTATTCGGGCGGTGAACAAACAAGCGGTACGTGGAAGTTGAATTTGAATCCCTCGATCTCCCATCAAGCGATCGCGGACTTCATGAAGCAGACAGGGATGAATAGCGGCTCGACAGGAGCCGCGGAAAATTTCTTTAATAGCCTTAAATTAAATCTGGAAAAAAATTTTACCTATGCTCCAAACGATAGCCACAACGGGCACGAACGGAGCGGATTGCCTGATTCGGTCAAAAATGATGTATATGATGTAATCGTTTCGGAAATTCGAGAAGCGATGATCAAAATCGATCAGTTAGGCAGGAACCAACAGCAGTCTGTACAGCATCAACTCAATTCGCCACAGCCACCGGTTTATCCACCGCAGCAGCAGTCAACGCAGCATCGTGCATCACAGCCGCAGCATTTCCCAGGGCGTAGTCCGAATGCCGGTGCCGCAAATTTTCAGAGAATAGTGCAACAAAATCCAAATCATGTAGCCTTCCTTCAGAATCACCTCGCGGGCGGCGGCCGCATTTATTCGGGCGGAATGCCAAACCCCGACAAATATCGGCTACAGAGTCCACAGCACTTTCCAATGCAGCCTAATCACGGCGGGATGTCGAGGACGATGTCCCATCTGCGGCAGCAGTTCCATTCGCAACAGCAACTCCATCCACAACAGCAGTTCCATCCGCAACAGCAGTTCCATTCGCAACAGCAGCAGGTCTATCCG
>NZ_JBHTDH010000053.1:8350-18235 GCF_042666555.1 Herbaspirillum sp. GCM10030257
CCGCCGCAGCAGTTCCATTCGCAACAGCAGCAGGTCTATCCGCCGCAGCAGTTCCATTCGCAACAGCAGCAGGTCTATCCGCCGCAGCAGTTCCATTCGCAACAGCAGCAGGTCTATCCGCCGCAGCAGTTCCATTCGCAACAGCAGCAGGTCTATCCGCCGCAGCAGCAGGTCTATCCGCAACATCGGCCTAATTCGCAGCCGCCTACGCCGCAACCAGGCCCCTTATCGGTATCTGCCAGTAAATCACCCGAGCTGGCGGAGCAGCAGAAAATGTTCCTCGCAGGCGAACGACCCATTAGCGGTCAGTTTAAGATCGGAGGCCGGGGTGGGAACACCTGGCGTTTGGCTGTTCCTTTGCAAGTCTCCGACGTCGCTAACTATATGAAGACCACTACGAATCCAAACGCCGATGACTGTGTGGCGCAGCTCTCAAGTAAAGGGAAATTCAGTTTCATTACTCGTCTTTCCGACGAGGAGCATGAGAAGGAGGTGTATGATCCACGTTCCAAGGATAGCGCGAACGAGGCGTTGTCGGAAGCAGTGCAAAAGATCATGGATGACTATCGTAAGCTGGGCCTTCCAGTTAGATAGCAAAAATTGCATCTCCTCACATGCGGTGCTACGGCTCATGCACACCTGACCGCGCGAGTCGTTCACTTCCCGCGACAAAGAACCTGTTGATCCAGAGTGAGAGCAGGATGCTGCTTTCCAGCCTGGAGATCGCCGTACCGGACGCACTGGCGCCGCCGTAGGCAGCGGCTCCGTCGCAACCGGTTTGTTCGACAAGGGCGGCGCATGCCAGCGACCATCTTCTCATCGGCTCGGATGCCATAGGTCGAACGTCGATTTCGGCGGTCGGCATGCATTGCCTTGCAATGTATTGTTGCCGGCGGTTCTTCCCATCTCCTGTTTATTCGAACTTCCTTATTCTTTCATTCCACTCGATTGCGCAGATCAGGACGCAACGCCGGCCTCCAAATAAGACGGGATTCTTTCAGTCGCACGCCAAAATCCTGCCTATGCCGCGCTTGGGCGCGAATAACATGCAGCCACCGCTAATGGAACTATTAATATCCCCGTAACACCCATGAATATACTCAATATCCATGAGGTCGGCAGTACGGGGTAAGCGCATTACTACCGAACATATAGCACCCGAAAGGCGGAGACAAATGCAATTACAACCGAATGCGCAGGCACAGTCACATGCGTTACCGGACATGCACCTGCAGCGTCTGCGCGATGTGCTTGATCTGCCGCATAACACCTTGCAGAGCGATGGGCTTTTCTTCGTCCTCGCCGATAAATATCCGGTCGTTGCACGTTGCGCCGATGCGCAGCATCTGTCGCTGATATGCGAAGTAGGACGGCTCGGCGCACTCGGCGCAAAGACCTGGCAAGCGCTGCTCGTCCGCCTGACAGCCGCCTATGACTATGCATTTCCAGTCAGCCCGCTGGCGATCGATGGAAAGCTGGCGCTAGTATGGCGCTGCGATGCCGCGGTACAAATGGATCAATGGCTGCGGTGGGCCGAAGACGCACTGACCTTTGTGCTTGATCTTCAGGAACGCATTGATGCCAATACCTTATAACCGATATTTCATCCGAATGAATGAAGAATATTTGAATCCCGTATCTGATGTGTAGAAAACAATATGGCAACCTCATATCAGATACCAAACGGTTCGAAGACCATCGGGTTCGATTTCTTCGCATACTTTAATAGGACCTCGGTCAAGCATGAGGATGATCAGGCGGCGCAGCTAAAAAAAATTCGTGAGCAAGCAGCACCTCCTCCGCCCGCTGCACTGCTAACGATGGAAAAATACCTTCTGCTCGGCTCCAGCATAAGCACGCACCAACATCGTAAGCACATGGCCGACACCCGCTTGCAAATCGATGCGGCACAGCGCGGTGTGCAACAACATGGTGGAACAACCAATGAGACGACACAGTCGGCCGATGCATCGGTGCGCCTCCGTGCATACAGCATACTGAAAAATGTAGTAAAACGCACTACGTCTGCAATGAAGCGGACCGTGGTTGTGGGCCTGGCGTCTTTGCCACAGGAAAAGGCGCCGAATATGCAAAAGGCGATGACGACGCCGCAATCCCGCTCGGAACGGGAGAGGACGACACGGCTTATCGCGAAGGGCAAAATGTCAACTCGCACCTCCGCACAACTCCGGGAAGAATGCGTACCGAAAGCCCGCATCAGCGCGCAGCAGATCACGCACGCAAAACAACTGCTGCAAAAAGCGGAAGAAGAGTACGCGGTTGCCATCTATCCGCGTGCCGAGCGTCTGCAAGCACTACACGCCTGTCGCTCACGCGTAATGGAACTCGTAACGCAACGCCAGGCACTGCTTGCTCAACAACAATCGCATGCCGAGTTCAACTCTACTTTGAGGGAAAAGCTGGCAAGCAATCTTAAACTACGTCCCAGTAATCTTGGACTACATCTCAGTAGTCTTGAATCAGATCTCAAGAAGCTTGAACCACGTCTCAGTAAAAATGAAGAGAATATCGTAGCGGTACTGGCATCAATTGTCCCCAGTGGCAAAGTGCGTGAGAAATTACCTAAGTTAATGACTGTGCTCATTCGCCGGCAAGAGTCTTTGACACGATCTCTTGATGCAATCGATGTCGAACGTGCGGAGATAAGCAAACTGATCGATGAAGAAGCGGCACAACCAGGCAGTAGCGACATGCACACATTGCATGATCTGCAGGGGATCTTGACGACGCTCGTCGGCGAGCACGCAAACCTGCTCGCCGACTTGCGTCAGCAATCAACCCGTGACACTACGCGGCTAGCCAATCAGTATGGCGCACTGTCGCAGACTATGTATGCATGGAGTCAGGCTGGCGGACCTTCAGCAGAAAATTCAGAAAATCATGAACTTGACGACATATTGGCAGATGCGCTCGGCGATATATTTTTGCAAGAAGAAAGTTTGGCCGGCAAACTGATATCTGAGGCAAAAGACTCGAAAGCCAGCGTGGTCAAACTGGTGTCCGATACCGCAAACGTGGAAAAGTACGATACGCTGACGCAATCGCTTTATGAAATCTTTCCACTGGACGAGCATCATATTCAAGATATCCAGACCGCCGAAGACAATCTTGAAAGAGCAATAGCATTAAAGGAAAGTGTTGAAACTGATGTCGCTACGCATACCGTTCACGCACGCACGCGATCCAGCGATAAATGTGAGAATCTGATAAGAGATCTTCCCGGCTTTCATACAGATGTTGCCAGCGCAACGCTGAGGGAGCGGCTCCACGCATTGTATGAACTCCTTGATACGCACAAGGTGGACGCCAAGAACAAGCTGGATGCACACCAGGTTTTCCAGCTAGCGTATCGCGCGATAGTCGACACATTCGCCTCAAAGGAAGGCGATGCCGATCCCGCGCTCGCCATTGCAATGTTGGATCAGATAGCGAATACAAGTTTTGAAGACATTATCTGCAGGCTAATGGGCGATCCGAATTCAGATCTGTTGCCGTCAACCGGGAAGCCTGACGGCACAGAAGCCGTGCTGCAGACACTGGCTCCGCTACGCCGCGGCATGGAAGTAATCCGGCGTATTACCGCCAGCGAAGGTCATGCGCAGGAATTGCGGGACCGGGGAATGGAGGAAGTCGACCGGGCGGCAAAAGTTTTTCTGATCGCCCGCAAAGCCCGTACCGAATATAAGGGCACCGGCAAACAGCCCGCCAACATTGGCAGTACGCCGACTCTGCTCGATGCTGCCCAGAAAGACGCACGCAAATTATTTTATCGTAACTTCGATCCGACTAGAAAAGAGCAGTTTGCCTTCAACCGGACTGCTGGCGAGGGCGTAGCTCTGGATGCAATACGCAATGGCTTTACTGAAGTCGGTGCGGACACCGATTTGCAGTATGTGGCCGACAAGTTAACAAAACTCAGAACGGAATGGGGACCGCGCGCAGTGGCACGCGCCGAGAAAGCTACCGGGGTTATCGGCCAAGGCAACCATGCCGGCACCAGGAAGATAATCGATCTGGCCCCGACAACAGGAAAAACGCCGTTTTCCGCGACTGCGTTCAAGTTGGCAAGTAAAACGTCAACAGCGTATGGCGTCGACGCGGCAAAAACCGGGGCGCAGATCAATGACTACGTGTTGAGTACATCGGGCGCACTGGAGAGCGCGTCCAAGACAATCGTACAACACTATCCACATACGGTCGATCTGTTGCTGCGATGTGCCGCTACGAAAATCGCTAAAGACAAGATCGCCCGCCTAAAAGAACAAGGAAATGTCCTCCGTCCTGAACATTGCGAATTCGATGAAACAGACGAAGCGTCCGTTCGAGAGGAATTCTTGAAAATCGCGGGAGAAGCAGGTATTGATATTACAGGTATCAATACTGCAGGCGTTGATTCCATCAGTGTTGATACTGAAGAGTCCGATACGCCGCGCAAGCGGCTCCAAATCTTATTGAATCAGGTAGCAGTTTCCTTACCTGCTCAACTAAAAATGCCATTGGAAGCGAACAGCCTGTTGCAATGGGCAGAAGACCTGAAAGAAAGGATGGGTACCGTACCAGTCACAAAGAGGCATCCGGTTTGGGAAGAAACAGGTAAGGCGCTGTTGATGGCCAAGCGTCTGGAGGATCTGGTAAGCATATTGCCGGCACCGTCGGTCGAAGGCGTGGAGGACATCTATAGATATCTTGCCGCAAAGATTGAACAGTTTCAACTCCGTGGAAAACTACGGATGACCGGTGGCGGTGTTTTAGGAGTTAACCTTAAACCGATCAAATACGCCATCAAAGGAACGGAATTAACCGCCCGCTTTGCCCAACTCGTGGCCTCTTTGGGGAATTTCGCAGTCTCAGGCACGCCTAATATCCGTATTGAAGTACAGTATGGCCGCAATGCAGTATTTGAAATATCGATGTCAACGGTGGGCTTTGAAATTGCAATCGTTTCCGAGACCCGACAGTCGGGTGCAATTGGCGCTGGCGCCGGAGTCAGTGTTGGCAACATTTTCGCCAAGGGCAAGTTGGGAGGAGATAAAGCGCTTGCAGAAGATCGCATACTGCAGCAGGGCGTGAAGTTCATGATTCCACGCAGCGTCAACAAGGAATACTCAGATGACGACATGCGCATGGAAACTCGCAAGCTGTTGGATCTAATTTTCCAGATGCAAATTACCGATGACGGACAGATCGAACGTATTGATCCAAAGGCTTTCAACGATGGTGACGATGTCAACGGAGTTCCGCACAGCGTCGCGCAAATCTTTGCGGAATGCCCACATGTGTCGCCTGGGGTGATTGACGACATGAGCGATGTCAGCCGCAAACAAGAAACCGATTTCAATGCTTCGGTCAAGACGTCATATCTGTTCAAACTCCTGTTCGGCGACGACGAGTCAGGAGCGATAATTGGCGGCAGTATGAAGAACACGCATCTGAATTCGCGAGATGTCAATGTTTCGGAGAAGACGGGTCACCACAATGTTGAAAGGCACAACAACGCGACTGGCGGCCAGGTCGCCATTTCGGGCGGCCTCGGTGGTGCCACAAACGCTGCGGAGATCGAGGCCGGCTCCACCGCGCATACTCTTTCTCTCGGCATGCCCGGTGTGACCCAATCGCACCAAGTAAAGCTGGTCGGCAAGGATGCCAAATTTCGATTGGTCAGCGTTGATGGCAAAACAGATGCGGTCAATACCAGGCGCGATGTTGAATATTCCAGTGTCACCTCATTAAGGCAAAGCATTAACGCGAACTTCAATCACTGGGTAAACCTGGGCGTCACCGAATTGTTCAAGACGTCGGAGTACAAAAAATACGCGGACGCGCCAATCGCTGAAAAAAAATCTGTTGTAGGGAAGCATTTGAACGATATGCTCAACGAACTTGAGGCCGGCGATTATACGGAAGGCGGTCGGCGCATTCTACGTAACGTATTTGCGGAAAGCTACCGACTGCTCGATTCAGCCGCCGCGGAATATGACTGCTTACGCGATGAGCAAGCGCTGTGCGAAGTACGACTGGCAAAAATCAGTAAATACTATGATGAACTGAAAGCCTCCGGCGACCTAAGTGAGGAAAGCATGGCGAACCTGAATCAAGCTGCAAGCGAGGCGCACGATCAACGTGAAAATGCGTTAACAGCGCAAAATGCGTTACTGCAGAAGGATGATTCATGGATACCCTGGAAGATCACTGCCAGCGAGCGCACGCTGGAGAACCAACAAAAAGGCCTGAATTTCTTTGCAAGATTTGGAGTGACTAACACCGCCGAAGGACAGCGGCCGGTAAAGAGCTGGCCGACATGATTGGAAAATGCTGCGTTGCTGCTGCACGCACCTACACTTTTCCCCTGGTGCGTGCGAGTATTGTTGTAGTACGTCAGCCATTGACCCAGGTCGACTTGCAATTCCCCAATAGGACGATAGATCTTGCGCCGGAGCGCAACCTAGTAGAACTCATTGAGAATCGTCTGTGGAAGGGCTCGCAAATGTCATGCTTTCTCCCATTGACTCAGTTTATCAACCGGGCGGTCCATAAGCGTCAGGTTGCCTCATCGTGCTGAGCTTGGTGTTGCGTATCGTCCGCAGGTGGCATTTCATATAGATGTATTCTGCGTTCCGGATAATTATATTGATCGTTTTCATCTAGACACCCCGTTCCACAATCTTCCACCCCGATCACAAGAAACCGTGTGCTCGGTAAAAACACGACTTCATCACCGTCCGCGTGGCCGTAATAAGACAGCTCATTCAACCGCTTTCCCGTTTTCATGTTGTAGATCACGAACTGGGCATTGAAAGCCGTCTCGTTGTCGTCCCAACGAAACTCCGTATAGTTGTTGGGGGTAAGCGATGCATGCGTAAAGCCCGGATGTGTAACGATTTTTCCGAAGGTATAACTATTGAGGATGTCGTTAGTCAATTTCGCGCCGCGTAGCAGGCGTAGCTGGGGTTTGGTGTGCCAATCGCGCTCCATCCCCGCTTGATAAAGCCCGTCGATTCGACGCTTCAAATCCTCATTCATGTCGTTGACAACGGCATCGGGGTCCTCGGAAAACATACGAAGCTGATACGTATTGCGCTCTACCTCGGAAAAGCACGTACTTTCGTCGAGTCGGCCATCTTTCGTCCAGCCATCTGTTTTAATCATTGCCTCGAAAAGTGGCGGCAAATCCTCGGACGCTAACTTTTTTGGCTTCGGCCACCAACCTCTTGCGACTCCGCTTTCGTCAAATCGAGGAAGCTGATTCAACCCGGAGATCACGGTTTTCAGATATGGACTCAGTCTTTTCAGGGTCTCTTGATCATTTTCACGTAGTGCTTGATTCAATTCGTTGGAACTGGCGACGAGGGTGCGTATCGCTATCAAATCTTCGATTGGAATACGCTTTATATCTTCGTGCCAATACGGATCATTTCCGCGAAGAACACTTCTTTCAGTGACAAGTTTCGTCATTTTAGTGCGGTAGAGTTCGTAAGTCTTTATCGCTTCTTCTACCCGCATGTAGCTCATGTTTGACCTGAGCACTGTTCCTTCTTTAAAGATTTGCTGAAAAGCTTGTCGATCTGCAGACGTACTGCGGAATGCATAATTCGGGCGCGCTATCAATGCTTCCAAGTCGGGAGTTGCCGGAGTGGGGCCCGTGTCCAACGCTACCGGCTGCAGATCGCTCGCCGTTTCCAGATGTGGGCCTTTCCCTTTATCCAACGCAGAGTTTGCGTGAATGCTGATGCTGGTTGTGGAACCGGCGCGACTGCGATAGTCTGGGGTCGCCGGAGCGGGACTTGCGCTAGGCTCTGTCGGCGGCAGGTGGGTTGCCGTTTTCGCATCTTCATCTGCTTCAGCCAAATCGTCGTTATTTGAGTCATCGGGATCATCGGTCAATTGAATTTCAGTAATCTCGAAATCGAAGCAGATGTTGGGTGTCTGAGGTTGAGTGTCGATTTGCGTCGTAGGTGAAGGTGTCGCTTCTTCGACCAAACTGGTGCTAGCGCTCAAAAGGCTTCCGTTATCCTCGGACTGGATGCGGATGTCGAGTGCATCGATCTGTGCCATAAGTGAAGGCATGCCTCGCGACGGAACCGGTTCCCTTAGAGTATTTCCCGTTCCGGTGCGTGACCCAAAGCTGTCGCGACGACTTGCCAGCAAAGTCGCCGTGTATCTGTGTGAATTCTCTGCGGTCGGCAGTCGCGTCCGTGGCTCAGGCATGGCTGCACTATGCGGGGCACCGGCCACGTTGACAGCGGTACCATTACTCGTAGCCCCATCCACTGGCTGCGTTAGCGAAATAGTGCTTGTGCGTGGAATTCCCGTCATTGCTTTTATCTCCAGTCGTTCTGCACCAGCCACCGCTCCACGCCACCGCTATTCGGTTTCATTGGCTAGCGCTCGCGCACGCGTATTTGTGCGCGATCAGACAGATGTCAATTATTTGATACTAGTGATAAGTGGGAATGGCGGCGAAACAGTTCCCGCGAGATGCCACGCCTGTGGTTGATGGGGTGCGTTCCCAATTGACCAGCGTCTTGAGACGGATTGATAGCCGACGCGATGCTTCCGACGCGCCTACCGCCTTTGCCAGGTTGATCGCTTCCTCACGTACTTCCTTCGTATTCCGTGACCTTGGTATCCGCTTCATCCTTGCCTCCGTTCCTCAATTGTACGAAACGTTGGCATCCACTTTTTCAAGCGACTTTAGTTCGGTAGATCGGCGTAATGAACTACGTGACCAGTTGAGGATGGCAGTAGGGAGGTATCGGCTTGGACGACGGAACCACGCCAGGTCGGCATGACACTCATGAGTTCCTACGCTGATGGTGCTTCTCCGGACATAAGATGTGTGTGACCTGCTACCCAACTTAGTCCGAAACGGCTATGGAACCTGCGGTTAAAAATCTTTGTGCAAAGCGGTTAGGCGTCAGGTAGCCAAGCGAACTGTGCGGCCGCTCGTCGTTGTATTCCTGTCGCCAGGTGTCGATCACTTCACGTGCATGCCGTACCGATAAAAACCAGTGCTCATTTAAGCATTCGTCCCTGAACTTGCCATTGAAGCTTTCGATGTACGCATTCTGCTGCGGCTTGCCTGGATCGATAAAGCGCAGCTGCAGTTGCTGTCGATAAGCCCACTCATCGAGTACTTTCCCGGCAAATTCTGGCCCGTTGTCTACGGTTACTGACTTTGGCAGTCCACGGCTTTCTGCAAGGCGCTCCAATACGGTTACCACCCGTCGTCCTGTGAGAGACGTGTCGACTTCAATGGCCAGGCACTCCTT
Source organism: Herbaspirillum sp. GCM10030257 (assembly GCF_042666555.1). NCBI lineage: Bacteria > Pseudomonadati > Pseudomonadota > Betaproteobacteria > Burkholderiales > Oxalobacteraceae > Herbaspirillum > Herbaspirillum sp. GCM10030257. The sequence goes on from NZ_JBHTDH010000053.1 coordinate 17,641, forward strand.
GGTAAAGTCATCGACGATATTCAGACACCGTAATCGTCTGCCGTTGACGAACCCATCCGATACAAAATCCATCGACCAACTGTGATTCGGCGCCATGGAAACACCCTTTGGCTGACGTTCAACTGCAGCGATGTGTTTCCGCTTACGCCGACGCACCATCAGCCCGGCTGCGTGGTATATCCGGTACGTCCGCTTACGGTTGATGCGCCATCCTTCTCGGCACAGCAACACATGCAGGCGTCGATAGCCATAGCGTCGCTTCTGTCCAGCCAGTGTCGTCAATCGTTCCAGCAGTTCGCAGTCATCTGGTCGCTTGGCCTGATACCGGTACAGCGACCTGGAGATACCAATCAGCCCGCAAGCGCGTGTGATGCCTAACTGGTGGACCGTCATCAAATGCGTAACCGCGTCACGCCTGGCTTGCGGGCTTACCACTTTCGGCTCACAACATCGCGTAACGCTGCATTGTCTGACCCTGCCTCGGTTTCACGTACAGCATGTCATGCATCCATCAGCGTTTCCTCAGCTTGAACCGGAGTGCGATATCCGGTTGAGGAATGAATTCGCTGACGATTGTAATACCCTTCGATCCAGT
>NZ_JBHTDH010000054.1:0-17642 GCF_042666555.1 Herbaspirillum sp. GCM10030257
GCATGGCTCAACAAGTTCAAGCGCGTGCTTACCCGATGGGACCGCTGCATCGAACATTACACTGCCTTTGTTCATCTTGCTCTCGCCATGATTCTGCTCCGAAGGTATTTATGAAATCAGTTCTAGTTATACTGTTCGTACGATTGAGCAAACAGTAATATGCCCGTGTAGAACAAATTATTCGAGGGTCTATGGCACAACCGCAGCAGAACGAAATCGCAGTGAGTGTCATCGTGCACGATGTGCTTCCCGAGCGTCGCACTGATTATGAACGCTGGATGCTAGACGCGATCGCTGCGCATCGGCAATTCGAGGGGCATCTTGAAACCAACATCATCCGCCCCGTGGAATCCGGCTCTAGATATGTCGTCATCCTACGTTTCGTGGACGAGGAACATGCGAAGGCCTGGCTGCACTCGCCCGTCCGACGTAGTTTGCTGAAAATCGCAGAGCCTTGGCTATCACATGTGGACCGCTTCCACGTCCATCGCGAAGCGGACTTCTGGTTCGCCCCTTTCACGGGACGTCGGCAACCCAAACGATGGAAGCAATGGATGCTGTCTGTCATTGCAGTTTTCCCGTTGTCAGTAATCGTCCCGAAGCAGATCGGTGCATTAGCGCACTGGGCCATGCCGTCCTTGCCTGACTTGGCTGCCGCCGCCGTGTCGGCATTGACAATTTCAGGCTTGATGGTGTATCTATTAATGCCGTTTCTGGTCCGCTTGGCTGGCTCTTGGCTCCTACGCTAGGTTCACTACTGGCAAACCATCAACGCTGACTTGTCACAAGTCGCTCATGCTGTTCCATCTGTAATAAACGGGGTAGCAACAAACTCAGCGTTGTATAAAGAAGGGCTACTTCGAAACTACCGCTTAAGACCTGGCGGCACTTTTACGTCTGACATTTGGACGCATATCCGTAGCTACGGCTCCGATCCTTAATATAAAAACGTTGCTGTGCACTTCTAAAATTTACGCGCGCACCGCCTTCTATGGTGCTAACTGAAGAAAATATTCTAAAGTCCATATCGCCGTCGATAATCCACCGTCTGTTGTAATGCTATCTCAGATTGCCGTTTGCTCATCCGGAACTAAGGTGCGAATAGACATGCGGACAAAGTTAGCAAATGGCCACGGGGACCCAACACAGGTGATGTCATGATACTTTCATCGTCCACCGTAACTTCGTGTTTAGGGTTAAGAATTTCTAATAGGCGCAGAACACTGCGGGCGTTGTTACTGTGCCAGTCTGTCCATTCTCCGGACCCTCTTGCTAACGCTAACTGTGCTCTATAGTCTCTTCGGAGCGCCTCAAGAAGCATATCAATTTCATGAGGAAATAGAATTTTTTCATCGAGGCTCATGTCGTTGCTCCATTAAGAAAACATAACAATCACATCAACTATATTTGACTAGGGCTTGCCTTACTCGCTTGTCTTTGATGTACCGCTAGGTTTTACGACCGTTTAAATTACATCATATAAGCTGACATGCTGGGCCGACGCATGTGTAATGGAACAGCCTGTCAGCGTTCCTCGACAATGCTATCAATGATGGCAAAATAGTCCGATGTCAGGGTTTGATGAATGACTCATAGGTTCCTCTTACAACTTGTCCTTTGATCAAAGCCGTCATCCTGATCAAATCGACAAGGCGTTTGGTTCCCATCTTCTCCATGACTTTCCGTTTATGAAGCTTAACAGTACCTTCCTGGATTCCAAGACGGCAGGCAATCTGTTTGTTCAATAATCCATTGAGTGCTAGACTCAGGACTTCGCGTTCGCGCCTGGTCAACGTGTCATATCGCTGCTTTGAAACGAATAGATCACACTGCATCTTGTAAGTATCATGTGCAACCATAAGAGCTTGGTCTACGGCGCGAAGAAGCGTTTCACTGTCAATAGGCTTGGCTAGAAACTCCCATGCTCCGGCTCTCATGGCACGTACACACATGGAAATCGACCCATACTCGGTGACGCAGATTACCGGCATGCTTATTGCGCGCTGTTCAAGTGCATCTAGAACTTCGACTCCGCTAGTCTCGGCATGATGCATATTAAGAATTACACATGCCGCAGACGGCTGCAGTGGCTCACATAGAAAAGCTTTTGATGAGGTAAATTCTTTCAATGCATGTCCAGCTGACCGCAGCAGTTTTGTCACTGACTGAAGTCCCGACCTCTCATTATCTATTACAAACACTGTTTTATTCATCATCACCTCCCACAGCCGTTGTCCTAATGTTTGCTTACCCTACAAAGCAAGTGGACAGACGTTCAGTTCTACTATGTGTTCAAGGCACATTTAGCATGACCGCACGCATGTTCAAATTCTGGGTCACTCAATCGGACGTCGGCCTCACCCTCTGATGGGAGCATGTTCGAACCATCCGCCAGTGCTGCCGATTCGCTTTTCCAACGATAATTAAGCAGCCAGTTATGCACGCACCGCTGCATCACTTTCAGTACGTGCGCCACCTCTACGACCACTTTTTGCGTTCACTCTCCATTGCGGCAAGCGTGCCCTTTTATACCCCCACGCTCTGCGCTTGATGCAATCCCTCCACCAGGCGTCGATGCTCCGCGCTTCTTATCGGTGATCGGTTATGCCGAATCCTTTCTGCGCGAAGCTATGCAAGATAAGGATCACTAATGAATATGCGCGGGTCATGCGCAATACATGCTGAAATGCGTCGCTTCTAGACAGTGAATGGATAAGATTATGGGTAAAAGACCGGTTTTCCGGGTAGATCATCAGGTAGTGGTATACGCTCCGTCTCACCGGGAAGGTCGGGGAAGCGCCCAGCCTCCCAGTCTTGTTTGGCCTGCTCCAGGCGGTCTTGAGAACTGGAAACGAAATTCCAGACGACCCCTCGTGGACCGTCCATTGGCTCGCCGCCAAGGAGCATGAAGCGGACGCTTGCATTTCCTGCCTTGACCGTTAAGATCTGACGAGGTCTGATAACCAAGAGGTGACCAGCATCGAACACCCCATCGTTGCCCAAATCGATGCTGCCTTGTACTACATAGACAGCCTGCTCCTCATATTCCGGAGCGATCGTCATTCGTGCGCCCGGCTGCATTAAGACATCGACGTAAAACATGTCCGAGAGTGTTGGCACTGGGGATGTTCGACTGAAAAAGCTACCGGCTATAATGGTGGCCATGATTCCGTCGCCTTCCATCCTGGGCAACTCGTCGGCTTTAAAATGGCTGAAAGAAGGAGCCGTATCTTCATGCTTGCGCGGCAGCGCGACCCAGCACTGAAGACCAAACAGGGAAGAAGCATTATGGCGGACTTCTTTAGTACTGCGTTCAGAATGAACAATGCCTTGGCCCGCGGTCATCCAGTTGACATCACCAGGGCGTATTGGCTGTGCCGTGCCCAAACTATCGCGATGCATTATCTCCCCGTCATAGAGGAAGGTCACGGTAGCCAAGCCAATGTGGGGATGGGGACGTACATCCAAGCCAGTCCCCGCCTCGAATCGGTGCGGGCCCATCTGATCCAGAAACACAAATGGCCCGACCATCCGACGTTGTGTCGTCGGCAAAGCCCGCCGCACTTCGAAGCCGTCACCAAGATCGCGTGTGCGCGGTACTACGATCGTCTGCAAAGCGCCATTTGAAGCCATCTTCATGATTACTCCATTACGGTTTTGACCTAGAGGTATAGGACTAAACAGTGAAAGTTAAAAATACGGTGTCAAGTTGTTGCCTACGTTCATAAGCTGCGTTAGCCAAACAGCTTGTTTGCCGTTTCTGCAATCACCTTGCCTTGGTAACGAGCGCCTTCTAGATCAATCTCGGATGGCTGGCGCTGCCCTTGGTCGCCAGCGATGGTTGTCGCACCGTAGGGACTGCCGCCGACAATTGCGTCGAGCGTCATCTGGCCGCGGTGGCTATACGGCAGGCCGACGATAATCATGCCAAAGTGCAACAAATTGGTAACGAAGGAAAATAGCGTGGTTTCTTGGCCACCATGCTGAGTTGCGGTGGATGTGAAAGCTCCGCCGATCTTGCCGTTCAACGCGCCGCTTGCCCACAAGCCTCCGGTTTGGTCGAGAAAGGCAGCCATCTGGCTTGGCATGCGTCCATAGCGGGTTGGGGCGCCTACGATGATCGCATCGTAGTTTGGCAAGTCCTCCAAGGCGACGATCGGCGCGGCTTGATCGAGCTTAAAATTGGCTTTCTTAGCGACATCCGGTGGCACTGTTTCAGGTACGCGTTTGATGTCAACGATTGCACCCGTTGAGCGGGCGCCTTCGGCGATCGAATTGGCCATAGTTTCGATATGGCCGTAGGTCGAATAATACAGTACGAGAACTTTTGACATTATTTTCCTTTGGTTTACTAACATCCGAAATAGCGCCTGCTCGACATATCAATGCTGCCGCGATGCTCGGCCGGGGTGCGCCAGATACCGCCATCGGCACATACTTGCGTCTTTCTAGGCATGCCTACAAAAGCAGTTACTACTGCACGTCGTTGGGTGTCATCTGTACCCTACGGTTCTAGCAGCAGAATTTGGTAACGGCAGACATCGCAGAACGAGTTCGATGAGCATTTCGGGATCGCCAATGCCGAAATCGAGTTCGATGCGGCCGTTCTAGATACCGCTTACGCCGCCCTAACGCTTGCTGAGATCCACCCTTACTCCAACAGGTAATGCGCCCTAGCATGTGTCATCTCCTATATTGTCGATGTATTGCTTATGCACATCTATATTGCAAGCGCCGTACCAGTTGGCACAAACAGCAAGCCAAGCCAGGAAAAATCATATTTGCGGCACCGCAGCAGCGCTCAGGAATCGCTTCTAGTGGAGCATATGCTATATGTATTCAAGCTCTAATGCTGCACTGCCGCATAGCCTCTGGCTGAACATGTCCCTTATCAATTAGTGAACTTTTCTTTTTATTCGTCCAGTTAGCTCATGAAATGGTTAAAATTGGCACGAACCACTTATCAATATTTTTTGCGGTTACTCTCGGTGACTAGCATTTGGGGAAAAGATGATTTTTCCAGAGGATCTGGATTTGCGGCGGCTCATACGGTTCTCGCCGGACGACGGCTCCATCTGGTTAGCCGAAAGTCGCATGCTCCTGCTGCATACGGCCTCGCTCGGCAGTCTGCGCGAAGAGATGATGAATTCTGTCGGTCAGGAATTCACAAGGCGTATGTTCACCCGCATGGGTTTTGCCTCTGGCAAGCGTGACGCCGAACTGGCTCGGAAGATTCGTGGGAATCTGTCGATCTATGAACAGTTTGCAACAGGACCGCAGATGCACATGCTCGAGGGCGGCGTACAGGTAATTCCTGTGTTTTGCGACATGGACGTCGACAAGGGCGAATTCCATGGAGAGTTCATCTGGCGTAACTCCTGGGAAGCTGATGCCCACGTCAATGTCTTCGGACCGCAGCAGGACGCCGTATGCTGGGGCCTGCTCGGTTACGCTTCCGGCTACACTTCCGCGTTCATGGGTCGATTCATCCTGTTCAAGGAGACAAAGTGTGTCGGCTGTTCGCACGACGAATGCAGAATCGTTGGTAAGCCAGTGGAGGAATGGCCGGACGCGCAGGACTATGTGTCCTACTTCGAGCCTGAGTCCATCATGACCCAGCTGCTCGAACTGTCGTCTCAGGTGGAAGTGCTGCGGAGCACCCTGAAAAAATACCGAAGCTTGGAGGACATGATTGGAGAGTCGCCAAGCTTCAGGCAAGCCTATCGCCTAGTCGAGAAGGCCGCTGAAACTAACGTGACCGTGCTATTGACGGGCGAGACCGGCGTCGGCAAGGAACGGTTTGCCCGCGCCATTCACAGCCGAAGCCGGCGTGCGAACAAGCCCTTCGTGACGATCAATTGCGCAGCACTTCCGCACGACTTGATTGAGGCGGAGCTGTTCGGCGTAGAAAAGGGGGCCTATACGGGGGCTGCCAGTTCACGCGCCGGCAAGTTCGAACGTGCCGACGGTGGGACTCTATTCCTCGACGAACTCGGCGAGCTGCCACTGGCGTCGCAGGCAAAACTGTTGCGTGCGCTTCAAGAAGGTGAGATCGAAAGACTAGGCGACGACCATCCGCGCAAAGTCGACGTGCGCATTATTGCGGCGACCAACGTCGACCTGCCTCAAGCCGTCAAAGCCGGACGCTTCCGCGCCGATTTGTACTATCGGCTAAGCGTCTACCCGATCTTGATACCACCACTGCGAGAACGCCGTAATGATATCCCGTCGTTGGTCTCGATGATGGTCGAGAAGTTCTGTGCGCTACACGAAAAGCGGGTTGCTGGCGTCACCGACCAGGCAATGCAGGCTTTGCTAGCGTACGACTGGCCCGGCAATGTTCGCGAACTAGGGAATATGATCGAACGCGGCGTCATCTTGGCCGCACAAGGGGACTGGATCGAGTGCCGGGACCTGTTTCCGAACTTCATACTCCCCGAAACAGGGCAGGTCGCAGTCGACAAGACGGGTGCGCTCGAAGACCGCCAACGTGAACGGGAGAATGCCCTGTGCGATCAGATCCTTTGCAGCGGAATGTCACTCCAAGACATGGAGAACATGGTACTGCGCGAAGCGGTCATGCGTTGCAAAGGCAACTTGTCCGGCGCTGCGCGCCTACTCGGCATCACTAGACCACAACTCAGTTACCGTCTGAAACGTTGCATGATCGACACCTGCGACGATCATACGGAAGTTTAATTTTGCATCAATCGGAATACCTGTCGGGTGGAATCATTCTTTTCAATGGCTGAGGCGCGAGTAAGCCATTTTCATAGGTATCATGCCTAATATTCGAAGGAATAGAATGCATTTCCAACGCGGACGCCCTGCTGCTCTTAGCTCGCATCGTCAGGTAAAGCCGTCCTACATGCGCCGCAGACCGGATTGCCATTTGCGCACTGACTTTATCCCAGCGTGTCGCCGTAATAGAGGCTGAACTCGCCGAGGGCCTTGCTGCCGCGCACCCACCCTTTAAGTCGTCGGGGTTAAATGGCCACCACCAACGTACTGTTTTCGGCTGCCGAACACGAAGTAGCCCATCTGGCTTGAAGGCGTCTGAGGATAACCGTCGCTAATAAATTCCTTTAGTTATGCGGTTTGCATGAGTGAGCTAACAGTATCCGGCCACCGTGAGAAATCAAATCGTTGGGCGATAAGGGATCGGGCTACATTGCACAGAAAAGTCGGCAGTTTGCGGTGTAGATAGGTTTGAAGCCGGTGACGACACCGGTCAGAAGCCCACGGAGTAACGGCATGGCTGAAAGCTTCGCAAGACCACATGAAGCGTTGTTATATGCCTTCATGCCGAAGACGGATGCGGTAAGGGCGTTACGCAATCTTGCTTTTGCATTTGAACATTACAATGAGCGGTGTTCTCATAATGCACTGAACTATCGTTCATCACGAGAATTCCACCGCAATCCCATCCATCGACCATAGTGTGAATCGTTTCCGGTAGTACGCGCTCAAATCCGATACGTCGGAAGCGATCAACACAGAAGAATTCTACCTTCCACATCGATTCGATATAAATCCATCTATCGTGTGCGGCACTGTTCCCTATTCCGGGACACAGTTCTACATAAAATGGCACTAGCGAAATGTCAAGATTATCAACAGAATGTAGCTGCCAAGTTCCAGCGTCACTTACGCAGGTATCTTGGAGATGCAGGCCAACTCACTACAATATAGGAGGATTTCGATAATGACCTTTCGTAATGGCGTTGCTTCGCTTCTTCGCCCTGAAGACTCAGTCCTTGTTCTGATCGACCACCAACCATACCAACTCACCAATCTGAATAGCCACGATCCTCAGGCGGTGGTCAACAATGCTACGGCATTGGCAAAAGCCGCCAAAGTCTTCAAAGTGCCTACGATCCTGACAAGCGTGATCGCCGAACGCGGCGGTTACATCTTCCCGCAGATCACCGAAGTGTTCCCCGAACAGGAGGTAATCGACCGGACCTTCATCAACACCTGGGAAGATAAGAAAGTGGTAGATGCAGTGAAAGCAACCGGCCGCAAGCAACTGATCATCGCCGGCCTGTGGACCGAAATATGCGTCGCGATGCCGGTGATCCAAGCCCTCGGCGAAGGTTGGGATGTGACTGTCATTACCGACGCATCGGGAGCCGTATCCATCGAAGCCCACCAAGTTGCGATTCAGCGCATGATTGCCGCCGGCGCGAATATGATGACGTGGTTGGCGTTGGCGGCGGAGTGGCAGCGCGACTGGGCGCGGGTTGATACAGCGACCGGGCTTACAGAGATTCTCAAGCAACATTGCGCCGGAAGCGGTATTGCCTATCTGTGGGAACAGCAGTTGCTCAACACACCAGTACCGCCTGCTGCAGGGTAATCGGAAAAGGGATGAAGAAATTTTTGAGCAACTTGATGTCAACTTACCTCCTGTCTATCAAGATCCTTCATCTCTTCTATTCGCAGATCGTTCTGCATGACACCAGACGGTCGGCTCTTGCTTGAACATCTTCCGCGTTACTGTCGTCATGCGCAGGCTCGGTGCTTTGTAAAGATACGGCCGATCTGTCGCTTCTTACATGTGTGGTTTGCTATTCGCACTGGCCCTGCAGACTGGAGTGCGCTAACTTGGTATTCACAATCGCAAATACCAACTCAGCCGTGCCCTAACAACATTACAAATACGGAGATTTCAGATGTCGTCAGTTGGTTACCCTATCGGAATGCAAATCGATGTCTCCTTTCCAAACTTCTTCGTCAATCTGACGCTTCTGTCAGAGACCAAATTAAAGTTTGAGATTAAAGACGGCCCATTCGCAAGAACTGAGACCGTCGAGATTCAGGTCATACCACTTGGCAACAGCATCTTCTCTGTAAGTTGGCAGGAGAAGGACGGTGCAACAGTCACAAATGTTCAGGACTTCGATCGTGGTCTAGTTCACTCATATGCAACGCTGCCAAATAATCAATTTCTGAGAATGACTGGGACAATTACGGTCACTCGGTCAGCTGATCGCGACTTCGATGACTGCCCTCACCGTAACAAAGCCTTAGTGCTTGAAGCGATGACATCTTTGTTCCAACGCCATGAGACATCGACAATCGACCGCCTTTACTCTCCGAGTTATATTCAGCATAATCCCAACATCCCTCAAGGTCGCGATGCGTTGAAGGAATTGGTGAAAAAGATGTCTCCCGACGTCTACTACGAGCCGGGTTTAATCGTCGCTCAGGGTGATCTTGTCGCCATCCACGGCCGCATTCGCGGTTGGGCGGAGGCGCCGCAGGTAGTGGTCGACCTCTTTCGTATCGAAGCAGGAAAGCTCGCCGAGCACTGGGACGTGTTACAGAACGAAGTGCCGGGTTCAAAAGCTCTTGGAAAAATCCCAATGTTTGGGGCTGAAGAAATAGCGTATAGCTCTCATTTAGGGCCGGCATAGCCGTAAAGCGAAACAGCGGCCACACGATGCATAAGCTTCGCAAATAAGGCCTTTAATCCATGTAGACGATCGAATGCGTACTCCGAACGTCCCCTCACGTCGCTGAATGAGTCCTCTTTTAAGAAATTCCATAAATTTGATAACTGCAGCCAGTCAGTTTAGACGATATGATTGAAATGGTGATTGAGCAGCGACGCCGAGACCTCGGTGGCGGTTTTGAGGTAGGTGGGGTCCTGCCATTTACAAAACAGCGCATGATTGGTCCGTTCATCTTCTTTGACCATATAGGTCCTGTCAGTCTTGCGCCCGGCGCTGCTCACGGCATTGATGTTCGTCCACATCCGCATATCGGACTGTCGACAGTTACGTCCCTTTTCGTTGGTGAGGTAGTGCATTGTGACAGCCTAAGCATGTGGACGGAAATGATTTGACGCTGTACGACGAAGCCAGAAGTGTTTGGACAAGATACCCGTGAGCCGTCGTGCCGGATTAGGACCCAGACTGCGGTCAGCGCCGCACGGCGTCAATTCTCGGGTGGCTACGCCCCTCGTTGATTTCTTCGCAACGTGCGCGCAGCGTCTTGAGCTTAGACGGACCGATCCCTTTGACAGCCAGCAGTGTGGCGTCCGGCGCGGCGGCGAGCATGTCAGCTGTGTCGAGCCCCTGGTCGCGCAGCGAATTCGCCGTAGCAGCAGGAAGACCAGGAATGGTTGACAAGAACGTCGGAAAGAAATTGTTGATGATGCGGTCGGCGCCGCCACTTTTGGATACATATTCGGCGTAGCGCGGTTCGGCCAGCAGCGCGCGCAATTCCCCCACCCGCTGGTCGATGGTGCGGTAAGATTCGACTATGCGCCGCACCTTTTTCAGAAAAGGCAGGTAGTCGCCGCCGTCAGCTGGGATGGTTCCAACCTCCGATGCCATTTGTCTGCCATCCATCTCGGGCAGGTCAATCCCCATTTCACGAAATGATTTGGTCTGAGGCACCCACATACCCTCCCACGGTTCGCGTGCATAGGCCGGCGGCGCGCTCTTCGGATTGCTATGCAGTTCGCCGTGATGCTCCAACACACGTAGCGGCGTGCGCATCTGGATAGTTGCCGAAAACCGCATGCCGGACAGGATATCGGCGTTATGCGCCCACATTGACGTCTGGTCTAGCGGCACACCTTCGCCCTCGACGGCCGACATTCCGATTTTGTACCACGTGACCGTGTCTGCGGAGATGGGAGCGGATACACCTGCCTGCGATGACCCGTCCAGCTCCTGCGTAGGTCCGGTTCCTGCCGCAGCCAAGGCCGCGGGCGGATTGCCTGCGTCCGTCTCCTTCACTGCCGCTTGGGCGGCCGGCGCGGGTGAAGGCGGGGACCGCCGAACAGCCTCCTGAAGAAATTAGTGATGATCATGCAGTTTTTCCTTTGCTGTTGGCATGGAAAAAGGAACGTAGGAACAGCTAAATAACTTTAAGCCAGCGGTGAACCCGGCGGATGTATGTCGAAGCGCACGCTGGTTATCCTTAGATAAAAGTAAAATTGGCTGAAACGCGTAAGTAATTTTAGCTACATGTCTCTTCTCGGGAGACTTCTCGCATTGAATCAATAACCTACGAGGACATGCGCTAAGATTGTGTGGAAGACCGACTGGAGAGCAGTTAAAACCGGAGGCACCGTCAGGCAACGCATTGGCAGTGATCGCCACGGGTATGCTCTACGAGATTTTGCTGCCGATCAGGCATGTCGCGTAGTTCAAGCTCGCCGATCAGCACCGCCACCCGAACCTGAACGAGAAGGTGCGCCCCTTATTGGTACAACGCATCTGCCATTTTTTCGCGCAACGCACGCACGACTTCATCGACCGCCGATTCGGCGATGCTGATGTTGATCGGCATGCCGCGCCGATAACGCCATCCGCAGTTGACCAGGTACCGGGCATTCCCCGAAGACGTCGATTTTCCGTGCTCCATGCGGGCGAGCCATTGGCACAGGCACTTGGAAGCATGTGGTTAGTGTCATCATGCCGCCAACGCACACACCCGGCTCTCGAACGTCAAAGTTCCGAATGGTCAGAGTTACTTCCTTCGACGTGTGGGGACGGTGAGCATTGCAGGAACCCGTTCACCTCACGGCGCAATGTCACGCGCATCCGCTCGCAGTGCATAGCCCTCGAATCCGATGGGAAGCAAACAACCATGGCGCCAAATCCTTCAGTGGTGATTTTGCGCTATATGCCATTGGCAATCCGCTCTGATCGTTGGCTATAGATATTGTCTCGACACCAGCTACATTTCCTGCTCGTTCAGGTAGCAACGACCCATTGCTGCTTCGCCGCCTCCTGTCAACCCAGCACGCCCGTGATTAAGCCGACACCGTATGCACGGCACATTGCCCTTTTAAAACAACGGTTATACGCCCCGCCTTGTTTACACGAAGCTTGCTATCGCCGGTTTTGAATGCTGTAAAGTATTCAGCTGCAGGGAACGGGACGTTGCGACGCCATACTCGAGCATATATTTCAGTTCCTTGATACTGATTCCAGTTTCTTCATGGACGGAAATAATCAAGGCGGCGCCGAACTGAACGCGTCCATGACGTACCTTGCTGAGTACCGGAGGACTGATGGCGTTCGGGTAGCAGCGGCACATTACTGTGTCGCCGCCCCCTATAAACCGAGCGAGCCCCTTTCAAGGCACTCGGCTTGAATCACATGAAGTCAGGTTATCAGACCCAACCGGCGATACAAACTTGAAACCAGAGCTATGTCCCTGCCTGTGGCACACAGGGTGTAGTAGGCATAGATTGCTACTACAGTCTGAACCTCCATCTACCTTTTGCACGATATGATGCAGATTCCATCCGGTCTGCGTAGTGATGCGTTCGCAGCAGATCGGACATCTTCCCGCTTGTCGCTGCCAGATGGCCAGAAGCTTTCGACGTCCACTGAGGCGGTCTGCCATCTTCAAGGCATCGCGTTTTTCAAAGTATTCTTCGTTCAGTGGATCAAATGGATTTGCCGTACACAATATTTTTACATGACGTTGAATTGGTACGTCAGATGTTTTCTTCAGATATATGTGCTTTTTCGATCCATCGCATTGCGTCATATCGCAGCTAAACACCCAATTCCGTTTTCCCTCACGGTGGAAATACCTGTCAAAAATCCAGTTCTTGTTTTTCATCGGATGTCGGCGTCGTGCCCATTTCCATAAAGCTTGCCAAATAAAATGATCAACCTTCGAAAAGGTTTTTGAAGCCACTATATGCCGGTGATAATTCGCCCATCCTGTTATTTTGGGATTGAGTATCTGAATCAGCGTTTCCTGCCTAGCTGTTTTCAGACTGCGAATGGTTTCGCGTATTTCTTCGAGAAAGGCTTTTACATTTTTCTTGGCTGGCGTAATAAGCAGCTTTTCATTCGCGGTACCCATACGGTACTTGCGAACGTGTTGACCGAGGAAGTCAAATCCTTCCGACAGATGCGTGATGCGAGTCTTTTCTTCGGAGAGTTGTAGCCCGCGTTCAGCGAGGAACTCGCGTACCAGTGGTTTTACTTCTTCTTCGAGCAATTCTTTTGTTCTGCCGGTAATGACGAAATCATCCGCATACCTCGTGAGGTACACTTGATTCTTAGTTGCTCTGTAATGATTTCCGTCCAATGCCTCCGATCCGTAAAACGCTCCGAGCAGATCTTCCAGTCCATCAAGGACCATATTTGCCAACACTGGTGAGAGGATGCCTCCTTGAGGGCATCCCTGCTTTGTCGGAAAGAGTGTTCCCTTCTCCATATATCCCGCTCCCAGCCATTGCCTCAACAGACGGGTATCTGTACAGATGTTTTGCAACATCCATTCATGGCTGATTTCATCGAAACATGACTTGATGTCACCTTCCAAGACCCACTGCGCTGCTGTCTTTTGCGACGTGGTGAGAAACACGTGGCCGATGGCATCGGCCGTGCAGCGTTCTGGACGAAATCCATAGCTATTCTGGTCCCCTGTGGTTTCCGCTATTGGTTCGAGGGCAAGCTTGTGGAGTGCTTGCATCGCGAGGTCTTTCTTCACCGGTATGCTTAACGGGCGAAGTTTTCCGTTTGATTTCGGGATATAGACCCGTTTCAATGGCTTTGGCTGATAGCCATGTCGTTTCAGGTCATTGATTGCTTTTGATTTTTCTTTGGGGGTTGACCATGTAACTCCGTCGACGCCCGGAGTGTGTTTGCCCTGATTTTCCGTTACGCGTCGCACAGCCAGTGCCTTGGCTGAGAACGCGTGCGTCAGCAGCCATTGCAAAGCTTTCACCTTGCGCCAGCGGCCTTCGCGTACTGCCTTCGCGATCCTTACCTGCAGCTTCCTTACCTCACGATAGCAGGCGTGCCAGTCAATGGCTAACCAGCCTACGTTGCGAGTGAAGGCCGCATCCACACCGATGTTGTCTGATGCAGTCATTTGCTTTGCCTTCCAAAGAGAAGTTCTCCAAGTTCTTTCGCGATTGTGACCAGGAGCAAGTCTGCTGGCTTTCACCACGGGGCAATCGTTTCATCCCCTATCCGGGCCATTACAGTCCGGCATTCGCTTTCTGCTCCATCATCTACCCGCTTCTTCATCAGCGTTCCTTGCGGTCGGCCTGCCTGAATTCAGGCGAGGAATCGGGCTTACCTCGTTCCACTGTTTCAACACGACTGATTTAGGCCCCATCTCTCCGCCGCGCACAATGTTGTCCGTGCAATCCAATGTGTAAATGAATTGACCCGCGCATGCCATTTTGGCTTGAGCCATTCAGCTTCTTGGGCTCAACTTACTTTACGACGTTTAACAATGATTCACATATGTTGGCCATGTCAGCCAGCCAGCCTTATTCCGGGTGAAGCTCCCAGAACTGCGTCATGTCTCGTGACACTACCTGCAGCTGCCTCGCGGCATTCAGTACCTTGTTCCCCGAGCTTCGCACCCCACAGTTACCCGTAACGCACGTCGAGGGTCGGGTAGCAGCAGCGCATTGCTGCGCCACCGCCCCCTGTAAACCGGACATGCCAGTTTCCCGGCATCCGGCTTGAATCACACTAAGCCGGGTGTTCAGACCCAACCGGCAGCACGAACTTAAAACCAGAACTGTGGCCCTGCGTATGACATGCAGGGTGCAGAAGACAAAGGTTAGAGACTACGTCTGATCCTCCATCGACACGGCGGATCAAATGATGAATATGCCATCCTGTCTCTTTGTTGATTTTCTCAGTGCAGATCGGACAACGTCCTTTCTGCTGTCTCCAGAGGTACAGTAATTTCCGGCGTCCTCCAAAATGGGTTGCCATTTGCGTAGCTTCCCTCTTTTCGAAGTATTGCTCATATGACGGATCGAATGGCGTTGCTGCACCCTGAATTTTGGGGTGACGCTGGATTTCAATGTCTGCCGCCTTCTGCAGACGCACCAGCTTTACCGATCCGTCTTCCTGTACGACTTTGCAACTGAACACAGCGGAGCGATTTTCGATCTTGCGGAAATATTTGGCGTATATCCAGTGACCGTTCTTGTTTCGGTGTCGTCGCTTTGCCCAGTGCCACAAGCAGTGCCAGAGGTAATCGTCGATCTTCGCGAAGGTGTCTTTGGCTACGACATGGCGGTGATAGTTGGCCCATCCAATAATTTTCGGATTGAGTACCTTGATCACTGTTTCTTGTGTTGCCGTTCTCAATGTGTGGATGGTTTTCCGTATCCCCTCCAGGAATGCTTTGACATTCTTCTTGGCGGGTTTGATCAGCAGTTTTCTATTCGATTTGCCGTAGCAATATTTCCGAACATTCTGCCCAAGGAAATTGAATCCTTCAGAAACGTGCGTCACTTTGGTCTTCTCCTCGGAGAGTTCCAGACCGCGTTCAGCAAGGAATTCACGCACCAGTGGTTTGATTTCGTTTTCCAGCAGTTCTTTCGAGGTGCTGGTAATTACCCAATCATCTGCGTAGCGCACGAAGTGAACCTTATTCCTGCACATCCTGTTGTTATAGCCGTCGATCTTGCTCGAGCCATAGAATGCGCCAAGTAGATCTTCGAGACCATCCAGGACCATGTTAGCCGCTGTCGGCGAAATAATTCCACCTTGCGGACATCCTTCTGTTGTCGGGAAGAGTTGACCTTTTTCGATAAATCCCGCTTTCAACCACTGTTCCAACACTTTCGTATCGGTGCAGATGTTTTGTACCATCCACGGATGTGAAATTTCATCGAAGCAAGCTTTGATGTCGCCTTCCAGTACCCATTGTGCCGATTCTTTGTGAGAAAGCACATTGAAGACTTGCTCAATGGCGTCTGCCGTGCAGCGTCCGGGCCGAAACCCGTAGCTGTTGTGATCTGCCATCGTCTCCGCGACCGGTTCGAGTGCTAGCTTGTGTAGAGCCTGCATCGCCAGATCTTTTTTAACAGGTATGCTTAATCCGCGACGTTTCCCGTTCGACTTTGGGATATAGACACGCCGCAGCGGTTTGGTTTGGTAACCACTCCGCTTGAGTGAGTCGATCGCTTCTGACTTTTCCACCGGGGTGGACCAGGTGACGCCGTCCACCCCAGGTGTACGTTTGCCTTGGTTTTCTGTTACTCGTCGCACGGCCAATGCTTTGGCCGAGAACGAATGCGTCAGCAGCCATTGCAATGCTTTTACCTTGCGCCAGCGGCCTTCGCGTACTGCCTTCGCGATCCTTGCTTGCAGCTTCTTGACCTCGCAACAGCAGGCCCGCCAGTCAATGGCAAGCCAGTCTGCCGACCGAGTGAAGGCCGCATCCACATCTATGTTGCCCGATGCAGTCATTTGCTTTGCCTTCCAAATTGAAGTTCCACAAGTTCTCTCGCGATGGTGACCAGGGATAAGTTTGCCGGCTTTCGCCGTAGGGAAATCGTTGCATCCCGTATCTGAGCTATTACCGCCCAGCCTTTGCTTTTTATCCCATCCTTTATCCGCACACCCAACAGCATCCCTTACGGTTTGCCTGCCACAGGGGCAGGAATACGGACTTACCAAGTTCCGCCTGAATAACAAGAATGGGTTAGGCCCTGCCTCTCCACCGGTAGCATTCGTGTCCATGTGCTCCTAAGCCTAAGAGGAGCAGCCTGCTACGTGCCATGTTGGCTCTAGCCTGTCAGCACTTTTGGCTAGTTCGAAATTACGATGTTTATCAGCAGTTCGCTATGCTGGCCATACCATTCAGCCTGGCGCCCTATCCACGTTAGTGCTCGCAGATACAGCTTTCGCCTCGCGGTTCAAGCTTAGTCTTATCGACCGGGCTACGTTAGCCCAGCAGCTTCACACAGCTCCGTTACCAGAAATGCATGTGCCGGGTGGCTACGAATGATGGAACAGTCGGTCTCCTTTTCTTCATGCAAAATGAGACAGTTACTCAGGCGACTTCTTGTCGCACTAGGCTACTTCCGACGGAACGGAAGGTTCTCTAGGTGATTGTCATAGTGAAATCTCCTTGAACAATTGAAACAGCGACTTTTCGAGTCGCACTACACAAAAGTAAAATTGGCTGAAACGCGTAAGTAATTTTAGCGACATGTCTCTTCTTGGGAAACTTCTCGCATTGAATCAATAACTTACGAGGAAATGCGTTGAGATCGCATGGCAAACCGGTTGGGAAGTAATTTTGGCTACAAATATTCGCTTTTATCTTCCTAGGAAATGTCCATAGCCACTTTTATCCAAATCGGGCACGGGTAATTGCGGTTCGCCCCCACTTCTGCATTGGCGACCTCTTCGATAATAAAGGCAGCATGCCAGAATAGATTTCACGACACTTACTACACCGGTATGGTGCATCCAGTAACAATGCGTTCAACCAGTATGGCGTGCATCCTCCACAATTCCGACAGCTGGTTAACAGAGCAATATCATGGATAGGGCACTTCTCAACCCTATTGAGCTGATGTACGACGCTGTGATAGCCCGCATTAAGGCACTTTCGACAATAACGCAGCCATGGACTGTTTGATCGGTGTAGTGCTTCTGGAAGCATCGATTCGCGTACCGTTTTTAAACGAAGCCCTAATGCCTTATGTACTTCCCGGAAGTCGACCTGCCGCTCGAATGCGGCAATGCCTTCGTACGGGTCTATTGGCTCCCTGGTGAGCTGCACGGTGATCAAGTGACCGGGCAACCGATTTTGCTTTGCGTATTTCCATAGGATGGAGACGATTGACTCGTATGGTTCCAACCAGTTTGGGTCAAACACATACCCGAATG